>CAVCPW010000236.1:0-6815 GCA_963604075.1 Anaerovoracaceae bacterium | reverse complement strand
GCGCACCTCATTGGTAATGAGGAGGTCACGGGTCCGAGTCCCGTCATCAGCTTTTGGTAAGTCTTTCTGGGTAATCAGAATGGTCGCTTATCGACAAAAATAAAATAAGCTGATGTGGCACAGGTGGTAGCGCACCTCATTGGTAATGAGGAGGTCACGGGTCCGAGTCCCGTCATCAGCTTTTTGGTGGGACTTTCTGAGAAATCAGAAAGTCTCTTTTTGTGTTACAAAATAATCATCAAACTGTGTCCGCAGAGTGGCTCGTGAATGAAAAGATTAGAGAAAAGGTTGACATTTAAAGACCTTTGACATATCCTAATAGTTAAGTGGCATTGCGCCTGAATAAAGGAGGAAGACTACTATGGAAAACAAAGAAGTTGTCCTGGAAGAGAATAAAGAAGAAAAGGCAACTGTCTCTAAAAATTTTATAGAGATGATCATTGACAAGGATCTGGCAGAGGGAACATATGACCATGTTCAGACCAGATTTCCACCGGAGCCAAATGGCTACCTGCATATTGGACATGCAAAGTCTATTCTGTTAAACAGCGGATTGGCAAAGGAATACAATGGAAAGTTCAACCTTCGCTTCGATGATACGAATCCGACCAAGGAGAAGACAGAATTTGTTAAGTCTATCACCGAGGATGTAAAGTGGCTAGGTGCTGATTTTGAGGACAGACTGTTCTTTGCATCAGATTACTTTGATCAGATGTATGAGTATGCAGTATTCCTGATCAAGAAGGGGAAGGCATTCGTTTGTGATTTGACAGCAGAGCAGATTCGCGAGTACAGAGGAACTTTGACAGAGCCAGGCAAGGAGAGCCCATATCGTAACAGAAGCGTAGAGGAAAACTTACAGTTGTTCGAGGATATGAAGAATGGCAAGTACGCTGACGGTGAGAAAGTACTTCGTGCAAAGATCGATATGGCTTCACCGAACATGAACATGAGAGATCCGGTTATTTACCGAGTGGCTCATCTGACGCATCACAACACCGGGGACAAGTGGTGTATCTACCCGATGTATGATTTTGCTCATCCGATCGAGGATGCGATTGAGCACATCACTCACTCAATTTGTACACTGGAGTTTGAGGATCATCGTCCGCTGTATGATTGGGTTGTAAGAGAGTGCGAGTTTGAGATGCCGCCAAAGCAGATCGAGTTTGCAAAGCTGTATCTGACCAATGTTGTTACCGGAAAGCGTTATATTAAGAAGCTTGTTGAGGATGGCGTAGTAGACGGTTGGGATGATCCGCGTCTTGTTACTATCAGTGCACTGAGAAGACGCGGCTTCACACCAGAGTCCATTCGCATGTTCGTTGATCTGTGTGGTGTGTCAAAAGCAAATTCTTCCGTTGACTATGCAATGCTTGAGTACTGTATTCGTGAGGACTTAAAGTTAAAGCGTGCCAGAGTAATGGCTGTATTAAACCCGATTAAGCTGATTATCGATAACTATCCGGAAGATCAGATAGAGGAGCTTGAGGCGGTCAATAATCTTGAGAATCCAGAGCTTGGAAGCAGAAAGATTCCGTTTGGAAGAGAACTTTATATTGAGGCAGAGGATTTCATGGAGGAGCCACCGAAGAAGTATTTCCGTATGTTCCCAGGCAATGAAGTGCGTCTGATGAATGCATATTTTGTAAAGTGCACTGGCTGTGTAAAGGATGAGAACGGTAATGTGATCGAGGTTCACGGAACGTATGATCCGGCATCTAAGGGTGGTAACAGTCCGGACGGCCGTAAGGTAAAGGGAACCATTCACTGGGTAGCAGCAAAGACTGCATTCCATACTGAGGTCCGTTTGTATGAGAATTTGATTGATGAGGAAAAAGGTAAGTTAAATGATGATGGTACCTTAAATTTCAATCCGAATTCTCTGACTGTATTGAAGGATTGTGTAATGGAACCGGCATTAAAGGATGCAAAGGCTTATGACAGCTTCCAGTTCGTGCGCAATGGCTTCTTCTGCGTAGACTGTAAGGATTCCGAGGAAGGAAAGCCGGTATTTAATCGTATTGTTTCCTTAAAGTCTAGTTTCAAGCTGCCAAAATAAGGAGCGGAAAAGAGAATGAAAGAAAAACTGTATACCATTCCGATTAATGATGCGTTTGCCATGGACAGCGAGTGCCCAATTTGTGCAATGAAAACGCTTCTCGAGAATAATGCAGTCGAGTTCACTATGGGGCCGAGCTACATGGAAGATGATATCCGCATGGAGACCGACCGGCTTGGCTTCTGTAAGACACACATGAAAATGGTGTTTGATCAGAATAATAAACTGGGTCTTGCTCTGGTCTTAAAGACTCATATCGACCGCACAAACAAAGAAATTGAAAAGCGCATGAAGATGCCGCCCAAAAAGGCATCTCTTTTCAAAAAAGAGACAAGCAATCCATTGACTGATTATATCGACGAGTTGAATAAGTCCTGCTTTATTTGTAACCGTATCAACAACACCTTTGAGCGTTATTTGCATACCGTAGTGGCAACGTGGAAGAGCGATTCGTCGTTTCGTGAGCTTTACGCTAAGGGCAAAGGCTTTTGTACCGAGCATTACGGCGATTTGCTAAAAGAAGGCGCAAAGTATCTAAATCAGAAAGAGCTTGACGAGTTTACTGAGATTACAGGGAAGCTGTATTTGGATAATATGAAGCGTCTGGCAGAGGAACTTGACTGGTTTGCAGACAAGTTTGATTACCGCTTTAAGGATGCACCGTGGAAGAACTCCAAGGATTCCATTCCAAGAGCCATGATCAAGACAAATGGTATCATGGAACTGGATGACAAAAAGAAAAATGTCTGATTGATTTAAGGAAAAAACGACCGGTTTCCCGGTCGTTTTTTACGTGAAAAATTAATTGCATGAAAAAATGTTTTAATAAATTGTTAGCATTCCATTGGACACATTATAGATGTATCGAAGAATTTACAGGAGCTTCATTTTTCCACTCCTCTGCCTTTGGCTTCGCCGCTTCTTTTGCAATATCTTTGGTAACTTCAGCGTGTTTCTCAGTATCCTCAGTATCCTCAGTATCCGCGGTAACTTCAGCGCCTTCTTCAACGCCATCCATTGCATACAGATCAGAAACACCCTCGCTTAAATCCTCGTCAATGTCCACACCAAGATCTTCAATGTCAAGATTTGCAATGTCATTGTTTGCATCCATGTCCTTGAAGCTAAAATGGGAATCTTCATCGGATTCGCTCTGAGTTTTCTTGGATTCCTCATCCGCATTTTTCGTTTCTTCTGCGCTGTGAGAACCTGGTCTTAAACTTTTAGTAAGATGAGCGGCTTCTGATACCAGTTTTGCAGCATCATCAAGAAGATGTTCTTTATCAATGTTGATATCCACATTACTATTTTTACCGGCTACATGGATATTGATATAGCGACGGCTGGAAGAATCGGTCGCCTCATCGGATGAGATCGCATCTGATTCTTCCTCCGTTTCGTTTGTGTCTGCGGTCGAGGCGGTATTAATGTCCTCATCTTCTTCGGGGGGAGCATCATAAAGATTCTCATCAAAATTAATTTCCTTTGATCCGCATCCACTGCAATTCGATTGAATCTTCACGTACTTGTGCAGCACTGCGGCACCGGCTGCAACTCCGGTACATACGGCAGCGCCCTTGAGTGCCAGCTTGGTCACTTTGTTAATAAACTTAACCATAGCAAACTCCTTTCATGAACTTTTTTGCCAACGATACCGTATGTGAACAGCATTTTTTCGCATTTTGCTGTTCGGTATCATATGGATGTCATGATCAGTATACCCTATTTTGGATAAAATGGAAAGACTAAATGCAAGTTTCACACAAGAAAAGAAAATAACAGAAAAATAATAGAATAAATGAGAAAACAAGAGAAAATAAAAGCTTTGTGAGAATATACACGAATATACAGGGTTGCAATATTTCAGCAAAATCAGTATTATAAACAATGTCATCGTTAGCACTCAGATGAAATGAGTGCTAGCAATAAGACGCGAGAAAAGAAAATAAGATCTATAATAAAAAGTAGAATATTTATTTTATTTAAGGAGGTTTCCATTATGAAGTTAGTACCTTTAGGTGACAGAGTTGTATTAAAGCAGGTCGCTGCAGAAACCACTACAAAGTCCGGTATTGTAATCCCGGGTTCTGAGAAAGAAAAACCACAGCAGGCTGAGATCATTGCAGTTGGTCCTGGCGGAGTTGTTGATGGAAAAGAAGTAACAATGCAGGTAAAGGTCGGTCAGACTGTTATTTATTCCAAGTATGCCGGAACAGAGGTAAAGCTTGGAGATGAGACCTACATTATTGTAAAGCAGAGCGATATTCTTGCAATTGTAGAATAATTAGTAATTCAAAAAAATTGAATTAGTAATCGATTGATTCGGAATTATTATTGAGATCAAAGAATCAATTGGAGTGAAAGAAAGCAATAAAGTAAGTGAAACTGAAAATAGTATCAGGAGGAGTAAAATCATGGCTAAGGAAATTAAATATGGCGCAGAAGCAAGAGCAGCCTTAGAGGCTGGTGTAAATAAACTGGCAAATACCGTTAGAGTAACCCTCGGACCGAAAGGAAGAAATGTTGTTCTGGATAAGTCCTATGGCACCCCGTTAATCACAAACGATGGTGTTACCATCGCAAAGGAGATTGAGCTTGAGGATGCATTTGAGAACATGGGTGCTCAATTGGTTAAGGAAGTAGCTACAAAGACAAATGATGTTGCCGGTGATGGTACCACTACAGCTACAGTACTTGCTCAGGCAATGATCAACGAAGGTATGAAGAATCTGGCAGCAGGTGCTAACCCAATCGTTTTAAGAAAGGGCATGAAGAAGGCATCTGATGTTGCAGTAGCAGAGATTGCAAGAATGAGTCAGCCAATCTCCAGTAAGGCACAGATTGCAAAGGTCGCAGCAATTTCAGCAGCAGATGATTCTGTAGGTGAGTTGGTTGCAGATGCTATGGAGAAGGTTTCTAAGGACGGTGTTATCACCATCGAAGAATCCAAGACCATGAAGACTGAGTTAGACCTGGTAGAAGGTATGCAGTTTGACAGAGGTTATGTATCCGCATACATGGCAACTGATATGGAGAAGATGGAAGCTGTTCTGGACAATCCATATATCTTAATTACAGATAAAAAGATTTCCAACATTCAGGAGATCCTTCCGTTACTGGAGCAGATCGTTCAGGCAGGCGCAAAGCTGTTAATCATTGCTGAGGATATTGAAGGTGAGGCTCTTACTACTCTTATCGTAAACAAGTTAAGAGGAACCTTCCAGGTGGTTGGCGTAAAGGCACCGGGATATGGTGATCGCAGAAAGGAAATGTTGCAGGATATCGCAATTCTGACTGGCGGTACTGTAATCTCTTCTGATCTGGGCTATGAATTAAAGGATGCTACAATCGATATGCTTGGTCGTGCAAAGTCTGTAAAGGTTCAGAAGGAAAACACCGTTATTGTTGACGGATGTGGAGAAAAGGCTGATATCGATGCAAGAGTTGCTCAGATTAAGGGACAGCTTGCTGAGACTACTTCTGAGTTTGATAAGGAGAAGCTGCAGGAGCGTCTTGCAAAGTTAGCAGGTGGTGTAGCAGTTATCCGCGTTGGTGCAGCTACCGAGACTGAGATGAAGGAATGCAAGCTGCGTATGGAGGATGCATTAAATGCAACCAGAGCAGCTGTTGAGGAAGGTATCGTTGCAGGTGGTGGTACCGCATATATCGAGGCATCCAAGAAGGTTGCTGAGTTAGTTGCTTCCCTTGAGGGAGATGAGAAGACTGGTGCAAAGATTATCATGAAGGCACTCGAGGCTCCGCTGTTCCACATCGCAAGCAATGCAGGTCTTGAGGGCGCTGTTATTATCAACAACGTTCGTGAGGCAAAGGATGGTGTAGGATATGATGCTTACAATGAGACTTATGTTGATATGATCGAGGCAGGTATCCTGGATCCGGCTAAGGTTACAAGAAGCGCTCTGCAGAATGCAACAAGCGTAGCTTCTACCTTACTGACAACTGAGTCTGTAGTTGCAAGTATTAAGGAAGAAACCCCGGCAGCACCGGCAGGCGCTGGCATGGGCGGAATGATGTGATAATACCAGGTTACAAAAAGATAGGGAGCACCCGTGCTTGCACGAGGTGCTCCCTGTCTTTTTAGGAACCGTCCAATCATGAGGATGTAGTCATTTGCGAAGCAAGTGATGGAATCCGAATGATTGTAGGATTGCGAGAGCAAAGCGGAGCAATCCGTGGGTATTATCACAAAGTAAAGAGGGGAGAGGAATCGCCATACATGAGGAAGAAGCGGTTTTGCCAAGCAAATCGACAGAATCCTGTATCATTTCAGTATCTTTCTACAAAAATTTCACTAAACTTCAAAAAAGTTTAAAAAAGGTCTTTTAAAATTCATCAAAGTAATATATAATAATTTAAATATCTTCACTGCCACCGGGCAGGATGAAAGGAGAGAAGGTATGAATAATGATATTTATGCCGAGTGGCTGGTAAAGCGTAAAAAGTCTCCACTTGCGGTTCCGTTTTACATTGGTATCGTTGTGCTGTTTCTGATTGCGATTTATGTCAGTGTGATTAGTGCGTTTGGATTTATTGCACTGTTGGCCGCGGCAGCAGCAGCTTACTTCGGAAGTGCACATCTGCATGTCGAGTATGAATATGTCTTTGTCACAAATGAGTTGGCAATTGATCGTATTCTTTCACAGCGTACCCGTAAGCGTATGAAGAAGCTGGACATCCAGAAAATCGAAAAAATGGCTTCTATGAAGTCCCATGAATTCGATTACATCAAAGG
>CAVCPW010000235.1:0-2529 GCA_963604075.1 Anaerovoracaceae bacterium | reverse complement strand
AAAGAAAAGATTCTTGTAAGTGGTATTACTAACGACTAATAAGCGATCATTTATTTGCGTATCTCTCCACAGTCAATTCATACACCTCAAGTGCTACTGTGATCTGTGCCTTTGCAACACTTGAGGTGTCGTGTATCTCCTTCAGTACTTTGTTAATGAGCAAAAGGACAATTTTTTAGTTTTGCTTCCTGCCTGTTGAGGTATTTTTTCAACTCTTTTTCTGCTCTTGCCTTCTCACTTTCTGTCTTGGCATTATCCATTTTTCTAATCAATTTTAGTTCCTCTTCAGTTGGTAATAACATCATCTGTATCATCTCCTTTCTACTACCTTCTTTTTGGTCTTGTATTTCGATATTGTATTTGCAAAAGATTTGTATTTTGAGAGAGGAAGAATGGGATGAAATTTGTTTTTCTTTTTAAGTTATGCTACTTTTGTGTTGTGTTGTTTGTAAGATACTTATTATATTATTATATTAAAACAAATAACACAAACTGCCACTACTATTACCGCTGTAAATTCACATCATTTGATTTCATAACATGTAAAATATCTGCTTCACTCACAATATTAAAATCATGTTGAATCATTAGCTTCAAGACACTTGCCGCAATAGAAAAATCAATTGTATACTGCGGACTCTCTTTTTTTAGCAGCATGTGAATTAAGGCTGCTGCAAATGCATCTCCTGCCCCCACAGCCTCCAAGCTATGAACATAATGTATCGGACTTTCATAAAATTGATCTCCTGTCAAATAAATCGCCATCCATTTCCCATCCTCAACTGTATGCATACTGCGAAGCACACTTGCTACTGCCCTGCAATTTGGGAATCGTTTCCTAATTTCCTGCATTCCCTGACGATATGTATCAATCTGCTCAATTCCTCTGGACATATCTCCGTCAAATGCATGAATCCCAAGTGATGCCTCAAAATCCTCATCATTTGCAATACATAGCGTAACATATGGCATTAATTCATGCATGACATGCTGTGCAGTCTTCTTATCCCACATCTTTGCTCTGTAATTTAAATCACAAACCACTTCGATTCCACGCTTCTGGCAACAGTGAAGTGCATCCAATACACTTTCTTTTACCGTTTCGCTTACCGCAGGTGTAACTCCTGAGAAAAAGAAAACATCTGCATCTGCAAGAATCTGATCCCAATCGTACTCCTCTGGCGTTGAACATGCAAATGCACTATCTGCTCGATCATACACAACATTTGTCGGACGGATATCAGTTCCCTTCTCAAAATAATAAATACCAAGACGCTTTCCGCCTCTCAAAATCCAAGAAGTATCTGTTCCATAGCGACGAAGCTCGTTTAAAGCGGTTTGACCAACCGGATTATCTGGAAGCTTTGTCACAAATGTTGCCTCGTCCTTTAACATGGCAAGTCCAGCTGCTACATTTGCCTCTGCCCCGCCATAACTTGCCTCAAAACTCTGTGCCTGCACAATCCGAAGATATTCCGGTGTCTTCAAGCGCAGCATAATTTCTCCAAATGTTACTACTTTCATAAATGTTCCTTTCTATCATTCTTTCAACATTATTTAGTTCATGTTATCTTAGTTCGTCTCAATCCGTACATGACTGCCAGGACCGTCTGCTCCCACCGTCTTTGTGACGACAATCTTTTTGTTAATTGAATCCTTTAACTCTGCTACATGGGAAATGATGCCGACCATCCTATTTCCATCTGCCAGATTCGACAATGCCTTCAATGCCTGTGAAAGTGCTGCTTCATCTAATGAGCCAAATCCTTCATCCACAAACATGGTATCAATCTGAATACCACCCGCTCCAGATTGAATCTCATCCGAAAGACCAAGTGCAAGAGACAATGCTGCCTGAAAGCTCTCACCACCAGAAAGCGTTCTCACACTGCGCTCACTTCCATTATAATGATCGATGACATTTAAATCTAGCCCTGCTTTTTCTTTTTTGTTCTCAGGGTCCTCTCGACGCTTTAACTCATACTGTCCCTGGCTCATCGTCATTAACCGAAGGTTTGCCCGACGTAAAATTCGCTCAAAATATGCCATTTGCACATAGGTTTCCAACTCAATCTTGGGTTTGCCTGCAACCTGACCGTTCGCTGTATTGGAAAGTTCTTTCACCCAGACATATTTTTTCTCAGTTTTTTGCATTCCAGCATATCGTTTCTGCGCTCCAAGAAGTACTGCACGATTCTTCTCATTCTCAGCAAACTGCGTCCGACATGCCTGTGAAACCTGTTCTTTTTGAAATGCTAACGTTTCCTGCTCCTGTTTTAGCAATTCCTTATCTGGCACTACACCATCATATGCTTCCAACATCATAGACAGTTGTTTTTTTTCTTCTTCTATGCCATTTTTTAAAATTTGTTCATCTGACTGTAAGCGTTGTGCCTGCTGCTGTGCAGTCTGATAAGCCTGTTCTAACTGCTTTTGTTCATTCTCACTTTCTGCAAGCTGCTTTTCTAAAAGTATCAAAAGTACATCCACACTCTTTTTCTCATTCCATTGCGGATTTTTTGCCTGTAA
>CAVCPW010000234.1:0-8071 GCA_963604075.1 Anaerovoracaceae bacterium | reverse complement strand
GGTTTTTAAAGGAGTGCTATGGAAAATTTGAACCGCAGCTTGTTGTTGCGGCAGATGGAGCACTTGATACAATTCTGGAGGCGGGAATACCTTGTGATTGCGGATTAGGCGATTTTGATACGGTATCAGAGGATGTTCTTGCGTGGTTCAAGGGAAATGGAAAAACGCGTTTGCTTGACTTTCCGCCCAAGAAAGATGAGACTGATGCGGAGCTTGCTGTTACGTTTGCAATAGAGCAAAAGCCGGACATCATTTGGATTGCAGGTGCAACAGGCGGCCGTATTGACCATATGCTAGGCAATCTGGAGCTTCTTCGAATGCCACTTCAGGCAGGCATTGAATGTGAGATTGTGGACAGGCAGAATCGGGTTCGTCTGATTGATCGTCCTACAGTGTTAGAGAAAATGGAACATTGGAAGTACGTATCTTTTCTGTCTTACACGGATCAGACGCAGGGAATTACATTGAGTGGTTTTGCATATAACGTCACAGACTTTACACTAAGAAAAGGAAGTACACGCTGCATCAGCAATGAAATTTGTGATGATAAGGCAGTCGTTTCTTTTACGAGCGGAATGCTGTATTGTATTCGTTCCCGTGACCGAGAGCCGGAAAAATTTAACCAAATCGAGTAAGTCCCCTGCTTCAATTGCGAAAAGCAATAAGCAGTGGTGGGGACTTGCTTGTATCAGGAAGCGTGCAAGCGCCTCCTGATAAACTGAGGAGCAGTTATTTGGTTATGAGCAAGTAGCGAAGCGGATTGCGAATATCTGCTTGACAATTACGAGGTTACAGGAACGAGAAATATTGGAAACATGACAATGGAAAAGAGGAATCAACATTGAAAAAATATAGAATTGGCCTGGCAGTATGCCTTGCTAGTTTTTGCCTTGGTGGTTGTAAGAGTGTGGTGTTTTCGACGTCACTGACCGATCATATTCTTCTTAGCGGAACGAAAACCAGACTGAGCTTACAAGAGTGCAGTCTGGTCTTTCTGGATTTTCAGACTCGCTATAACTTGTACTATGAAAATATGGGAGATACGGACTTCTGGAATGAAGATGCCGGAGAGTGTGATTTCTCCGATTATTTGCGCGATGGCAGGGTAAAGGAAGAATTGTGTACGCTGGTACTGTTAAATGACATGGCATCGAGTCTTGGTGTGACGCTTGATGATAATGACAAAGCTTCATGTCAGGCAGCGGCAGCGGATTATTATGGCAGCTTGTCTGAAGCAGAAAAAGAGTATGTGCAAGGAGACGAGTCAAAGGTGGTGTCGTTATACGAAAAGTATCGAGTCGCGCAGAAAACAATTGACGCTCTCAGCGCTGATATCAATACCGAGATTAGCGACAATGATAAGCGAGTCATGATTCTTCAGCTGATTGCAACACCGTCATTAGAAACTATCGAGAGTGCGAAAGAACGTATTTCATCCGGTGAGGATTTTGAAAATGTGGCAAAAGAAGTCAGCCGCTTCTCACAGATTGAGTATCAAGTCAGCCGTGGAACGCTTAATCCACTTCTTGAGGAGACGGCGATTTACATGAGCGATGGAGATGTCAGTGATATCATCCAGACAGAAGAAAATTATTATCTGATTCGATGCGTAGATGATTTTGATCAGGAACTTAGCGCGACAAACGAGAGCAAGGTATTGGGAAAGCTTCGCTATGCGGCATGGTCACAAAGTTTCATAGACTATGCAAAGGAGCATACAGTTGCCATTTCCGAGGAAATTTGGGAGAATTTTCATTTTTACAAGACAGCTGCATTTACATCTGATGATCTGTATGAAACGTACGACAAGTATGTACAAGAATAAAATAAAAGAACAAAATTAAAAAAGCAAAGCTAAAAAATGTGATAACGATTCAGATCCATGCAAGGTGAATATGTGGATTTGAATCGTTTTTAATTTAACCAAATCAAGTAGCGAAGCGGATTGCGAATATCCGCTTGACTTTAAATAAAAAACCCGACTTTTACAAGTCGGAGTGGTTTACATAGAAAGAAAAATCGAAAAATCAAAAATGAAAACAACAGGTAAGCAGTGTATCATGCGTGAAACCTCTGTGTAAATAGAAGGTAAAATGTGAAAAAATGAATTAAATTGAATTGACAATATAAAAATCAAGTGCTATATTTCGAGACGGCAGAGGGAGAAATGCGGTGGGCCCAAACAGTTCTTTCCAGCCAACTATCCATCACTGAATATCTGCAAAAAATACAGATATAGTAAATAATGAAAAATAAGAAAATAAAAAAGGAAAAAGTGATTGGAACAATGGAAGGAGTCCATGGTTATGAGAAGAAGAACACTTACAGCTTTAATGACAGCAATCGCAGTGACAGGTGTCTGTGCAACAGCATTTGCAGGAACCGATCATTATAATGACAGCAGCGCTACCGGAGCAGAGTCCGGATGGGATGAGTGGGTAGCTAACTGGGAAGAGACAAGTTCTGATTATACAAAGGTTTCCATTACCCCAGGTGAAGATGAGACACAGCTTAACTTTGCATGGTATAGCGAAAAGACAGATAGTGAGGCAACTCCTGTTGTTCACTTTGGAACTGATAAAGATGCTTTAGAGTCATTTACCGGAACTGTAGGTGATGTAGATACTAGCCTGACTGGTGATACCGCTTATGAATATAATCATGTAACAGTAACAGGTCTTGAGCCGAATACTACCTATTATTATACTGTAGAGAAGAATGGTGAGCAGAGCGAAGTATGCGAATATAAGACACAGGACTGGGATACTGTTAAGATTCTGTATGTAGGTGATCCGCAGATTGGTGCATCAAAGGGTCAGTCTCAGAATGGAGAGGATCTGGTAAATGATGAAGGTTCAGCAAATACCGCAGCAAGAAATGATGGATTTGCATGGAGCCGCACACTGACTGCTGCATTAGAGCAGAATCCTGATATCAACTTTATGATTTCAGCAGGTGATCAGGTCAACAAGACAGGAAAAGCAAAAGAAGAAGAGTATGCTGCATATCTGTCAGCAGATGTATTGACAGGTCTGGCAACAGCAACCACTATCGGAAATCACGATTCATTAAATGCAGATTATAGCTATCATTTCAACAATCCGAATGCATCTGATTACGGAACAACAGCAGCAGGTGGAGATTACTATTATACATACGGTGATGGACTGTTCATCGTACTGAATACTAATAACTATAATGTTGCTGAACATGAGGAGCTTATCAAGGAAGCTGTAGAGAGTAACCCAGATGCAACATGGAGAGTCGTAACTATCCATCAGGATGTTTACGGAAGTGGTCTGGATCATTCTGATACAGATGGTATGATCCTTCGTACACAGTTGACTCCAATCTTTGATTCCTATGATATCGATGTAGTACTTCAGGGACATGATCATACCTATAGCCGTTCAAAGCTTCTGTATGGTGATGGACAGACACATCAGTCTTATGAGTTCTCCTTAAATGAGGATGGAACAGATTACGATTGGGAACACGCAACAAATATTGAGAGCGGCGAGAAGATTGAACTGGCTCCTGAAGAAGGCGATACAGATGCAGAGGCTGCACTTGAGGCATTCCAGACTGATAACAATTGCTACACCATCGAGGATGTAGAAGGTAACACTGTAACAGATCCGCAGGGTGTTCTGTATATGACAGCAAACTCAGCATCCGGTTCTAAGTATTACGAGCTTATCAGTTCACAGCAGGATTACATCGCAGTTCGTAGCCAGAACTGGCTCCCAAGCTATTCTGTAATCACTATGACAGAGGACAGCTTCTCTATCAGTACTTATCAGGTATTGGAAGATGGAAGTGTAGAGACTATTGATGATGCATTCACAATTCAGAAGACGGGTGCTGCCAGCGAGTCTGATGAAACAACAAGCGCAGAAACAACAAGCGCAGAGACAACAAGCGCAGCAAAGTAATTGTTAGGAAAATATAAATTGAATACCAGACCTGGCGCAAAGCACCGCAAGGTCTGGTATTTTCTGATTGTATTGGCAGTATGTCTGTTTGCAATATTTGTCTGGAAAATAAACCAAGTAGAGAAAACGGAACTGGTAGTCCGTACAGGACAGACATTCGAAAAAGCTGTTGTAGTAGAAGTGTTAGAGGATAACGTACAGGAAGATGGCAGCCGTGTTGGCGAGCAGAAGGTTCGTGTGCGTATGCTTACAGGTGTGAGAAAGGGAGAGGAGCTTGAAATAACAAGCAGCTCCGGATATTTGTTTGGTGCAACATGCACAGAGGGAATGAAAATAATTGTCATGCAGAGCGTGGCGGGAGAGACGACAGTAGCAAGTGTATATTCACAGGATCGTGAATGGGTCGTATATGCGTTTGCCCTGCTGTATCTTTTATCGCTTGTCATCATAGGAGGCAAGCAGGGGCTTAAGGGATGCCTTGGTCTTGTATTTACATTTTTCTGCATGATATTTGTATATTTGCCGTTGATTTATCTTAATTATTCGCCATTTTGGGTGTCTGTGTTAGTATGCTTTTTGACAACACTCGTGACGATGTTCTTTATCGGAGGTGCAACGAGAAAGACGATAGCGGCAACACTTGGAACATTAGCTGGTGTAGTAATAGCAGGTGTGTCAGCAAAATTGTTTAGTATGGCATCAGGAATAACTGGATATAACGTCTCGGATATTGAAAGTTTGATGACACTGTGGAATACAAATGGAATTCAGGTCGGAGGCCTTTTGTTCTCTGGTCTTCTCATATCAGCGTTAGGAGCTGTAATGGATGTAGCAATGTCTGTAAGCAGTTCCATGCAGGAGGTATATGCCCAGAACACTGAGATGACGCGCGTGGAACTGTTTCGAAGTGGTCTTCGCATTGGACGCGATATGATGGGAACTGACAGTAACACATTGATCCTTGCTTTTGTCGGAAGCAACGTAAGTATGCTGTTACTCGATTATTCTTATGATCTTCCATATCAGCAGATCATCAATTCGAATAACATAGGTATTGCGATTATGCAAGGACTTGCAGGAAGCTTTGGCGTAGTTTTAAGTGTTCCGGTTACGGTTTTGATATGCACATTTTTGTATCATCAAAAAAGACACAAAAATGACCAAAAGAACGATGTTAGCATTTAAATTTATTTTGTACCATCAGAAAAAGTCGAACGCATCCTAATAAGGCCAACAGCATCCGCGATGCCCCAGCCGATTGGGATAGCCATCCAGATGCCAACCACACCAATTGTAGTGGCGGAGAGAATATAGGCGAGCAGTACGCGTGTGCCGAGCGAGAGAATCGTGAGGATCACGGATATGCCCGCCTTTTTGATTGCGCGATAATATCCGTAGAGTAAGAATAAGCAGCCGATTCCACAGTAGAAGGCACCTTCCACGCGAAGATAGAGAACACCGGCAGTGATAACTTCAGTTTCTGAAGCACTCACAAAGATTTGCATCAGCCACGGCGCAAGCAGGAAAACAAGAGCTGAGATAATCAGACTAAAGATGATGCTGATTGCAAAAGCCTGTTTGGTTCCCCTTTTGATGCGGTCATGATTGTTTGCTCCATAATTTTGTGCGACAAAGGTCGAGAATGCATTACCAAAATCCTGTACCGGCAGGTATGCAAAGGTGTCAATTTTTACGGCAGCGGCAAAAGCAGCCATGATTGTAGAACCAAAGCTGTTTACGAGTCCCTGCACCATCAGAATACCAAAATTCATTACAGACTGCTGTACACACGTAAGAGATGACAGGTTAAAGATTTCCTTTAAAATGTCATTGCGAAAGCGAAGATCTTTTTTCGCAGGCAAAAACTCAGGGCATTTTATCAGCACATACAATAAAATGCCGATTCCTGAGACATACTGCGCAATGATAGTCGCAAAGGCAGCACCGCGAATGCCAAAAGGAAAGACTGCGACAAACAGTAGATCAAGAATAATATTCAATCCGGCAGATATTGCTAAAAATACGAGCGGAACCGTCGAATTTCCCAGTGCGCGAAGGAGGCACGAGAAAAAATTGTAGAGAGATGTTGCGATAAGTCCGGCAAAGATGACATACAGATAATCACGCATTCCGTCAATGACATCATCTGGAACCTTTAAGAAAGACAAAATCGGTTCCATAAAAAGATAGACAATCGCATTTACAATTAATGTGATCAGCGCAATCAACACAAAAGAGTGAACGATTGCAGATTTTAAGCTGTCAGTGTCGTGTCGTCCCTGATAAATTGAAAATAGTGCGCCTGAACCCATGGCGAGACCAAGAAAAATAGATGTCAGAAATGTCATCAGTGTGTATGCGGAGCCAACTGCCGCGAGCGCATTGCTTCCCAACACGCGCCCGACAATTAGCGTATCTGCAATGTTATAAAATTGCTGCAATAAATTGCCTGCCATCATTGGCAGTGCAAACAGTAGCAGAGAACGGGAAATATTTCCTTTTGTAAGATCGTGATACATAAAAACTCCTAGTGAAAATGATTGAAAGGGCAACCATTAAACGCATGGTTGCCTTTTCAACTTTTTTATAATGAAATTAGTTTAATTTTGTAATCCAATGGAAGTGCTGTTTTTAGTGAATTTGAAACGCGTAGCTTCCGCTTACCAGCTCGAAGGAAGCAAATCCTGATTCAGCAGGAGCTGCCATTGCAGCACCTTCAAGGATTTGTACTTGATTGTGATTTGCAGTCGGAAGGGTCAGACGAGCAGTCGTGTTCGCTGGAATCGTGCAGCGATATACAACCGAACTGTCTTTCTTTTCCCAAGAGGAAACAATCTTGCCAAATGGGGTTTCCTGTTCGCCCTTTGCCCAGGTCAGAGTGCCGCTCCAGGACGGAGTCAAGAAGATGCGATGATATCCGGCCTCGCCAGGTGCCTCTCCTGTCTGGATGCCAAGAACAGTGCGGTACAGCCATTGTCCGATGGAACCATATGCATAGTGATAAAACGAATTCATGGACACATCACCGAAGGTTCCAGTCTCTGCAATGTACGAATTCCAGCGTTCCCAGATCGTAGTGGCACCGTTGATGACACTGTAGAGCCAGCCTGGGTTTCCTTTTTGCTCTAATAAAGTAAATGCTAGTTCAGTCTGACCACACTTTGTCAGAGCCGGGAGCAGATGACTGATTCCAAGGAAACCAACAGATAGATGATCATCTCTTCGATGAATCGATTCAACAAAATATTGAATCGTGTGCTCCATTGTCTTTTCAGGCATCAGGTTAAAGTCGATTGCAAGCGTATAGGCAGTCTGGCTAGGATGATGTGTGCTTCCATTTTCTTCACTATAGCGCGTCTGATTAATGATCGTGCCATCTGCTTGAGGAATGCCTTTGCTCATTTCACCCCAGTAGGCTAAAGAACCATCAGGTTGTACCCATGCTTCCTGGAAAGCAGTGCGGATATTCTCAAAGCGTTTCTGATAGAGGGCAGCATCGTCTGGCTTTTCCAAAATACGGGCAATGCGAGCCATAAGATCAGCAACATAGGCGGCATAGGCAGTCGCAGTCAGGATAAAAGGTGTTGACTCATCAAAGGTCAGATGATCACCGCGACTTTGCTGTACCTGAATAAATGGTTTTGTGGAGAAATCAGACTGCTCCGGGCGCGGTGTGCCGTCCACAGTGCGAAGACCACAGTGTTGGCGGGAATCCAGACTCTGGTACGCAATCCAGCGTGTCATGCACTCATAATTTTCTTCTAACACACGAGTGTCGCCGTAAGCTAGATACATTTCCCATGGAACAATTACCGAAGCGTCAGCCCAGCCGGCGCAGCCAGCCGGACGGTTATCACCGCCAAGCGGTGCTGTGTCCGGAACGGCGCCCTGACGATTGTACATCAGCTGACCATCACGCACATCGAGCAGCCATTTATTCATAAAGGACTGAACATCCATGTTGAAGGCGGCAGTTGGCGCAAAAACCTGTGCATCACCAGTCCAACCCATACGCTCATTTCGCTGTGGGCAGTCAGTGTATACCAGAAGAGAATTGCCGCGCTGCCCCCACTGAATGTTACTTTGAAGCTGATTGACTAACGGATCCGAGCATTTAAAGCTTCCGGTTGTATTTG
>CAVCPW010000233.1:0-11293 GCA_963604075.1 Anaerovoracaceae bacterium | reverse complement strand
TTTAGGTGGTGGGCAGTTGACAACCTGAATGAGCAGTGAGATTAGTTGCTTTTATTGAGATAATTGTCGAACCGCCCTCGTGAACAAAAAGAAAAAGGCAGAAGAGAGAAGGCAAAAAATAATGAAGATTCATAAGCTAATCGAGCTTTGGAAGGAAATGGAAACCACACAGGAGACGGAAGAAAAAGGAACAAAAGAAGAGGCAGAAAAAGTTTCCGAATCACAGCAGTCTTTGGCAAAGTTAGACCCAGAGGAGCTGTTGAATACGATGCAGTTTTTACAGCGCTGCGCAGCTCAAGCGGGTTATTACTATAACTTGCAGGCACCTGGTACCGAGTTTGGAACACTTGCACTTACCGTAACAGAAAACAATATCCCGACCGTGGCACAGGTAAAAATCTGGAGCAACAAGGAGCATAAGATTCGCACCCGTTTTTCACTTCGTCGTTTCGTTACAGAGGAGGACGGTACGTTATCTGTAAAGCTGCCATGCGGAAGCTATGAGGCAGAGGTGACATGCGGACCGGAGTATAATACCGTAATTGTGCCGTTTGAGATTACAAGGGACAACACGACAACGGAAGCAGCACAGCTTACGCGCATTGCACATCTGACCGATAATGGCTGGATGGCAGGTGATCTTCATCATCACAGCGTATACAGCAGTCCAGCATACGGTGGAACCGACCCGGTTATTGAAACACCAGAGCAGATTTGCCGTTCAATGAAGTCTCTTGGCATGCAGTTTGGCGCACTTAGCGATCACCATAATGTTTTAAATCATGACGAATGGAGACAGCAGAACCACAGTTTCGTTCCAATTGTTTCCAAGGAAATTTCAACATCAAATGGTCATGTGCTTCAGCTAGGCGTGGACGATGATGTGATCTACGACATCCCAAATGGAAAAGATCGCACCACCGAGAAGCTACGTAATGAATTTATCCGTATTTGCACCGAGATTCGTGAGAAAGGCGGTCTGCCGCAGGTAAACCATCCATTTGATGTAAGTTTTTCTACCCGCTACAACAGTGAATTCTGGGATATGGTTGAAATTTTCGAGTCCATA
The DNA here is from genome assembly GCA_963604075.1 of Anaerovoracaceae bacterium. Classification (GTDB taxonomy): domain Bacteria; phylum Bacillota; class Clostridia; order Lachnospirales; family Lachnospiraceae; genus Anthropogastromicrobium. Next base: position 10,224 of record CAVCPW010000233.1, on the reverse strand, counting down.
GAGATCTGGAATGGTGCGACTCCATTTGCGTCTGGCACGATCAACGCAAAGGCATTTAAGAAGTGGCTGTCTTTGCTAGAGGAGGGCAAGCGACTTACAGCAACGACCGGAAGCGATACGCATAATATTTACGGTGATGATTATTTTGGCATGACTGAGTGGTTAGACTGGCTGATGGATACCGTGATGAACCATCCAGAAATTTATCCGGTGCAGATGAATGAAAAGGTATCATATCTGACACAAATGTATCAGAAGGTATGGCCGCGTTTGTTAATGTGGGTAGAACAGTCTAACACACCGTCTAACATTCATAATTATGTATATACAAATGGTAAGAATCATCCAGAAGAAATTCTTCAGGCAATCCGTGAGGGACGCAGCTTCATCAGCAATGGACCGCTCATGACAGCAAGTGTAAATGGAGCTTTTTATGGTGAGAAGGCAGTACTTACAGATAAGACAGGCACATTGTCTGTTCATGTTTTCTCAAAGAAACCGATCAACCATATTTGGATGTATACAGGTGCGGATAAGAGGATTGAGATTTGTACAAAAGCGAATGCAGCAGAGGGTGGATTTGCCTACGACGTTACGGCAGAGGCATTTGATTTTGGCAATGCTGCATGGGCTGTATTTGTTGCAGATGGCGGCGAAAACAATATTGCAATTGCCAATCCGATTTTGTTTGCTTAAGCATACGTAACACATAATAGTATAATATGTAATAGATGTAACGATTCACAACCTTGTTTGCAAGAGGTGATTTTGTAAAGGCAATTTTGTAAAGGCTTTGAATCGTTACGAATTAAAAAGAAAACCTGAGGTGAAAGTTGCCCTTGATTTTCGTTGGGAGGAAAAAATGAGACCGCTTGATTATTTAAATCGTGTGGAAGCGTATGTGAATCGCCTAAACAGTGAAAGACGCAGCACATTAGAAGTGATTTCGCAGGTACGTTTTCTTGATCTGATGGCAGATGATGCCAGTAAGAATGTTATCGATAATATTAATAAAAATGCTATCAATACTGATAGTAATAGTAATAATAGTAATGACAGCAAAGATAATAGAGATAACAAAAATAGTAATAACGGCAGTAACATTTCTGCAATGACAGACAGCGAAGAGGATGAAAATAAAAAATATGGCGTAGCACCGAATCTTGATGCGGCACATACAAGAGGCTATGCGAAGAGAAGTCGTGTATTCGAAGATTGTAGCAACTGGCCGATATTTGATTGCTCCGATACTTGGGGAGGTCCGGATTATCACGCAATTTTTGCATTTTCAGTGACACTTACCGAGGCAATGGCAGGTCGTATGGTCGGATTTTCGCTGGATACTGGCGCAGATGATATCTGGAATACCGATAATCCGCAGATTATGGTCTATGTAAATGGCGTGCTGACCTGTGCGATGGATTTGAATCACCATGAGGTGATTTTGAGTGACAGCGCAGTGCCGGGTGAGACATATGACATTCGTCTGTATGCATATGTAAATAGCTCTGGAAAGAGTAACTTCCTATATATAAAGGTGTTTGAAAAGGAGTTGGAGGCAGAGGCGCTTTATTATGATATGAAGCTTCCGCTTGAGGCAGCAAAGCAGATGCGCCCGGAGGAAGAGAAACGAAGAAAGCTGCTTGAGATTTTAAATCAGGCAGGTGATCTGTTGGATCTTCGTGTAAAGGGAAGTGCAAAGTATCGTGAATCTCTGACTGCAGCCAGTGTATGGTTAAAGGAAAATCTGTACGAAGAGGAGTGGGAGACTGATGGACCGACTGTGTATGCGCTCGGTCATACCCACATTGATGTCGCATGGAAGTGGCCGCTTCGCCAGACAAGAGAGAAGGCAGTCCGCAGTTTTTCTACAGTGCTGTATTTAATGAAGCGTTATCCAGAGTATCGTTTCTTCCTAAGTCAGCCGCAGCTGTACGAGTATGTAAAGGAAGAAGCACCGGAAATTTTTGAACAGGTAAAGGAACGTGTGAAGGAAGGACGCTGGGAAGCAGATGGTGCGATGTGGCTGGAATCTGACAGCAACTTAACAAGCGGAGAATCCTTAATACGTCAAATTTTATATGGAAAGAAGTTCTTCAAGGAAGAACTCGGCATTGACGAGCAGGAGATTTTGTGGCTGCCGGATGCATTTGGTTTCTTAGGTGCGCTGCCGCAGATTATGAAGCGAAGCGGTATTCGCTATTTCCTGACAACAAAGATGGGATGGAATGATGCCGATCAGCAACCGGACGATACATTTTTATGGGAAGGTATTGATGGAAGCCGCGTGACGGGTCTCTACATCACGACAAAGAATTATGAAACTTATCCTGAGCGTTTCGAAAAGCCTGTACGCGAAGTAACCTATAATGGCAGACAAAATGCCAGTCAGACAATGGGAACATGGCAGAATTATCGAAACAAAGAATTAAACGATGCCGTTCTGACAATTTATGGCTATGGAGACGGTGGCGGCGGTCCAACTGAGGGAATGCTCGAGGAGAGCAGACGTTTGTCTTACGGTATTCCGGGTGTTCCAAAGGTGAAGCTGTCCGGACTGAAGGAATACCTACAGGTATTAGATAAAAATTTACAGAATAAAAAGTTAAATACCTGGTATGGCGATCTTTACCTTGAGTATCATCGTGGAACGTTCAGCTCTATAGCAGAGAACAAGAAAAACAACCGCATTTGTGAAAATAAGAATCAGCAGGCTGAGTGGCTGGCAGCACTTGCCTGGTGGATGAATAAGAAAACTGAGAATGAGAATATCAACGAAAATACAAATGTGACAACAAATGCGTATGTATATCCAAAGGAAATATTGGACAAGGCATGGAAACTTCTGCTATTAAATCAGTTTCATGATATCCTGCCGGGTTCGGCAATTGGTGAGGTCTATGAGCAGTCTGATATCGACTACGCAAAGATTAAAGCGATGGATGAGGAGATCATCAAACAGGCGTTGACAGAATTAGCGGCAAAATCAATAAATTTGCAGAAACTGTCCAAATTATCCAAAGAATCGGACGCATCGAAACTGTCGGAAGTATCTGAAATCCTGGCATCAAATGATGGTATTACAGTATGGAATCCGCTTGGCTTTGCAGCAGAGCAGGTAATTGTACTGGATGCACAGACACAGAGAGAATATGGCATTGATGCATCATCTGATGGAAATTCAAATGGAAATTTAAATGGAAGCCTTAATAGAAATTCTAATATAAATATTTCTTGCTTTACAAATGTAGACAGCATGCAGCGTATGAAGGATGGTACACTTCTTTTAACGGCAGCACTTCCGGCAAAGGGAAGCCTTCGCCTGATAAAGAAAAATGCATCTGAGCAAACCGTAAAAGATGCACAGTCCACAAAAGATGAGCAGATTGCAGACAATGCACAAACTGCCAACACAGAGGCATCAATGTCAGAGCAGGTAAAGACGAAGCTTACAGAGAAATTTATCCTTTGCGATACACAGATTCTTGAGACACCGTGGTATGTTGTTTCATGGGACGAGCTCGGTCAGATCACGTCTCTTTATGATAAGGAAGCAAAGCGTGAGCTGATTGAAAAAGGAACTGTTGGAAATGAACTTGTTGTTTATGAGGACATCCCAAAGGATTATGATGCATGGAATGTGGAATCATATTATACAAGAAAGCACTGGAAGATGACAGCTGTGCAGCCGTGCCAGTTGACTGAGTTTGGCGACGTTTGTGCCGTACTTCATACTGTACTTTCTTATCAATCCTCCACAATCGAGCAGGATATTGTATTTTTTGCGCACACAAGACGCATTGACTTTAAGACAAAGATGGATTGGAGAGAAGAGCAGCAGCTTGTAAAGGCAGAGTTTCATTTTGATGTGATGACAAGAACAGCAGCTTGCGAGATTCCGTATGGTGTGATAGAACGTCCAACGCACAAGAATACCAGCTGGCAACGTGCACAATTTGAAGTATGTGCGCATCGCTTTGTTGATTTGTCAGAGCCAGGTTATGGTGTGGCATTATTAAACGATGGCCGCTATGGCTATTCTATAGAGAACAGCTCACTTGGTCTGACGCTTTTGACATCCGGTATCTTTCCATTCCCAGACGCAGACAAGGGCACGCATGAGTTGACATATGCTATTATGCCGCATATGGGGGACTGGCGGAGTGCCAAAGTCGTGCACGAGGCAGGCTTATTAAATGAAAAACCGATTATTTCGGCATTAAAACCAGCTGCACCACTTGTATCTGCAGGAGTATCAGAAAAAACAGTAGAACCATACAACACATCTTTCACTGAAAGTTACTCCATGTGTGAGGTATCGGCACCCAATGTTATCGTGACTTCTGTGAAACGTTCGGAAGACGAAATAGGTCTTATTGTGCGTATGTATGAATCTAACGGTATCCGCACAAATGTGACGTGGGATTTATCAGGCTTGAAACCACAGCAGATATGGGAATGTGATTTGATGGAAAAACAGGAAAAAATGATGGTGCTGGATGGACAAAAAGCAGATTTTGAGATCAAACCATTTGAGATTAAGACATTTTTACTAGTTTAATCACAAAAAATACAACTTTATAAACGATTTTTGTGGTAAAATGTAAAAAACCTACAAATAAAAAAGCAAAAAATGCAAGGTTTTCATGCGAAAGAGACCAAAAACGCATAGCGTTTTGAGCAGGTTCTTTGTTATAATCAGTTTAACAAATTCAAAAGAAATTCGAAAGAAAATCTGAAGAAAATAAAAAAAAGGAGGGCCGCGGACATGGCAAATGAAACAACGCCTGGTGTAGAAAAGAAAAAGGTCAACTGGAAAACATACCTTAGAAATACCTGGCAGCTGTATGCGATGATGGTAATCCCGGTTATCTGGCTGATCTGCTTTAAGTATAAGCCGATGCTGTACATCGTTGTTGCATTCAAAAAGTACAACATCTTTAAAGGAATCTGGGAGTCACCGTGGGTTGGATTTAAGTATTTTAAGGAGGCATTCGGATCGAGTGAGTTCTGGTTCTCGGTAAAGAATACGTTGATCTTAAACATCGGTGATTTGATCTTTGGATTCCCATTTCCAATCTTCCTTGCACTTTTCTTAAATGAGTTGAGAAGCACAGGTATCAGAAAGATGACACAGATTATTCTGTATCTGCCAAACTTCCTTTCATGGGTTATCATCGCTGGTATCAGTACTCAGCTGTTCTCAGCAAACGGCCTGTTAAACGGAATTCTTAGTGTATTCGGTATACCTACTGTTCCGTTCTTAACAAATACGATCTGGTGGCGTATCATTTATTGGGTAATGGGTATCTGGCAGTCAGCCGGTTATTCACTTATTATTTATCTGGCAGCCCTTATGGGAACTGACCCGTCACAGAGCGAGGCAGCTTACCTCGACGGTGCGACCAGACTTCAGCGTATCTGGTATGTAACTATTCCTCAGATTATGCCAACTATTTCCACACTGCTTATCATGCAGCTTGGTAAGGTTATCAACATCGCTTTCGATCGTCCTTATATGATGAGTAACATGCTTGTTAAGGATGCATCCAATGTACTTAGTGTATACGTATACGAAATTGGTATTGGAAAGAGCCGTTTCGACTATGCAACAGCAGTTGGTCTGTTCCAGTCTGTAATCGGTATCGTCATGGTGCTTGTTTTTGATAAGATCGCTAAGAAAATGGGACAGGGAGGTGTTATGTAATGGGCGGATTAAAAACAAAAGAAGATCGCCGTTTCCAGACATTCTGGGTTATCTTTTTTATCTTAATCAGTGTGATTGCCATTGTCCCGGTGCTTCGTGTCATCTCAATGTCATTTTCGAGCCGTGCTGCAATCAATAAAGGAGAAGTATTCATCTTCCCTATCGGATTTAATGTAGATGCATATGTTAAGGCTTTAAAGAGTGGTACGTTTGTAGGTTCCTTCGGATATTCCATCATATTGATGCTGGTTGTAACAGCAGTAGATATGATCATGACTATCCTTCTTGCATACCCGCTTTCAAGAAAAGGCTTAAAGGGTTCAAAGATTGTTAATCTGTTCTGCGTTATTACAATGTATTTAAACCTTGGTACTATCCCGAACTACTTAAATATCAAGTCTTTCGGTATGATTGATACTATCTGGGCATTGATCATTCCGGGTGCATTAAGTGTATATAACATGATTATCATGCGTACAGCATTCGCAAGTATCGATGATTCCCTGTATGAGGCAGCTCGTATCGATGGTTGCGGTGAGTTCAAGATTATGTATCGTATTGCAATTCCGCTTTGCGTACCTACTATTGCAACTCTTTGCCTGTTCTATGCAGTAGGTCGTTGGAATGGTATCGATGATCAGCTGTACTATGTACAGAAGACAAGTCTGCATACCGTTCAGATGGCATTAAAGCAGATGATTGAGGCTGTAAATGTCAGCACAGAGGAGAGTGGTACCACGCAGCTCGTTGCAGAGAATATTAAGGCAGCAAGTATTACACTGTCCATGACTCCAATGCTTGTTGTATATCCGTTCATCCAGAGGTTCTTCACTCAGGGTATCATGCTGGGTGCAGTAAAGGGTTGATCTTTTATTTATCAAATGGTGCATGTCTGCCTGTATGTCCGGTGAGGATAATGCAGGCAGTGACAGCATAGAATGTGACTTTTGGGGGAGGTGTAACTATTCCTATGTCGTATAGCCTGAAAGTGCTTAACAGTTACGAGTACCCGAACAGTTACAAAAAATCTTTTATAGGAGGAGTTTTCAATGAGAAAGATGAGAAAATCAGCTGCAGCAGTTATGACCGCAGCAATGGCAGTGACCAGCCTTGGCGTTATGCCGGCAATGGCAGATGATGAGCTCACAACTATCCGTGTTATGCTGTGGGATCGTGGTGATGCTCCGCAGGGTATGACCATCGAGGAAAACAAGATGAGTGAGTGGATCAACGAGCAGGTTAAGGATCTGGGTATTCAGGTTGAATTCGTAGCTGTTCCGAGATCTACCAGTAACGATGTATTAAACACCATGATGACTGGTGGAAATGCACCGGATATCCTGTTCACTTATGATCAGAGCATCTTCTTAAACTATGCAAGTCTTGGCGGTCTGGCTGATCTGTCAGAGGCTTATGAGACCATCGGAACCAACATTCAGGAGTACTGTGGTGAGGTTCAGGACATGGGTATGTATGAAGGAACACAGTATGCTATTCTGTCTAAGAGAGGAGTCGAGAATCCACGTCATACCGCTTACATCCGTAAGGATATCCTGGATGAGTTAGGTCTTGAAGTTCCGACCACAAAGGAAGAGCTGATCGATGATCTGTATGCAATCCATGAAGCATATCCGGATATGATTACATGGGGCATGAGCGGACGTCAGGATACAGAGAAGGGATACCTGAACTTTGTTGGTTCCTACGTAACCTTCGAGGATGACAAGGATGCATATACCTACAGTGAGAACTATGCAGTTGTTCATGATGGCGCATTAGACGGTATCAAGGAACTGAATACACTGTACAATGATGGCATTATTTCTCAGGATTTCGCTACTGATACTGATGAGTCTGTATATAAGGCAAATATCGCAGCTGGTAAGGTTGCATTCTTCCTGGATGATAATAGCACTGAGTGGGATAACATCCATACCTTAAACAATGATCTTGGTACATCTACATTCGTTCCGGTTGAGTGCTTTACTCAGGAGAACGGCGAGATCCGTAACGTATACGAGCAGATGTATGGTATGTGGATCATGATCCCGGCAGCAAGCGAAGACAAGGTTGAAGCTTGTATGACATATCTGAACTGGTTAGCAGATCCTACAAATGCTGAGAACGTAGCTTATACTCCAGAGCATGAAGTTAGTGAGAACGGTGTTCCGGTTGCATTTACTAGTGATGAGTTAAGTTCCATGGGTTACAAGACTACTCTTGATGATTACAACATTGTAAACAAGCACTTCACATTTATGGATGATGAGGCTGCTATTGTTGAGAACGCTATGGGTAAGGATCCGATCGATACTCAGGAGTGGTATGAGAACTTCTACGATACCGTAGCTATCGGCAAGTATCGTTATCCGGTATTCTCCACCAACCCAGAGGCTGAGAATGAGTATGGTACTCAGATTCGTACTGACCTGATCGAGTATGTTTACAGACTGACAAGCTGCAAGCCGGAAGAATTTGATTCTTTACAGGAGCAGTTAATGAGCGATATGCAGAATGCAGGTCTGAACGATATTATCGAGCAGAGAGCAGCTATGTATGATGAGCAGACTGCAGCTGAATAATAAACAGCAAAGTAAATTTTAAAATGAATTAATAAAGAAAGCGGGAGCTTACACGGCTCTCGCTTTTTTTAACCAAATCAGGCGAGTAGCGAAGCGGATTGCGAATATCCGCTTGACCAGTCCCTTAACAGTTTTTTTGTATAATATGCAATTTTACGAGCGTAGACATTAAAAGGAGTGACAACATGATAGCAGTAATAAGTGATGTGCATTTTCCGTCTGATAGGGAAAGACAAAAAAGTATCAAAGCGGGATTAAGAAAACTTCCAAATATCCATGCACTTTTTATTTGCGGTGATTTTACAGATAACAGAAACGATACAAAAGAAGGCGAAGAGATGCATTTGCCTGACTATATGAGAAATTTGCCGTATCCTATATTCTTTATTGATGGAAATCATGAAGATTATAATGTGCTGAAACGTCTGCCGGCAATTGATGAGGCAGAAAAGGAAGTACTTTTAAAAGAGCATGGTTGCAATGTAGAATTGAATACAACAAGAAAAGCCGCTGCCGGCATTTATTATCTGAAAAGAGGAAGTGTTTGCATGGTGGATGGATTTTCAATACTTGCAATCGGCGCAAGTACAACAGGACCGGGCTATAAAAAGAATCATCCGGATATCTGGCAGCCGGACGAGGATCTTACACCAGAGGATGAAGAACGAATTTTAGAGTCTATTTCAATAAATAATAATACATTTGATCTTGTTATGACACATACCGTTCCGGAGAGCATGGTGAGAGCATGGTTCCCGGATAAGGACCTTTCTGTGACAAATGATATTTTATGCCGCGTATGGAAGAAAATATCATACCGATATTGGATGTTTGGCCACTTTCATCAGGATATTGATTATCCTGAGAAATTTCATTGCTTGTATCACGATGCCATTTTATTTGAAAAGCAAAATGACAGTGGCATACGCATGGAGAGAGTACGAATGAATAATGCATTCGTACATAAAATAACTGATGTAGAGGGAAAATGAATATTATGAGAAATTATGAGATAAAAACAGACCTTCATACACACACGATTGCAAGTACGCATGCCTACAGCACGTTGGAAGAGAATTGCCGCAGTGCATTTGAAAATGGGCTAGAGGGTATAAATATGAGTGATCACGGCCCAGCAGAGCCGGATGCGCCATATGAAGGTCATTTTTCAAATATGAGAATATTACCTGAGTATATTCACGGAATCAGAGTGTGGAAGGGTGCAGAGGTCAATATTCTGGATTATGAAGGACACATTGATCTATCTGAGCATACTCTTGGAAGACTGGAGTGTATCGTGGCATCCTGCCATTCACATACATTTGCGGCAGGTACACTAGAGCAGCATACCAATGCCTATTTGAATGCACTGAAAAATCCCAAAGTGCATATTTTAGGGCATACAGGTACGGCAGAGTATCCATACGACCATGACACGGTCATCAAGGAGGCGGCGCGTCTCGGAAAGGCCATTGAGTTGAATGAGGCAACCTTTAATGTAAGACCGTCCTCTATTGTAAATTGCCGTGACATTATAGCAAAGTGCAAGAAATATGATGCATATATCAGCGTAGATTCTGATGCACATTTTAGTACATATGTCGGCGTATATAATCATGCAAGAAAGCTTCTTGATGAGTTGGATTTTCCACAAGAGCTTATCATAAACAGAAATGCCAAAACAGTAGAGGAGTGGCTAAAAAAGCTGGCAGCGAGATAGGAAGTGTTACGGCAGTTCCAGATTTGACTGCTGGCTGGTGAGTGTAGTAGAACTGGAGCGCATTGCCGATGGCGATTGACCGTATGTCTGATGGAAAATTCTGTTAAATTGCGAAAAACTCTGAAAACCACAAGACTGTGCGATATCAGAGATCGGACGATTTGTTGATAAAAGTAAATCTCTGGCGCGCGTGATGCGTACCTGTTGAATGTAAT
>CAVCPW010000232.1:0-11179 GCA_963604075.1 Anaerovoracaceae bacterium | reverse complement strand
AAACTGGTACAACTATGTTCGCCCTCACTCATACAACAATTATTTAACACCAATGAAGGCTCGTTACAGATAGGTATTTATCGAACAAAGTGTTACAAAAAAACTTGACCAGTACACCCTGTTTCATAGACACAACCTCCTGTTATTCTAAATATTGCCACTCTCATTACCATATATACAGCTTGATTCTTCTTCACGAAATTTGTATCTTTATTCTATGCAGATGATGATCTTCTTTTCATAAAGCAAAAGAGTGTATCAGTCTTTGAACCAATACACTCTCTGCTCCTTCTTCGTAAATCAGAACATACCGTTTTTTAGATACGAGGAAACACCGCGGGGGATTATTGTAGGTATCCTCACGTTACTCACACAAAAAAGACAGGCACCAACTTACGTCAATACCTGTCTCTATGATTATTAATTCATGATCATTATGCAACGACAATCTTCTTAAAGTTCTTCTTACCCTTCTTGAGTACAAGTCCCTCTGCCGGAATCTCATCCGCTGCAAAGCTAAGTTTAATATCCGTTACTTTCTCATCATTTGCGCTGACACCGCCCTGCTCAACTGCACGACGTGCCTCAGAACGTGACTTTGCAAGACCTGCCTTTACAAGCAGACTTAAGATATCAAGCTTTGCGCCTTCGCCCTCTGCAAAATCTGCTGCACTAAGTTCAACTGCCGGGATCTCAGCTGCGTTTCCAGCACCAAACAGTGCCTTTGCTGCGCTCTCAGCCTTCTTTGCTTCTTCCTCGCCGTGAACCAGCTTAGTCAACTCGAATGCTAAGATTTCCTTTGCCTTATTTAACTGGCTGCCTTCCCACTTATCCATCTCATCGATCTGCTCAAGCGGAAGGAATGTCAGCATACGGATACACTTCATAACATCTGCATCGGCAACATTTCTCCAGTACTGGTAGAAATCGTATGGGCTAGTCTTTTCCGGATCAAGCCATACAGCACCAGACACAGTCTTGCCCATTTTCTTACCCTCGGAATTTAACAGCAGCGTGATGGTCATTGCGCCTGCATCCTGTCCTAACTTACGGCGAATCAACTCCGTACCGCCAAGCATGTTGGACCACTGATCGTCACCACCAAACTGAAGATTACAGCCGTACTTCTGGAACAGCATATAGAAATCGTAGCTCTGCATAATCATGTAGTTAAATTCAAGGAAACTTAATCCACGCTCCATTCTCTGCTTGTAGCACTCTGCGGTCAACATTCTGTTTACACTAAAATGAGGTCCAACCTCTCTTAATACGTCAACGTAGTTTAAGTTTAACAGCCAGTCTGCATTGTTGACAAGCATTGCCTTTCCATCAGAGAAATCAATAAAACGTGCCATCTGCTTCTTAAAGCACTCTACATTGTGGTCAATAGTCTCCTTTGTCATCATCTTTCTCATATCGGTCTTGCCTGACGGATCACCAATCATAGCAGTACCGCCACCAATCAGCGCGATTGGCTTATTTCCTGCCATCTGTAATCTCTTCATCAGACAAAGTGCCATGAAATGACCTACATGAAGGCTGTCTGCTGTCGGATCAAATCCGATATAAAATACAGCCTTTCCGTTATTTACGAGATCGCGGATACGCTCCTCGTCTGTTACCTGCGCGATCAGCCCTCTTGCCACTAATTCTTCGTAAACCTGCATTGTTTTTCTTTTTCTCCTTTTCTGCGTTTTAATTACTTTCGCCTAGGAACTCTTTCTATTTATTTCTCTATTTATCGATAATTCACGAATATTTTGCTGCTTCGCAGCTCTCGCAATTCTACAGCCATTCAGAATTACAAAAAGCCCCCATCCTAATAAAAGGACGAGGGCGAAATCTCGTGGTACCACCTTTCTTCACAGCCTGCTCACGCAAACTGCCTTTCAAGTACACGCATAATGTAGTTCTAAAAACAAATATGTCATATCAAACATATCAAAAAATCAATCTGCGAATACTCTGACGGGATAACGGCTGCCATGCCGCTGCAGTCTACTTTCAAAACAATTCCAAAAGCAATAAATTTTGCAATATATCTCGCAACAAAACTATACATAAATCCAACTTTTAGAACCGATGAGTTCAATGCAGAGCTCAGAGAGGTATTCCACATAAGCTTCCCCTGCGCCTCTCACCTGCCGGCTGCTCTCTGTCGGTTTCCCTTATGTGTACTTGTTCTCCTCAACGCTGATATTCAGAGTATAACAACACACTTTGCACTTGTCAAGAGTTATATTTTTACAAAACAACTTTCGTGATCTCTTTACATTACTATTGTAAACAACTCCTGACACGTGGGTGACCTTGGGGGGACAAATCACTTTTCAAATATCAACATAAGTACAACAGATGCCACCAGATAAATCACTCCTGCAAACAGCATATTTTTCACGCCGCCTGTCTTTTTTTGGTGCTTTTCACGGCGCATCTGAACATATGTCAGATAGTTTACACGTTCTTCAAACTTTGTCTTTGACGGAATCATTTTTTCAAATAACATTCTGCAAAGATAAAAGATATGATCGAATCCTCCGAATCCATCTATGAATCCAAGTAAGCCAATGCCCATTAGCATTACGGCCGCTGTGAAGCAGCCGTCACTTGCCACACGCACTATATTTCTTGTAATCATTTTGTATTGACTGCTCTCAAACAAGGCCGCTGCCACTGCAATCACCAGTCCGATTGCAAAACTAATCACTTTTCCGATATGTTTTTTCCAAAAATCACTCATATCACTATATAATCTCCATTTGAAACGATTCAACATCCACTATTAGGTGACATGTCCATTTACTTACAGCTGATACTTCGCCTTGCATCGTTCAAATTCCTCACTATTGCAAAGAAATTCGTGTCCCGGAGAAATCTCACGAAGAATCGGCTGCTCTTTGCTGTAATCATGATCTATGTCCGGATCGTATATGATACGCTTTCTTTTCTTCTCATAATGCGGATCCGGAAGCGGTATCGCTGACAGAAGTGATCTGGTATACGGATGGCACGGATGTGCAAACAGCTCATCTGACGGTGCGATCTCTACAACTTTTCCAAAGTACATAACCATGATACGATCTGAGAAATATTTCACTACAGACAAATCATGCGCAATAAAGAGAATCGTTAGTCCCATCTCTTCTCTTAATTCATTCAAAAGATTGATAACCTGTGCTTGAATCGAAACATCAAGTGCAGATACAGGCTCATCTGCAATGATCAGCTCCGGATTCATAATAATGGCTCTGGCGATTCCAATACGCTGACGCTGTCCTCCAGAGAACTCGTGTGGATAACGGCCTGCATGCTCACGCACCAGTCCTACCTTCTCAAGCACCTCATATACTCGCTCGTTAATATACTTCTGGTCGCGGATTCCCTGAATGCGAAGTCCCTCTGCTATGATCTCTCTTACTGTCATACGCGGGTCAAGAGAGGCAATCGGATCCTGAAATATCATCTGAATCTTATTGACAAGACTCATATGAGCAATCTCTTTAATTTTCTCATCGCGTTCCTTTTTATATTGCGCAAGTTCCTGCGGAGTGGCGTGTATCATTTTTTCTTGAAAATCATTCTCAATCTCAAGTTCTTTTCTTTCACGATAAAGCTTATCACAGTTTTTATGATCATTTTTTGCATCAGCGATATACTTTTTCTGCTGCATAATAAACGCCTGCGTTTTTTCTTTCTCTGCCTTAACACCTGCTTTATCGCCCTTTGCCTTAAGCTCCTTAATGCACTTTTCGCTTTCTTTCTTAGCAGCTGCAATCGCATCTGTATATTGTCTAATTCCTGCTACAATACGCTGTCCCTTAAAATACACATCGCCGCCTGTCGCATTATACAGTCGTATGATTGAACGTCCTGTTGTAGTCTTTCCGCAGCCAGACTCGCCTACGATACCAAGTACTTCACCTTTCTTTACAGAAAAGCTGACATCATCAACGGCACGAAAATCATTTTTTCCAAAGTACTGCTTTAAATGGCGTACCTCTAAAATTGTGTTTGATTCATTCTCACTCATCCTTGCCAGCCTCTCTTTCCTCCATCTCTCTCATAGCCTGTATACGATCCGTAACACTCTTTGGCGGATCTATCTTTGGTGCATCCGGGTGAAGCAGCCACGTTGCCGCATAATGGGTATCAGATACACGGAACATCGGCGGCTGAGCCTCAAAGTCAATCGCCATAGCATATTTATTTCGTTCAGCAAATGCATCTCCCTTCGGCGGATAGATCATGTTCGGCGGTGTGCCAGGTATTGCTTCCAGCTTATCCTTTGTATCAAGTGATGGCATAGATGACAAAAGAGCCCATGTATATGGATGTCTCGGATCATAGAAAATATCCTCTGCTGTTCCATACTCAACAATCTTTCCCGCATACATAACTGCTACCTTGTCAGCCATGTTTGCCACAACACCTAAGTCGTGCGTAATAAACAATACAGAAATACCGCGTTTTTTCTTAACATCGTTTATCAATTCAAGAATCTGAGCCTGTATCGTAACATCAAGTGCAGTCGTAGGCTCATCACATAAAAGCACCTCCGGATTTGCCGCGATTGCAATCGCGATAACGATACGCTGTCTCATACCGCCCGAAAATTCGTGCGGATACTGGTTAAAACGCTTCTCTGGATTCTTGATTCCTACATCCTTCATGATCTGTATTGCTTTTGCATAAGCTTCCTGCTTCGTAACCTTTGTTACAGCTTCCTTCTTACGCTTTTCCAGATATTCATACATCTGCACGGATGCTGCCTTGCAATCCATAGGCGTATTAAGCTTTTCTGTATAACTTTCGATAAGCGCATCAATACTGTGAAGCAAGTTTTTCTTTGTAAGCTCTAAATCGACAAGATTTGCCGGAACTACCTTAGGCGCATGCTTTCTTGTATTCAACTTTTTTTCTCTTTGCTGCGTCTCTTTTTTTACGCGTGCTTCTTCCTTAGGGTTATTCTTACATCCAAAGAAGTATCGCTCCAGATTTCTGCTCATAGACGTCTTAAAGGTATACGCATTACTGTTTTTCTCCGGTGCAATGCGGTTTATGGACGCTTCTGTCTGTCTGGAAGCCTTTTTTACTGCCTCGCGGCATTCGTTTTTATCTAATGCACCCTTTTCAAATGCAGGACGTATCTGCTTTAATACATCAATCGTCTTTTCTACTTCAGGACGTTTTTCGGCTTCTGCCTCCAAAAGTGCCTTCTCGATCACTTCTGCCGTATATTCTCCAGATACCTTTGACACACCGGCCTTTTGGGCATAAGCTGCGATTTCCTTTTCCAGAAATGCGATTTCCTTTTTAGCATTCTTTCTTCTTGTCTTGTTATTTAACAGTGTAGCCTCTGTCATCTGCTTTCCGATCTTCATAATCGGGTCAAGCGATGATAACGGATCCTGGAAGATCATTGTAATATCATTTCCACGAATCTTATTAAAGTCCTTTTCACTATACTTTAGAAGATCCTCACCGTGATAGATGATCTCACCGCCCTCGATAATCGTATTGGCAGCATTTATTCCAAGGATTGATTTGGCTGTAACAGACTTTCCTGAACCTGACTCACCTACAATGGCAAGTGTCTCGCCTTTTTCAATATCAAAACTTATATCGCGCACGGCCTTTACATTTCCGTTATTTGTTCGGAAGGATACGCGAAGATTTCTTACCTCTAATACTTTACTCATGACTATTTCCTCCCGAATTTATTGTTCTGAACCTCGAAGCGATGGATTAAAGGCATCGCGAAGACCATTTCCAAAAATGTTAAAGCATATCAAAAGAAGTGACAGAAATACTGCCGGGAAGAATACGCAATGAGGAAATGTCGACAGCGTTGTCTGTCCATTTTCAAGCATCGTACCGATACTCGTCATACTCGGTGAATTTAAGTTTACGATACCAAGATATGAGTATGATGCTTCAGAGAAGATGATACCCGGGATAGAAAGGACTGATACAGTAATGATAAATCCTGATGCATTCGGCAGGATATGTCTGAAAATCAAGCGTCTGTCCTTTGCACCAAGCGTTCTGGCTGCCATGACATACTCCTGTCCCTTGAATCGGTAAAACTGCGCACGCACCGTAGATGAGGAACTTATCCATCCAAATGCGATGAAACAGAAAAACATTGCAAAAAGCGGGCTGGTCGAACGCGAAAAATACATCTGGAATAGTGTCATAAATACAAGCGACGGGATATACCATAAAATATCCTTAATACGCTCCATGATCAAATCGAATGTGCCGCCATAATAACCCTCAAGTGCACCGACGATAATTCCTAATACAAGATTTATCAAAGCTGCCGCTACTGAAAGTGACAAAGACAATCTCGCACCGGAAGCAAGACGCACACAAATGTCATATCCAAACTCATCTGATCCGAATAAAAAGCTTGCTTTCTTTCCATTCTTATACTCATACCAGTCAGAATAAAGAGTACGTATCTGATACTGTCCGCCATCCATCTTTGACTTTACATACATATATCCATCCTCTGAATTCTCATCTGTCAGATAGATATTTTGATAATTTCCATCCTCATCACGTGTTGCCACGCCCTTTTGATTCATCAAAAACCATGCATTCGGATCCTGATTGTATGCCTTACAGCTGATCTTTGAATCATCTACAAGCGGGTACAAAAGCTGAATACCTGTCTCCTCCTGATAAGCATATACATCCTCTAACTCACTCTCTGTCAGAAGCACATTTACATATCCTACCTTCGCATATGAGTCAAGCAAAATGCTATACATCGTCTGTGAACGGTTTGCCACTACTTTTTCCGTTGTTCCATAGACTTCCTTTATGGCACCAGGAATCGCTGCATAATAATCATATGTCTGCTGGTTTACTGTCTTTTTCGAGCATCCATTCCAAAATGGCAGATCTTCGCTCAACCTTGGAAGACAATATGCGTAATATCCGTCATGCTCACTTACCTCATAGTCTGACAAAAACGGCGTAATGATTGCAAATAAGATCTGCGCAAATAAAATGACTGCACAGACAACCGCGCCCTTATTGTGCGCAAAACGTATCATTGCATCCTGAAAAAAACCGATTGGCTTTGTGTCAAGCTCCTTATCGTGCAGCTTCTCATCCATCTGCACAAAGGAAAATTTTTCTTTTGAAATATGTTCGTAAGTCTGTTTTTCTTCTCTATTTTCCATACGAATTTTCCCGCCTTTTTAATTACATCTCATTTGTCTTTCCGCCGCCCATACGGATTCGCGGATCGATAATTCCATAGCTTAAGTCAAATAGTATACCTGATAGCAGTCCGACCGCCACATAGAACATGCTGACTGCCAAAAATACACTGTAGTCAAGCAAATTGATGGATGCCAGATATGTACGTCCGATTCCCGGTACAGAGAATATCTGCTCAATGATAAGTGAACCGCTGATTATATAGATAACGTCGGACAGAAATGACGGCAATATCGGAACCATAGAGTTTCTGAATGCATGTCTCCATGTTGCCTGCGCTCTTGTCAGTCCCTTTGTTCTGGCCAAAAGCATGTAGTCACTTGTTAAAGTCTCCGTAAGCTCTGCACGCACCAGTCGCATATCTCCGGCTATTGTTCCGACTGCCATTGAAAGGATCGGAAGTATTGCAGAGTGAAACATCTTCCACGAAAAATAGTTCGTTCCGCTGTCTAATATAAGAGGGCACCAACCCAGCTTGAAACCAATAAAATACTGGAACATGACAGCATATACAAATGAAGGAATCGAGATAAAAAACATGATAAAAACGTTGATTACCTGATCCTGCCATTTATTCTTAAATACAGCAGCAATAATTCCAAAAATAACACCAAGCGGAAGCGCAACCACAAGTGCCAGTCCGTTGATATAAAGTGTTGCCGGCAGCTTACTCATCAAATACTCTCCCACCGGCTGTAAAAATGTGCCGACTGTGGTACAGAATCCCCAGTCAAATTCCAAAAATACTTTCTTTAAAAAGATACCATATTGCACAATAATCGGGTCATAATATCCCCACGCCGTTCTCATATCCTCAAGCGCTTTTGCGTAACCGCCGGATACCTGCACTACAGGATTTGGCAGCAATCTGATCAATACAAAAAGCATTGACATGATGATAAAGAAGCTTGCTACTGCAAGCACAAGGCGTTTTACTATATATTTCGCCATCTTTTCTCCTCCGTTGCATTTATTTTTTATCTATCCTTAAAACGCACACAGCGGGAACAGCAAAATCATGCTGTTCCCTGCTGCAAGTGTTATATTTTGCAAATATCAAGAGCCCTACAAAATTGCTTGTTGCAAATGAGGTTCTGAATATTTACGTTACCTACTTAATATGTAAGCTGATTGTTCTGCTCTGCGCAATACTCTGCCCACTCTGCATCATCCATCGTATAAGTCATCAGCTTCAGGCCGCCTCTTTCTACAAGCGTATTGATGAAATCACACGGGAATACGATTCTCTGTGAGTACAGCTCAGCAGATACATAATTATTCATTGGGATAATATGATAATCAGAAAGAAGTCCTTCCTCGATACCTGCTAATACCTGAAGTCTGGTATCATAATCAGCTGTTGCATACTCGCCCTCTAACAGTGCTGTGTTCCAGTCAAAGTAGCTCTTTGTGATTTCCTCACCATTTACTTCAAATGTCAGATCCTTATAAGTATCAAAACCATACTCAATGATATAAGTCGGGTTTGTATAGCACTCCATCATAGAGAACGGATCCATATCGTTGCCGCCCCAGGAACCAAGGATCATATCACAGCTTCCATTTTGCATAGACGTGTAATAATCAGCATCCTCAACTAACACTACGCTTATGCGATCCTCTAATGATGTTCCCTGCGCAATAGCCTTAAGAGAAGCATCAATATAATCTACCATCTTCTGGAAACGTGTCTCAGCATTCTTAATATGATACTCAATCTCAATCACATCCGTATCATTAATGTCACCTGCTTCATACGCCTCGTCATATGCCTTCTGGAGCAGCTCGCTTGCCTTCTCACTATCATATCCTGTAAGCTCATCTACACTGCTGACACCATATACATCACAAAGAACCTGTTTTGCTTCTTCTGTGTCGCGGTACTTTTCACTCGTTTCAGGATCTGAGATATAAATATCATTTAACAGACCATATGCTGCATCTGCACCTGAGGTACAGCTCTTTACATAATCATTTCTGTCAATTGCAAGAGACACTGCATGCCGGAAATCTTCATAAGTGTAAATCACTTTATTCACACCAGGAGTTGCTTCCTGCTTCTGCTTTAATGCATCGTAATCAGTATTAAATGTCAGATAATATGTATAACTTGCAGGAGTAAAATAAACATAATCGCTTGTTCCATAATCGGCCATATCATCGCTTGAAAGTGATACATTGTCCAGATTTCCCTGAAGGAACATATACATCTGTGTGCTGTGATCATCGATTATCTGCAGGTTAATAGCAGTTGTCTGATAATAATCGTCCATCTCACCGCTGGTAAAGCCATACCAATTCTCATTCTTCTCCAGCTTTACAACCTTGCCCTCCTGATACTCCGTGATCTTATATGGGCCATAGGATGCGTACTTATCTACTGCAGTTCCATAAGTAGACTTTATAACACCGCCTGTCTCCTGCTTATTTGCCTCATAAAGATCTTCCTTTAACAGATAAAATGAAAATCCATACTCGAAATCAAAAAGCTTAGATGGTGTGGCAAGCACAACAGTAAAGCTATAATCATCATTTTTAATATATCCTACACTGCTCCAGTCGACTGCCTCTCCGACACCGTCCGCTGACGCCATGTAATTGATCAAATCATCCTCCGACTCATTACCCCAATCATCAGAGCCTGTCATTGAATATACATAATCAATCATTTCCTTTGTAACAGGAACATATCCGTCTGCATTTACAGCTTCGTCAAGCGCCGCTGCTGCTTCCTCTGAAAAATAATCCGAATAATCGCTCAATGCTGCACCGCTCATAGTATCATTATCAAGTGCGGCTGTCCAGGCAAAGTAAACATCTTCTCCATCTGGTGTCTCGTACTGACCATCATCGCCTTCCTTTAAATCAGAGAAAGCAACTCCTTCGTCAGCCGTCAATACATAATTTACAGACCCCTGATTATAATACGCCTTTGCATTCGCTAGCGCTGCGTTTCCACTGTAATAAAGAGACGCTCTGTAATTTTTCATCTCCGGGTTTAAAAACTGCTGCAATGTATATTCAAAATCATCGACTGTGATAGGTGTGCCATCGTCCCAAGTCATATCATCGCGAATCGTCACCTTCCATGCATACCCTTCAGTTGCATCTGCCGGTACCCCATAAGTATCATTTCCAGCATATTCTGCAGTTACATCCTCCGGATAATCCACTGCTGCCGCCGGCACGATATCATAGCCGTCATATGTCTCATTTACATCAAAATCATACAATGAAGTCATTGTATATCCGATCAGCTCTCCCTCAGAATCAATCTGCCAGTCTGTAGGGCTGAACGTGCTGACCATTGATGTAATCCCGTTATAGGTATAGCTTCCTGCCTGCTCTTCCTCTGCGAATACCGTCACTGCACTTGAAAATGATGTCGCTGTCAGACAGCCTGCCACCAATAATGATGTAATCTTTTCCCTCATAGTGCCATCCTCCTTTTTCGCTTTATCATATTAAAACAATAAAGCGTTTTCCTACAAAAGAAAGGCTACCGGACGTCATTGTCCTTAGCCTTTCTCTTTAGTTTGTTTCTTTTATACCAGTTTTTATGTTGCTTGTCAACTAATATTCTTCTCATATGACAAAAAATGTGTTACGATAGTTACTGTTCACAGGGCAATTATCGTTACGCAAATGGCGGTTCGACGATTCCTTTTAACACGCCGTGAGCAAGAAATCCCCCACCTCTATAAGTGGCGGGATGAATTGCGTTTGACACGGTGTTTCTTGACTTCTGTATTCCGTGATATTATAATCTAATTGTAAATCAGTCGTAATAATAAAGATTATAACAATCTCAAGGTAAACAAAATGGCAAATAAAGCAATTAAGTACAGATTATATCCCACAACTGAACAGTCTGTTATGTTCGCAAAGACGTTTGGCTGTTGTCGTAAGGTCTATAATCTTATGCTAGCTGATAAGATTGAAAGTT
>CAVCPW010000231.1:0-9305 GCA_963604075.1 Anaerovoracaceae bacterium | reverse complement strand
GGCATATACGGTGCTTCGTCAGGCTGGCTATGTGAAGCTGGATCGCAGAAGAGGGGCAGTTGTCAGCGTGGATGTCGATAAGATCGAAGCAATCGAGGCTATCCGCAGGGAACTGTCTGTAACACTGGCAAAGGCCAACTGTATGCAGATATCGAGAGATGAAATCCACGAGCTGGTGGATGAAATTTATGATAAACATTTGACAAACGTTCCAAGGCAGGCAGAATAAGCTGTTTGGAATTGTTTGGTTGTTTTTTAGGAAAGCAATGAGGAGGAATCAATTATGCTTTGTGAGCAATGCAGGATGAGGGAAGCCAGCATTGTCATCCGAGAAGTGGTAAATGGAAATGTTACGGAGCGCAATCTGTGCAGCGAATGTGCATCTCAGTCCGATTTTGGCGGATTGTTAATGGACTCTGACAGTCCGTTTGCGAAGCTTCTGTCGGGAATTCTTGGAATCAGCGATTCCAGACGCAGCGAGGAGGAGGATGCATCGAATCTGTCTTGTCCGACCTGTGGGATGACATATAAAGAATTTGTTCAGGACGGGCGCTTTGGCTGCGCGGACTGTTACAATACATTCGGGCTTTTGATTAATAATAGTATTAAAAAGATACAGGGAAACAATTCCCATACCGGCAAGAAGCCGCGTTTTTCAGGCGACAAGAAGATTCATGCGGATATGGTTGCCGACGCGAAAAAGCGCCAGAGTTTAGATGAGCAGCTTGAAATCTGTCAGGCAAAGCAAAAGGAAGCCGTTTCTGAGGAAGATTATGAAAAGGCAGCTTACTACCGCGACGAGATCAAGAAACTCAAAGAAAAGATTCAGGAAAGGATTCAGTCGGGCAATGAAATGGTATGAGGAAAAGGATGCGGAGAATGATGTAATTGTGGCGAGTAGGATCCGCCTGCTTCGCAACCTGCGTGATTACAAATTTCCGTGGAAATTAGAAAAGGAAGATGCAAAAAAGCTAACAGGCGAGCTTGAAGAGAAGCTCCGCGGCATCGGCAGTCTCGATGGAAGAAGCTACAATACATATGATCTGTCAACCATGACGCAGACGCAGCGAAATGCTCTTCGCGAGCGCCGCATGATCAGCCGTCGGGCAGCAAAGGAACCGGGTCAGGCAGGCTTAATTCGTTCTGCTGATGAGGCAGTCAGTTTGACAATTAACTGTGAGGATCATCTTCGAATGCAAGTCAGCCATGTCGGCTCACAGCTTCATCAGTCCTGGAAGGAAATGGATAAGATTGATAATTATGTCAACGAGTTGTATCCGTATGCTTTTGACGATCATGTTGGCTATCTGACAACGTATCCGACAAACATCGGAACTGGTATGAGAGCGTATTTAGTGCTTCATCTGGCTCTTCTTGATTCTGTCAGCCGGTTTGAGGACATGGTTGACGAGATTAGCCGTTTCGGGTTAAAATTAAAGCCGGCATTTTCCAATGACAAACAGTTGAATGGAAATATGTATGTGTTGTATAATGAGAAAACGCTTGGAACAAGCGAGGAGGAGATTTTAGAGCTTCTTGATAAGGTGGGAGGACAGCTTGCCGGACAGGAGCGCACACTTCGAGACAATTCGATCGAGCAGCACCGTCTGGAAGTGGAGGATATCTGCTACAAGGCTTACGGCACGATACGCTATTCCAAGCTGATGACATTGAAGATGGGCATGCATCTTGTCTCGCAGCTTCGCTGGGGGCAGGAAAAGCAGATCATCCGATTCAAGGAATATTGCAATTTTTATGAAATAATGATGGGAATGCAGGAGGCCAATTTAACGGCACAGAGCAAGACGACAGATGCGTCAAAGCTCAATCAATTGCGTGCACAGTATCTTCGCAGCCAACTGCCTGAGCTTGTTTGATCCCGTCATCATTAGGAGGAAGAACACTTATGTTTGAACGATTTACAAACCGGGCACAGGATGTAATCGGTGAGGCCAAAAAGGCTGCTGCACAGTTAGAACAAAACTACATTGGCACCGAGCACCTTCTTCTTGGTCTTGTGCGTGTTTCGGACAGCGTGGCAAGTCAGCTTTTGCATGAGCAGGGCGTTAGTGAGGAACGTCTGCGTGAGCTGATTTCATCGCTCATTACACCGACGGGATCGGTGAGTGTGCGTGAGCCTGACGGTTTTTCACCGGAGGCATATCGCGTGATTCAAAACAGCTACTTAGAGGCAAAACGTTTTCGTTCCAGTCTGGTCGGAACAGAACATATTTTAATTTCTATGCTCAAGAGCTTTGACTGTGCCGGAACCAAGCTTTTGAATACAATGAAGGTTAACATCCGTCAGCTTTACATTGAACTTGTATCTGCAAAGGATGGCGATGTGGCAGCTGCAAGAGAGGATGTTGAGTCTTTACAGTCCACAAGAAACGGACATAGCAAGACACCACTTCTTGATCAGTATAGTACTGATCTGACCGAGCTTGCCAAGGAGGGAAAAATCGATCCGGTCATTGGCCGTGAGCAGGAGATCAATCGCGTCATCCAGATTTTGAGCAGACGTACTAAGAACAATCCATGCCTGATCGGTGAGCCGGGTGTCGGAAAGACTGCTATCGCAGAGGGACTTGCGAGCCGCATCTATGAGGGCAATGTGCCGGATACCATTGCCGGAAAGCGTGTTGTAACACTTGATATGGCAGGTATGGTAGCTGGTTCAAAGTATCGCGGCGAGTTTGAGGAACGCATGAAAAATGTCATCAACGAAGTGAGAAATGATGGAGAGACACTTCTGTTTATTGATGAGCTTCACACGTTAGTGGATGCAGGCGGTGCAGATGGTGCGATGAATGCGTCCAATATTTTAAAGCCGTGTCTGGCAAGAGGTGAGCTGCAAATTGTCGGTGCCACCACGATCGACGAGTATCGCAAGCACATCGAGAAGGATGCCGCACTTGAAAGACGTTTCCAACCAGTTATGGTCGAGGAGCCATCCGAGGAAGAGACGGTTGCCATTCTGAAGGGACTGCGTCACGTTTACGAGGAGCATCACAAGGTTGAGATTACTGATGCGGCATTAGAGGCAGCGGTAAAACTGTCAGCACGTTATATCAACGATCGTTTCCTGCCGGATAAGGCGATTGACCTCGTCGATGAGGCGGCGTCAAAGGTTCGTCTGGCTGCATTTGTCGCACCGGAGGCTGTATCCAAGCTCAAGAAGGATATCGAAACATTGAACCAGCAAAAGGAGAGTGCAATTCAAGAAGAAGCATTCGAAAAGGCTGGCGAGATTAAAAAGAAGCAGGAGAAGAAGCAGGCTCAGATCAACCGCTTGATGGAAAAGTGGGAGAAGGAAAAGGAAAACACCCGCCCGCAGATAACCGATCATGAGATTGCAGATGTCGTCTCCATCTGGACGAAGATTCCTGTTCGCTCGCTTGAGGAAGGCGAGGCGAAGCGCCTGATGAATTTGGAAAACGTGCTTCATGAGCGCGTTGTTGGTCAGCAGGAGGCCGTCAGTGCAATCTCTAAGGCTATTCGCAGAGGTCGTGTCGGCTTAAAGGATCCGAAGCGTCCAATTGGTTCTTTCTTATTCTTAGGACCAACCGGTGTCGGAAAAACCGAGTTGTCAAAGGCACTTGCACAGGCAATGTTTGGCACCGAGAATGCGATTATCCGTGTTGATATGTCCGAGTACATGGAAAAGCATAGTGTCAGCAAGCTCATCGGTTCGCCGCCGGGATATGTCGGCTACGAGGAGGGTGGTCAGCTCTCCGAGCGCATCCGCCGCAATCCGTACAGTGTGCTTTTATTTGATGAAATCGAGAAGGCCCATCCGGATGTGTTTAACATTTTGCTGCAGGTGCTTGACGATGGTCAAATTACTGATGCACACGGCCGCAAGGTTAGCTTCAAGAATACAGTAATTATCATGACTTCCAACTGCGGTGCCACAAATATCATGGCACCAAAGCATCTTGGTTTCGGCGCTGCATCCGACGCAAAGGCTAGTTATCAGCAGATGAAGGCAAAGGTCATGGAGGATGTCAAGCAGAGCTTCAAGCCTGAGTTCTTAAACCGTATCGATGAGATCATTGTATTCCATCCGCTGTATAAGCAGGATATGAAGGCAATTCTCGGTATTATGCTTCGTTCTGTCACGGCAAGAGTACTCGAGAATATGGAGCTTAAGCTGAAAGTCACAGACGAAGCACAGGATTATCTGATCGAGAAAGGCTTTGATGAAAAGTACGGTGCTCGTCCGTTAAGACGTGCACTTCAGACCTACCTTGAAGATTCCATGTCTGAGGAGATTCTGGAAGGCCATATCGAGCGCGGCGACAGCGTGACTGTTGAAAAAGGCGAGAATGGATTGAAATTTTCAGTGCGCCATAAGAGAAAAGTGTCTGTAAAAAAGGCCGAATAAAGCTAAATTTTTGGTTGGAAAATCAATTTTGATATGCTATACTAAAATAGTGATAGGCGGTTTACCTGTGGGGTAGGCCGTGAAATACGAAATGCAGTTTATGAGTGGCTGCATTTCAGCAGCAAAAAAGCAGGAGGAACAAATAATGGCAGGAATTAAGGAATTAATCCGCACTGAGGAAGATAATACATTAAGTTTTGGAAATTATGATCTTCCGACAAAGGGAAAGGTTTCGAATTATGTATTTGATGGAGATGTATATAAGGTAAAGACATTCCATGATATCACCAGATTAGAGAAGAACGAGACTTTTGCTTATGAGTCAACACCGGGAACAGTCGTTACTGATTATAAGGAGACTGAGGATCAGATTTCCTTTATCGTGAACGGATTCCAGGATACCCAGATTATCGTGGCAGTAGAGGACGATACCGAGTATGAAGTAAGTGTGGATGATGCCGTAATTGAAGATTATGAGACAAATCTTTCCGGAAAGATCGTGATCTCACTTGAGCTTGAGTCCGGATGCGTAAAGAAGGTTCTGATTCGCAAGAAATAAGACGCGCGATGTGTGCTTAATTTTTTGCACTTGAATTTTTGAGAACTTTGGATTTTGGGATGGTTGAGCCCAATTTTTCGTACAAAAGCTGCATGGTAAGTGTTCCATGCAGCTTTTCTTTTAGAGTGAATTTAATTTTACATTTAATACATTTCGAGTGTATAGGGAGGCATTATGAAGGCAAAGCAGACTGCTTTTTTCTGCAAGGAATGCGGATATGAGTCCGCAAAATGGATGGGTCAGTGTCCGGGGTGCCATCAGTGGAATACCTTCGTCGAGGAGCCAACTGTGGGCAGCACTGCCACAGCCAAATCGAGTGGTATAAAGAGGATAGGACTGGAATCATCAAAGCCACTTCGTTTGGAAGAAATTAATACCGATGAGGAAGATCGAAGCAGCACCGGGCTTCATGAACTGGATCGTGTGCTAGGAGGCGGTCTGGTTACGGGTTCACTGATTCTTGTCGGTGGTGATCCCGGAATTGGAAAATCCACACTTCTGCTGCAGGTATGTCGAAATCTGGCAGCATCAGGCAAAAAGGTGCTGTATGTGTCCGGCGAGGAATCAGCGCGTCAGGTCAAGATGCGTGCAGATCGTTTAGGTGGCTTTTCAGGGGATTTGCTGTTGCTTTCGGAGACAAATCTGGAGAGAATCGATAATGTAATCACGAAGGAGCTGCCGCAGATTGTTGTCATTGACTCTATTCAGACGATGTACCGAGAGGATGTCACTTCGGCACCTGGCAGTGTCAGTCAGGTGCGCGAATGCACCAATACGCTGATGCAGATTGCAAAGGGCAGAGGAATTACCATTTTTCTAGTCGGCCATGTGACAAAGGAAGGTGTTGTTGCCGGCCCGAGAGTGCTTGAGCATATGGTGGACACAGTGCTTTATTTTGAGGGTGATCGCAGTGCGATGTATAGGATTTTGCGTGCTGTAAAGAATCGTTTTGGTGCGACAAATGAGATGGGTGTGTTTGAAATGGTGCAGTCTGGCTTGAAGGAGGTTGCCAATCCATCTGCTTATTTGCTCGAGGGGCGAAGCCTCGACAGCAGCGGTACCGTTACGGCCTGCCTGATGGAAGGCACACGCCCGATTATGCTTGAAGTGCAGGCACTCGTCTGCCGGACAAGCTTTGGACTTCCGAGACGAACCAGTGCCGGAATGGATGGAAATCGTGTAAATCTGTTGATTGCAGTTTTAGAGAAACGAATGGGAATGGCGCTGTCATCGTGCGATGCGTATGTTAACGTTACCGGAGGAATCAGAATCAGTGAACCGGCGCTTGATCTGGCAGTAATTATGGCAATTGCGGGAAGTTTTCGTGACCGTGTGATTGATGCACATACCGTTATTTTCGGGGAAGTCGGACTGGCGGGAGAGATTCGTGGTGTCAGCATGGTGCAGCAGCGTATCAACGAGGCCGCACGACTTGGTTTTACATGCTGCATTCTGCCTAAAATCAGTGCGAAAGATATCACCATCCCGAAGGGAATGAAGTGTGTTCCTGTGGCAACCGTCAAGGAAGCTGCGGGGCTGATTGAGAAAATGCAAGGGGCATGATGTGCCCCTTTATAAAATTGTTTTTATAAAAGTGCAAGTAGCGAAGCGGATTGCGATATCATTGACACAACAAAAAAAGACATCCATGATGGATGTCTTCTCAGCAGGGGTAACAGGATTCGAACCCGTATTTACGGTTTTGGAGACCGTTGCTCTACCATTGAACTATACCCCTTTACGTCTATCGATTTCACAACCGACTTCTAAATGTTAACATATGAACACAGATTTGTCAACACTTTTTTGAAAAAAATTCAAAAAAGTGATTCAATAGGTTCACGTGTCCTACGAACTGTAACTGTATTGTAAAGAAATGGTAAGAATAAAATCTATGGCATAATGCTTGCGAATAAGCGGTAAGTGTGGTAA
Organism: Anaerovoracaceae bacterium; assembly: GCA_963604075.1. Lineage (GTDB taxonomy): Bacteria > Bacillota > Clostridia > Lachnospirales > Lachnospiraceae > Anthropogastromicrobium. Next base: position 2,427 of record CAVCPW010000231.1, on the reverse strand, counting down.
AATTGATATGAGTCGGATTTTTATGTTACAGTTTATGCGTGTCGTGAAGTGTAATAATTGAAATGACGATAAGATTTCAAAGGGGTACAAGCATGAATACACATACAGTTGAAGAATTGTACCGCCTGGCACAGCAGGGAAATATCGAGGCACTCACGAGACTTGGTATCTGCTATAAAAATGGAACCGATACGGCTGTTGATTACGGCGCGGCTGCTCAATGTTTTTATTCGGCAGCAAATGCAGGGAACGCAGAGGCCCAATATCAGTTGGGTATTTGTTATGAGGAAGGAACTGGTATTGAACAGGATCTTTCGGCGGCACAGTATTGGTTTCAGGAAGCGGCAAGGCGGTTTTATGAAGCTGCCCAGGTTGGAAATCCACAGGCTCAGTATGGATTGGCAAATTGTTATGCTGAAGGCCGTGGAGTCGAAAAGGATGAAGCTGCTGCAGTTTACTGGTATCAGGCATCGGCGCAGCAGGATTATGCAGATGCTCAATACAATTTAGGCTATTGCTTCTTGTTTGGTATCGGTGTAGAGGAAAATGCAATCATAGCACTTAAATGGTACAGCAGTGCTGCATCACATGGAGATCCACAGATGCAGCATAATCTGGGATTGATTTATAAAAACGGCTATGGTGGAGTCAGCAAGAATTATGGAAAAGCGGCTGAATGGTTTTTTAAAGCAGCCAGACAGGGCTATTCTGAGTCAAAGGTTGAGCTTGCATTGATCTACTTTAGAAATCCGCTTGCGGTAAAGGATATTTCCATTGCAGAACGCCTGATGACAGAGGCGGCAGAGGAGGAGAATACCCGTGCCCAGGAATATCTGGTACATTACTATTTTGATCAGGATGCAACAAAGTATGATTTGAAAAAGGCATGCAGATGGGCATCTGAGTGTGCAGATAGTGAAGATCCAACCGTTGCCATTGTGCTCGGCATAAGCTTTGCAAATGGTGAGGTGGCTGAGATAAATGAGACTCAGGCGTTTGAATGGCTGTCAAAGGCAAAGAATGAAGAGAAAAAGCTAAACGGAGAGGCTTGCTATTATCTTGGAAAGTTTTATGAGGAGGGAATAGTAGCTGAAAAATCACTCGATGATGCCGAGCATTTTTATCGTCTGGCTGTAAAGAAGCATTTTGCAAAGAGCCAGGATCGATTAGATGCCGTTAGAAGAGAAAAGGAAGAAATCCGTAAGGTACAGGAAGCTGAGGAACTTCGAAGGCAAGAAGAAGCTGAAGAGCTTAAGAAGCAGGAAGAAGTAAAGGCACTTCTGAACCTCAAAGGGGAAGATGAGCAGTCAGATGAGTCTGTGGAAACGGTGGAATCGACAGATCAAAAATTAACAGAAGCAGAGTCAACAGAAGCAGAGTCAACAGAAGCAGAGTCAACAGAAGCAGAGTTAACAGAAGCAGAGTTAACAGAAGCAGCAAAGTCTGATGAAGAAGGTGAAGCCACTGAGAACGCCAATACTTCTGAAACAGCAGAAAATGCAGAGTCAACTGAAGTAGTTGAAACAATCGAGTCAACCGAAACAATGGATGATGCAGATGCTTCAAATGATAATTCCGGTGAAATTTCAAATGAGACATCTGGTGCGCATCCGATCGAGGAAACAGAGGAATCTGGTGTACATCCGATCGAGGAAACAGAGACTATTTCTCAGGAACAGGAAGTAACAGAGGCAGAGCAGGAGTCTTCACCTCAGAAGCAGTCAAGTCTTGCATTTGCGCAGCTGTTACAGCAGGCGAAGGAAACACAGAGCCGTATTCGGAAAGTTCCAAAGGAAGAGTCAGCGAAGGTACAGGAAGCAATAGACGAAGTAAAAGAAGAACTGCATGAGGCAGAAACTGTCAAGATATCTGGACAGTTTGGAGGGACTTCAATTGAGGATGCTTCTGATGAGCCGGAGAATTCAGATAAGCCAGAGAACTCCATTCAAAAGGAGATTGCTGAGGTACAGAAGCTGGAAAAAGAGATGGATGTTCTGCAAAAGGAAATGGCACAGAGCGTTCAGGATCTTGAAAAGCAGCAGGACGAACCAGAGGCAGCAAAAGTCCTTGATAAACCAGATCTTGCACAGATTCAGCAGACTGCTGATACGGGCGAATTGTTAGGTGAAACAGTTGGAACTGTGGCTGATGAAACATATTCAAGTGATTCTGATTTAAACGAAACAGATTTAAATAATTCTGACTTAAACGATTCTAATCAAACCGACCTAACTGAAATAACACAAACAGTTGAGTCAATAGAGGAATCAGAAGAGTCAGAGCCAATCGAGTCCTTAGAGGAACGAAAAGAGCCAGAGTCAATCGAGCCCTCAGAGAAACAAAAAGAGCCAGAGATAATTGAGACTTCAGAGGAACAAAAAGAGTTAGAGATAATTGAGACTTCAGAGGAACAAAAAGAGTTAGCGC
>CAVCPW010000230.1:0-2186 GCA_963604075.1 Anaerovoracaceae bacterium | reverse complement strand
ATCTATCCTTATAACTCTATAACTCTCAAACACTCCAACCGGAACGTCTCGCAGCCAGATGTTTGTGAAGGTGTCATAATCTATTCCGGCATAGCCCATCAGCGCATAGGCCGCTGCCTTGCACTCGTCCTGCCGAGTAGGAAACGCCGATATTGATTCTCAGCCTCTTTTGCTGTAAGAATCATCTCCATCGGTTCCAGATGGATGCCTTTGTCGATTGCCAGACCGTTGATTTTGCCATACTGATGGTCAATGCGAGTGAGCACCTAACGAGCCGATACGATATGGACAAAATGTGATACCAAATGGTTCTTGATGATATAATTCCTTATAAACCTCAACGCATTTTATTGATTTTCCCTTATTTATAAAATTCAGCGTACCACTCAGCGAAATTCCGCAGACCAGTCCGCAGACTTGTACTCGGTTTATAACCGAAGTCGCGCTCCAGCGCACTGGTGTCCGCATAGGTCACAGGCACATCACCGGGCTGCATAGGAACCAGTTCCTTGTGAGCCTCGAAGTCGTAATCTTCCGGCAGCACCTTAGCATGAACCAGTTCTTCAGAAAGGATCTGTACAAAGTCCAGCAGGTTCTCCGGGTTCTGATTGCCGATATTGTAAACCGCATACGGAGGAATCGGCAGACCATCTTCACCGTTCTTTCGGTCGGGTGCTTTTTTCATCACACGGACAACGCCCTCAACGATGTCATCCACGTAAGTAAAGTCGCGCTTGCAGTTGCCATAGTTGAAGATTTTGATAGTCTCACCCTTCACCAACTTGTTGGTGAAGCCAAAGTAGGCCATATCAGGACGTCCTGCCGGACCATACACGGTGAAAAAACGTAGGCCAGTAGATGGAAGATTGTACAACTTTGAATATGCATGAGCCATCAATTCATTAGATTTTTTCGTTGCAGCGTACAAAGACACAGGGTTATCTACCTTGTCATTAGTGCTATACGGAACCTTTTTATTGGAACCGAAAACGCTAGAGGAAGAGGCATAAACCAGATGCTCCACGCCGGTCTGACTGTTATCATAAGAATGGCGGCAGACTTCGAGGATGTTGAAAAAGCCGACCAAATTGGATTCCACATAGGCATCCGGATTGGTGATGGAATAACGCACACCAGCCTGCGCCGCAAGATTAACGACCACAGACGGCTTGTACTTCTCGAACAGCTTGGTGATCAGTGCCTTGTCAGCAATGTTACCTTTGATAAAAGTGAATGTGGGATACTTGGTCAACTCGTTCAGGCGGAACTCTTTCAGTGCCACATCATAGTAAACATTCATATTATCGATGCCGATGACAGTGGCAGACGGAGCCTCCTGATAGATCCGTTTCACAAGGTTGGAGCCAATGAAACCTGCCGCGCCTGTGACTAAAATCGTTTTATTATCTAAAGTAACTGCACTCATTTATATTCCTCCGTAATCATTGATTTCTCCAAGTTATCTATGTACACATCCATTTTCATGGATGGTATTCATTTTTGTAAAGCCCCTGTGTGATAATTACAGGTTTGTGCATGATCTTTGTTGAAACTATGCACATCATTCAATCTTGTTTCCAATCTGTCCGTCATTATAAACAATTCATACCGTTTTATTTCTTAGTACTGTTTAATGATATGTACTTATCAGCATCACCCATGCTCTACTCAATAGAAGTTTTGCAAAGTAGAATCATATGTTTTTCCGTAATTTTCACAACTCTACAAAACGTTGCAAATTAGGTATCATTAACAGGGCAGATAGTGTACTCAACAACAGTTTTACGAAGTAGATGATAAGCTCATGGATTTTTGATGTAAGATGTAATTATCATAAAAATCGCTATTTTAGTGGCTTTTACTACCTTTCAACATCTTCACTACTGTATCAACCAGATATTAGTAAATATAGAAATTACATCAAAGTTCACAACAAGCTTCACGCGAAGGTATTCTCTTATGTCCAAACATTGCAACACTGCATCTGCCTTCCATCTTACTCCCCATCTATTTCATACTGTGCGATCATCTTCACATATTGATCCACCATTTTTTGCTTCCATTCCGGCAAATACTGATATTCGACAATGGTACTGTTCGGCTGTGTGTCTACTTCATCTGCATGACTGGCAGTATCATCAAACAAATCAATAATGCGAATTTCCAATGCATTGCAGATTTTAAAC
>CAVCPW010000229.1:0-11896 GCA_963604075.1 Anaerovoracaceae bacterium | reverse complement strand
TTCGCAATTTGCACTTTTATAAATGATATCTAAAAAACCATGAGATCCGTTCAGTTCAACGTGATCCCATGGTTTTTTCTTTCGCAGTGTTTTCTCACTGTTCTGTAGCTTTCTTATTTTATGACTTCCTTACCTCATTTTACTGTTCTGTAACTTTCTTATTTTATGATTTCTTTACCTCATTTCATTGTAGTATTCATAATCCTATTTGCAAAATCGTTGCTGTGCAGCTTTTCTTTACTCTTCCGGAAAGCATATAGCTGTCGCATAGACATCCAAATACTGTGTTCCTGCTGCTGTTACCAGATTCAAAGGTGTGATACGACACTGGTAAACATTCTCTGTGTTCACACCATCCTCTGCCAGACAGGTCGTAAAATTGTGCAGGATCATATCCTGTCCGTCTTCTTGTCCAATATACATTACAACATGACCCTTCATCACAAGAAGCGTACCCGGCTTCATGGAATGAATCTGCTCTAGCTTTTCTTCCTGTGTCATGCCTTCCAAAGACACCACCTCAGTTCCTGTCTGAGCTAATTCACTCGTATTTCTCGGAAGAATAATGCCAAAGCAGCGATAAATGGAATTCATCGTTGAAGAACAATCCATATCACCATTGGAATCGCCCCATCCGTAGGCGGTTCCAATCAGTTTCTTTGCCTGCTCCAATATATTTTTCTGTGTAAGTGCCATGTAACCAAAATGAATGCCTTCCTGTGTCGTTTCAACTGCTTTTATTGTCAGTAATCCATTTTCATCCACCTGCGGAAGTGATACGATTACAGCTCCATTCTCATCCACACTGGCTGGAAGTGCCGTTCCCATACGAAGCTCTACATCCAAAAGCGTAAGCTTCGCATCTGTTACCACCGCACGCTCTGCTGTCTGCCATGCCTTTAATTCATCCAGCGTGCAAAATCCGATTCTCTTTGTCTCAACCCAACCTCTGTAATTTGTTGCCTGTACAAAGCTCCAAATCCCGTCCGCTGTCTGGTGAACGACTGCTACAGGCTCTCCTACCAACAACATACTTTCCTGAATATAATCAAAAGCTGTATCTTCAAGCGACTTTGCAGCCTTTCTCCATGTTGGGAATGCACGAACTGCCGCATTCTGTACAATCACACCATATGAAATCGAAACCGTATCTGAGATTCCATCCAGATTTCGTCTAGAAAGAATCTCATCCTTATCAGTCTGTGTCACCTCTGCACCATCAAGATACGGCCACTCACCATATGTATATGATTCAATCCATGCACGCACCTCATCGGCTGTTACCGTTTCAAATGCCGTCACATCCGTGACGCCGGATGCTGAATTTGCCATCGTTGCACTGTTGATCTGCTGATACACCTCTGATTCCTCCTGTTTTTCATTTTCGTCCGTGCTCTGAGCCGATTCTTCATCCGCTGCTGAGCTGTTTTCTGATGCATCTTTATTTTGCTTTTCGTTATCGCTTTTTTGCTTATCATTTTCCTGCGAATCTGTCGAATTATTTTCTTTCTTTGAATCGCTTGTGTTTGCTGCACCTGCATTTGATAGTTCATTCGAATCAGTTGCATCCGCGGTCAGCGTCTGACTTTCTTGTGACGCGGCTGACGGCTTTGCCGCAAGCTCTTCTGCTTTTTTCTGCAAATTCATATTGTTGACGGCATCTACGATACCAAGACCGTGTCCGCTCTCTGCTTCTAAGCAAATGCTTCCGAAAACTGCCCATACCAAAACACCGCCTAACAGTATGGTACAAACCGACATTCCAATGATAAGTGATTTTAGACCAAGGCCTCTTCTTTTTTTATCCTGCTGTCCCCTCTGTCTTCTCTTCTTCAATATCCTTCGCCTCCAGTCTGCAAAAACTATATACACATTGATTTTTATCTATATTATCGCTAGCATCTCTAGCAATCTCTGACTATTTGTTTCCTTTTTCTTGCAATTATAATAACATTTTTCTCTTTTCGTGTGTTTTAAGGATTTCTTACGATTTGTAAAAAATTTTGTGAAAAATCATTCTTATTGTGTTGTTTGTATTGTTTTGCAAAAGAAGCGAAAAAACAAGGGGGTCAGGAAAATGCCTTATTTTCCTGACCCCTTGGCTTGCCTGTTTATTGCTTTTCACAATTGAAGCGGAGGACTTACTTGATTTTGTTAAAATACCACAATGGCAATCCGATACAACAGCTTCCCCCAAAAATGTTTCCAAGTGTTACCGGAAGCAAATTCTTAATTAAGAAGTTTCCCCAGTTTAGCTGTGCTAACTGTGCCTCGGTGTAACCATACAACTCCATTGCCTTATTTACGTAATCCGGATTCATCTTGCAGAACAGTCCTGCAGTTATGTAGTACATATTGGCTACGCAGTGCTCAAAACCGGCTGTAACAAACAGCATGATTACAAAGAAGGATACAAGCAGCTTACCGCTGACATCCTTTGCACACATTGCCATTAAAACGGCTGCACATACCAGAATGTTGCACAGAATACCGGAGGTAAATGCCTTGCCAAACGTAAGCGTTGCTTTTCCGTATGCTACCTTGATTGTGTATGCACCAAGTCCGCCTGAGGAATAATCCAGCTGACCACTGAAATAAATCAGTGCAGTAAAAATCAGTGCTCCTGCAAAATTTCCAAGGTAAACGAGTACAAGCACTCGAATGCAGTCTGCAAGTGAGATGTGCTTTCCTGCCACACCTACTGCCATTAAGCAGTCACCTGTAAACAACTCTGCACCCAGCAGAATAACCATCATCAGTCCCACCGGGAATACAACTGCGGCAGTAAGTCTCGCTAATCCTACATTTGCTACAGAATGAGCTGCCACGCTGCTCGCTGCCGCACCCATTCCAATCATCATTCCGGCTAACATTGCCTTTCCAAACAATTTTCCTGCCGGTGTCGTCACTTTTGCCTTGCACCCCTGTGCATAGCTCTCTGTTGCTTCCTTTACAGATAAAAAGCCTTCCATCGTAAAATATCCACCTGTCTTTTTTTATTTCAGCCGGGTCTTTTCATGTTCTCTTCCAATTTCCCGACAACTTCATTATTATATCACAACTTTTTTTGATTGAACAGTAATTTTTTAATGACAGACCCTTTTTACCTATGCTATACTAAAGCTGACGTAAGAATGTGAGACACAGTATCGAAACACTTGTTCCACTTTGTAACAAGTGAATCAAAATCGAAATGTGGATTGAATCGTCTTTAAAAGTCGTAAAAATAGGTACCTGCGCTCGCCGCAGACACAGAAAGGCATGGTTCTTTATATGCGTATTGTCATAAAAATCGGCACTTCTACCCTTGCACACCGCACGGGTCGACTGAACATACGCCGTACAGAGGTGCTCTGCAAAGTAATTAGTGACTTAAAAAATGCCGGTCATGAGATTGTTATGGTCTCGTCCGGTGCCATTGGCATGGGTGCCGGAAAGCTTTCTTTAAAGGAACGCCCGTCAGATATGCCGACAAAACAGGCTGCTGCCGCTGTCGGTCAATGTGAGCTCATGTACACCTATGACAAGCTGTTTGGCTCTTACAACCATACCGTTGCACAGATTCTTCTGACCAGTGAGGACATTGAACATGCAGATCGTCGTCAAAATGTGGAAAATACGATGGAACGTCTGCTTGCACTTGGTGCCATTCCTATCATCAACGAAAATGACACAATCTCCACTGCCGAGATTGTCATCGGTGACAATGACACATTAAGTGCAATTGTTGCCTGCACAGTTCATGCAGACCTGCTGGTGCTCCTCTCTGATATTGATGGACTATTTACCGCTGACCCGCGTAAAGATCCGAATGCAACACTGATTGACACAGTTTTTGCCATCACACCAGAGATTGAGGCTATGACCTCCGGTGCTGGAAGCAATCTTGGCACAGGCGGCATGACAACAAAAATTCAGGCCGCACACATCGCAACTGAAAATGGGATTGACATGGTGATTGCAAACGGCGCTGACCCGGTAACTCTGTATGATATCGCAGAAGGGAAGCCTGTCGGTACTCGTTTTCTCGCTCAAAAAACGCCCCCAAAGGCAGATTCTGAAGTACAGCGCACCACGTCAGAAATAAAGGAGTCTTAGGCAACTATGAAAGATACACAAACCATCTTAAAGGAGGCAAAATCCTCTGTTTCCTCACTTTCTGTTCTGAGCAGTGAAGAAAAAAATAAGGCACTTCTTGCCATGGCAGACGCTCTTATCGCAGATACCGACGCGATTCTTCGCGAAAATGAAAGAGACATGGACGCTGCAAAGGATTCCATCTCTGCTGTTATGTTAGACCGTCTGCGCCTGGACACCTCTCGCATTTGTGCAATGGCAGACGGCATTCGCGCAGTTGCAGCGCTGCCTGATCCAGTTGGAACCATTCTCTCGGAAGAGACCCGCCCAAATGGTCTGCATATCAAGAAAGTATCTGTCCCGATGGGCGTAATCGCAATTATCTATGAAAGTCGTCCAAATGTCACGTCTGATGCTGCTGCTCTTGCATTAAAATCAGGCAATGTCTGCGTGCTGCGCGGCGGAAAAGAAGCATTTCACAGCGCATATGCTATTGTCACTGCACTGCGAAAGGGTCTGCATGCCTGCGGCATCACAGAACATGCGATAAACCTAGTTGAGGATACCAGCCGTGCCAGCGCACAAGAGCTGATGCGTGCCGTTGGACTAGTGGATCTGTTGATTCCACGCGGTGGCGCTGGACTGATCCATGCCTGCGTAGAGCAGGCACTGGTGCCATGCATCCAGACTGGTACCGGTATCTGTCATATCTACGTTGACAAGAATGCTGATTTTTCGATGGCTCTCGATATTGTGGAAAATGCCAAGATGAGCCGTCCGTCTGTATGCAACGCGGCTGAGGTATGCCTGGTACATCGCGATATTGCGAAGACGTTTCTTCCTATGTTAGAGGAGCGTCTGTGCGACTCTTCACGTCTGCATCAGGCACAGCTTCGTCTGGATTCGGAAGCATTATCCATTATTGAAGGTACTCCTGCTGGCGCCCAGGATTTTGATACTGAATTTTTGGACTACATTCTCGCAGTACATATCGTAGGCGATGTGACCGAGGCGATCGACCATATCGCAGCACACTCGACTCATCACAGCGAATCCATTATCACACAAAATGAACAGACTGCGCAGCTCTTTACCACGCTTGTGGACAGTGCTGCTGTCTATGTCAATGCCTCGACTCGCTTTACTGATGGCGGTGAGTTCGGACTGGGCTGTGAGATGGGCATATCAACGCAAAAGCTCCACGCCAGAGGTCCGATGGGGCTTCGCGAGCTGACCGCATACAAATATGTAATCACCGGAAACGGGCAAGTCCGCTAACACACATCAAGTAATTTAGGAATCTATTTTAAAAAAGGAGAATTTATGGAACACTTAATTATCCCTGAAGGCTATGAGCCTGCATTAAATCTGTATGACACACAGATTGCAATCAAAACAGTCAAGGACTTCTTTCAGAGCCTCCTTGCCAAGCACTTAAATCTGCTCCGCGTATCTGCTCCGCTCTTTGTTGATCCTGCCTCCGGTCTGAACGACAACTTAAATGGTGTTGAGCGCCCAGTTTCCTTTGATATCAAGGAGCAGAACGGTTTTTGTGCTGAGGTCGTACACTCTCTTGCAAAATGGAAGCGCTACGCACTCAAGGAGTATGGTTTTTCTCACGGTGAGGGCCTCTACACCGATATGAACGCAATTCGCCGCGATGAGATCACTGATAACATTCATTCCATCTTTGTTGACCAGTGGGATTGGGAAAAGATCATCTCAAAAGAGGAGCGCACCATCGACACCCTCAAGGCTACTGTGCGCGATGTTTATAAGACACTCCGCAAGACGGAAATGTACATGGCTATTCAGTACGATTACATCGAGGAAATTCTGCCGAAGGATATCTTCTTTATCACCACTCAGGAACTTCTTGACATGTATCCAGACAAGACCGCAAAGGAGCGCGAGTACCTGATTACAAAGGAAAAGAAAGCAGTCTGCCTGATGCAGATCGGTGACAAACTGGGCAACGGCGAGCCACACGACGGTCGTGCGCCGGACTACGATGACTGGGCACTTAATGCCGATATTCTTGTTTACTATCCAGTCCTGGATATCGCACTGGAACTCTCCTCTATGGGTATTCGTGTTGATGAGAAGTCCCTGCTTGAGCAGCTTGACAAGGCAGGCTGCCCTGAGCGCGCTGAACTTGCGTTCCAGAAGGCTATCTTAAATAAGGAGCTTCCATACACCATCGGCGGTGGTATTGGACAATCACGTATCTGTATGTTCTTCTTACGCCGCGCTCATATTGGCGAGGTTCAGTCTTCTATTTGGCCGGCTGAGATTCGCCAGACGGCAAAAGAGCATAATATCACACTGCTGTAATATAAAAGAGCAAAAAATGTCAAAGAGTACAAATCTTCTCTTGCGCGGGGAGTTTTAACATTGATAATCAGTCGGGCAAACTACTTTTCACCTTGACATCTTGTGCAATAAAAAAGTGCCGCAAAAAACTACGGCACTTTTTTATATATTTACTGTTTTTTTCATACACCTCACTGATTTTTTAACGTCTCCACGTATCGCGTGATAAAAGAATCAGAATTGGGAAAATCTCCAGTCGTCCTGCCAGCATATCAATAATCAGCATAATCTTTGATAGTGGGCTGTAGATGGAGAAATTACATGTCGGTCCAACCATCTCGAGTCCCGGTCCGATATTATTAAAGCATGACAATACAGCAGAAAAGTTTGTTCCGACTGAAAAGCCGTCCAATGAAACAACCAAAAAGCTAAACATGATAATCAACGCATAGGCTGCAAGATAGGCATTCGTATTTTCCAGCACGATCTCGGATACAACCTGCTTGTTGCTGCGCACTGCCTGAATACGCTGTGGGCGAAGCATCTTTTGAATATTACGACGAAGGCTCTTGAAAACGAGAAGCAGTCTTCCGCACTTAAAACCACCGCCTGTACTTCCCGCACAGGCACCTACTACCATCAAACAAAGCAAAATCGTCTTGGAAAAGCCTGGCCACAAATCAAAATCTGTCGTGGCAAAGCCCGTCGTAGTAATAATACTTGCGACCTGGAAGAAAGCATGGCGAATAGTCTCCTCCAGTGTTCCATAAAAACCTCTCAAGTTGATTACAATTAAGAGAACACTTCCCAACACCAGTCCGATATAAAGTCGAAGTTCCTCATCCTGATAAACATTCTTAAACTGTTTCATAATAAGCATGTAATAGCAGCTGAAATTGACACCGAACAAAAGCATAAATACCGTGCAAACATTTTGAATATATGGGCTGTAGCTTGCCATACTGTCATTTTTTATACCAAATCCGCCTGTTCCTGCTGTGCCAAATGCGGTACATACTGCTTCAAGTACCGGCATTTTTCCAATCATCAGAAAAATAAAAGTGACTATTGTAAGCACGATGTACAAAATATACAGAATACCAGCTGTGCTGCGGATTCGCGGAACCAGCTTTGCAACATTCGGGCCAGGGCTTTCTGCACGAAGCAGATGCATTGTAAAGCCATCGTTTCGCCCGCTGACCGGAACTACTGCAAGCAAAAATACCAGCACGCCCATACCACCTACCCAGTGGCTAAAGCTTCTCCAATATAGCATACCATCGGAAAGGCCTTCCACATTTGACAAAATTGAGGCTCCCGTCGTTGTAAATCCTGAAACAATCTCAAATAATGCGTCCAAATAAAATGGGATTTCACGTGAAATCCAAAACGGAAGACATCCAAGAAGACTCATCACAATCCATGCCAAACCGACGCAGACCATACCCTCTCTTGCATAAAAGCCCTTTCTTGCCGTTCTTCCAAAAAGCAAGAGCACACCAGCCACCACGAGAATTACAAAAATGCTTACCACAAATCCCTTGATTGCTAAGCTGTCCTGACCGACTATGCTGATAATTAACGCTGGCACCATAAATGCCGCCTCCACCAACAGAATCAGCGCGATCAGCCGCCCCATCATTTTATAATTCATAATCTCTCAAACTCCTTTGCAGACACTCTATCCATTTTTTCAGCATCGCGTTATTGTTCAAAAATATCGCCAAGCTGATAGATGATATCACTTCTGGTCGTAACAACGACAACGGTATCACCCTCTCGGATAACAGATTCACCACACGGAAGTTCAGTAACACCACCGTGTGTGATGCAGGTAACCAGTATATTCTGCTTTACCTTCATACTCTTCAATGGACGTTCACAATATGGCATCTTCTCATTTACATGAAACTCAATTGCCTCTGCTTTGCCATCGGCAATCGAGTGAACAGATACAGCCGCTCCTGTCTGGTTATGCATTGCGCGAATGTAACGCACAATACCATTACAGCAAAGATCCTTCGGCCAAATTGTGCTTCCAATCGGCAACTGATCGATCATGCTGCCATTTTCCATATGACCAAGCTTTGTGATGACCTGCGAAACACCATGCTTTGTTCCATACAGGGAAATGATCATATTTAACTCGTCCATACCGGTTGCAGTGACAAGTGCATCGCAGCTGTCAAGATTTTCTCTTTTTAATACAAACGTATTGCTTGCATCGTCATTGATAATCTCTGTTCTTGGAAGAAGTGCAGCCAGCTCCTCACAACGCTTTGGATCCTTCTCGATCAAACGGACTGTTATTCCATCCTTCTCTAAATGCTGTGCCAGATAGAAGCTCACACGACCTCCACCGCAAATCATGACATGATGTACTTTTTTTGTTATAATGCCAAGATTATCAAGCAATGTTGCCAGACTTTCTGTGGATGCGGTAACAAAGATTCTATCACCATCTCGTAATATAAAACTTCCGTCCGGTGCTACGACGTCACCCCTTCTAAGAACGGCACAGACAAGTACACGACATTTAATTACTCGGTTTAACTCGCTCAACGCTACGTTGCACAGACGGCTCTTCTCGTCCACACGCAGTTCAACGATCTCAACTCTACCTTTAGCGAAGCTGTCTCTCTTTAAAAAGCCCGGAAACTTTAGCAGACGCTCAATCTCAATGGCAGCCTGTTTCTCAGGATTTACTGTCAGAGACAACGCAAATGTCTTCTGCATCTTATATACCTGATCGGTATAATCCGGATTACAGATTCTGGCAATTGTGTGAATATTAGGATTAATTCCATGTGCCGTCATACTGCACAGAAGATTTAACTCATCAGCACCAGTAGTTGCAATCAAAAGATCAGCTTCACGCACACCTGCCTGAAGAAGTGTCTCCATTGTGGCACAGTTTCCCATAACTGCCATAACATCATATTTTTCTACATTTGCTTCCAACACCTGCTGTTTTACATCAACCAATGTAACATCATAACCTGAGGCGCTCAATTGCCTGGTAAGCGTAGAGCCTACCTTTCCGACGCCTGCAATTATTATTTTCATATTTTTCTTTTTCACCTCTCATGCAAATCAATGAATACGAACATATGATAACACAAAATAAAAAAAGTGCAACAACTATTCACCACATCGTAAGGAAGTTTACAAAGTGACCCAATTCCTGAACATCACCGACCAACGCGTCGAACAAAATCTTCTGGTCAAGCGGATATTCGCAATCCGCTTCGCTACTTGCTTGTTTTGGTTAAAAAATGGATAAATTAAAACGGCACCCCGAAGAGTGCCGTTCATAATCATTCCAGATTTATTACAATCTTTTATAATTCAATTTTATCTTCCGTATTTATTACGGCAAATAGGTACGATAACCAATCGGTGTCTTAAAGAATACAGATGTTACACTGATTCCAGTCTCCGGCGAACCTGCATGTACAATCGCACCATTTCCAATGTATATTGCTACATGATTTGGATTGCTATAAAATACTAAATCACCTGGTCTTAGCTGATCGTAACTGATTGCAGATCCTAAGTTCATCTGAGACATAGAGTAATGAGGAAGGCTAATACCTGCTACTCTGCTGTATACCTGCATCGTAAAGCCGGAACAGTCTACAGAACCTCCAATAGAAAGATCTGTGCCTCCATATACATAATTGCACTGTCCTACCCAGCTTAATGCATAATTGACAATTGAATCACGAAGTGGTGTAGAATTATTAGCCACGGTCGTAGTTTCTGCAACTGTAGTCGTAGTTTCTGCCGCTGTTGTAGTAGTTTCTGCAACTGTTGTAGTAGTGGTTTCCTCCACTGTAGTGGTAGTAGTCTCTTCTGCTGTTGTAGTGGTCGTTTCCGCGGCTGTCGTAGTGGTCGTTGGCTCCTCGTTGGATACTGTGGTATCTTCCACTGTAGTAGGAGTTGTCGGTGTCTCAGGTGAGGTATCCGACACATTCTCAGATGTCGGCTCAATCTTTGCCACATTTAAATCAAAGGAAGAAGAAAATCCCTGATAATTTACAGTAATAATGTTCGCACCTGCAGATAACTGCGCGCCAACCTGATCACAACTCCAGCCCTCTGTTACGACCTGAGTGGTACCATCAGTATAAGTAACAACGATATACAGCTCGCTTGCACTGATCACTTCACCCTCAGTCTTACTGCTTCCAGCATAATAAGCTTCGATACTCTGAATTGCCTTTACTGCATCCTGAGACGTGGTATCTTCAACAGTAGTAGAGGCTGTCTCTTCTGCTGTCGTAGATGTAGTACTCTCAACGGTAGTAGATGTTGTATCTTCAACAGTGGTCGGTGCCGTCGACTCAATTTGATCTGCCGGTGAAGAATCTGGCTGTACAGGTTCTGTTTCCTCTGCATCCGTTAAACTTACAGGAGCAGATTCATCTGGTGAAGTCTCTGCCTGCAAACTGGTTGTCTGCGCCTCAGAAGATGTTGTTGCCGATGTCTCTGATGAAGTCTCTGAAACATTTTCACCATTTAATGCCGCGGTTGCACGTGCTACCATCTCAGCAGTCTTTTTCTGCTCGCTCTTTGCACTCGTCACCAGATCGGTATAACCTGCATTTGAAGCATCGCTTATGTAATACTCCCATAGCTGATAAGCATATGTACTTGCATTATAAGCAGCCTGATAATCAGCGGCTGCCATACGCTTTTCAAAAATGGCCTCTGCATCACGAATATCAACCAGATAACTGTTCAACTGGTCCTTTACAGACTGATCAGTAATTGCAACTGCCTCTGCATGGCGTGTATAGAGTGATACATCTTTTTCACGGACGAAACCTGCAAAGTCATCATTTACTGCGATTTTAACAAAACCATTCTGAATTTCGAGAACCTTGTAGTCGCCGTCCTTGTAAACGACACCTACGCTGTCTGCACTAGATGATGCGGAACTATAGACAATTGCGCTGTCCGCTGTCACTTTTGCGTAGCGATTTGTCAAATCCTCCTCACTCGCTTTTGCAGCATCACCAGTCAACACGTAATCAGCGGACACATATCCTTCTACGTCGCCACTCTTGATCAGATACCAACTACCCTCATCATTCTCAACTGTATCATAAATAGAGACAACACAGTTACTGTAAAGATAACCAATCACGCTGCTGCCTGACACAGACGGCTTGTTTCTGACATTTAAGCTTGCCATTACGCTGACAAGTCCCTCTTCCTGTTCACTGGCATTTTCTGACACCAGACTAGTTCCAAATACGTTGGAATCATCTTGTTGTGTCACTGTATTCACAGTAACAGTCGTCACTGCCTTTTTCTCTTTTGTAGCAGAAACGATATTATGAATATAATCTATAATGTCCGCTTCCGGTGTCTCGCTACTCGCATAATAATTTTCAAGAGAAACCGCTATTCCCGCAACCGCTGTACCCTGTCTAGGGGAAGTAGTTGACGCTGCCTGTATTGATACCCCCCCCACCTACCGCAACGGAAACGGTAAGAC
>CAVCPW010000228.1:0-9032 GCA_963604075.1 Anaerovoracaceae bacterium | reverse complement strand
AGGTATAGGTATCAAGGAAAATTGTATCCAGTTTGTGCAGGAAATTGCACAGGAGATGTAAAAAGCACGTAAAAGAGTTGTCACAAGAAACTTCGTATGCTATAATCAATCTGTTTTTATACACATGAATCAGGGGGTGGCGCATTGATAGCAATTATTGATTATGATGCAGGAAACATAAAAAGCGTAGAAAAAGCACTTTTGTCAATGGGAGAGACACCAATTCTGACAAGAGACCCCGAAGTGATTCTTAAGGCAGATCACATCATACTGCCGGGAGTCGGCTCATTCGGGGATGCGATGGAAAACCTAACGAAATATGGCTTAGTCAATGTAATACACGAGGCAATTGAACGAAAAATTCCATTTTTGGGAATTTGCCTTGGATTGCAGCTGCTGTTTGAAAGTAGTGAGGAGACACCGGGCGTAGCGGGTCTTGGTATCCTAAAGGGAAAGATTGTGCGAATCCCAGAGGGTTCAGGTCTTAAGATTCCACATATGGGCTGGAATTCACTTACCGTTCGCGATGGTGCATCGTTGTTCAAAGGGCTTGAAAAAGAACCATACGTATACTTTGTTCATTCCTATTATCTACAGGCAGAGGATTCAGACATTGTCGCGGCAACTGCACAATATGGTGTGACCATCCATGCATCCGTAGAAAAGGAAAATGTCTTTGCATGTCAGTTTCACCCAGAGAAAAGTTCAAAGACGGGTCTGGCGATCCTCAAAAACTTCTTAGAGCAGAGGAGGGAATACTAATGTTTACAAAGCGTATTATTCCATGTCTGGACGTACATAATGGACGTGTTGTCAAGGGCGTGAATTTTGTGAATTTGCAGGATGCCGGGGATCCGGTCGAGATTGCGGCAGCATATGATGAGCTAGGTGCAGATGAGTTAGTATTTCTGGACATTACCGCATCGAGTGATGCAAGAAACATTGTCGTAGATATGGTGCGTCGAGTAGCACAGAATGTGTTTATTCCGTTTACCGTTGGAGGAGGCATCCGTACAGTAGAGGATTTTCGTATGCTTCTTCGTGAGGGTGCAGATAAGATTTCTATCAATTCCTCTGCAATCAATACACCAAGACTGATCAGCGATGCGGCAGATAAGTTCGGCAGCCAGTGCGTAGTTGTAGCAATCGATGCAAAAAAACGTGCAGACGGCAGTGGATGGAATGTCTATAAAAATGGTGGTCGTATTGATACCGGGCTTGATGCAGTCGAGTGGGCAGCTAAGGCATGCAGCATGGGTGCAGGTGAGATCCTTCTTACCAGCATGGATTGCGATGGCATGAAGACTGGTTATGATATTGCACTTACCAGACAGGTTTCCGAGGCGGTCAGTGTTCCAGTCATCGCATCCGGCGGCGCAGGCACAAAGGAACACTTCTACGAGGCACTGACAGAAGGAAAGGCAGATGCGGCACTTGCAGCAAGTCTGTTTCACTATAAGGAGCTTGAGATTGCCGACCTGAAGCAATATCTGAAAGCGCGTGGTATCAGTGTACGCATTTAAAGTGTTACAGCTCATGGAATACGTGAACGGTAACAATCAATAATTCGTGGAGGAAAAGATGGGAGCAATCGCAAATGACTGGTTAGGACCGTTGAGTCCTGAATTCAAAAAGCCGTATTATGCCAGTCTCTATAAAAAAATAATTGAAGAATACACTACACATGTGGTTTACCCACCATCCGATGAAATCTTTACTGCGTTTAATCTGACGCCGCTCACAAAGGTTAAGGTCGTTATTCTAGGGCAGGATCCGTATCATGAACCGGGTCAGGCGCATGGATTATCCTTTTCAGTAAAACCGGGTGTGGAGATTCCACCGTCTCTGGTTAATATTTATCGTGAGCTGCATGATGATTTGGGTTGCTACATTCCAGACAATGGTTATTTGGTCAAGTGGGCTAAGCAGGGCGTTTTGATGCTAAATACTCTTCTTACTGTTCGCGCGCATCAGGCATTTTCACACAAAGGAATTGGCTGGGAGCGGTTTACAGATGCGGCAATCGAAGTGTTAGCAAAGCAGGATCGCCCGATGGTATTTATTCTCTGGGGAAGGCCGGCACAGTCCAAAAAGCCGATGATTTACAACTCTAGGCATTTGATCATCGAGTCTGTGCATCCGAGTCCACTGTCTGCGTACCGTGGCTTCTTTGGCAGCAGACCGTTTAGCAGGACAAATGAGTATCTTAAAGAAAATGGTCTTGAGCCCATTGACTGGCAGATTGAAAATATTTCTAAGGCTTAAACACCCTACTAGATCTGGCAAAATCTTATGCTTTCATAGAGACTTGACGAATCAGTACGTTTCGTGAACTGTTATAAAATTGCCTGTAAAGAGGGAATAGTAGAAAGGAAAATGAAAAATGAATATTATTGAATGGCTGAGAGTCATCTTT
Source organism: Anaerovoracaceae bacterium (assembly GCA_963604075.1). Taxonomy (GTDB): domain Bacteria; phylum Bacillota; class Clostridia; order Lachnospirales; family Lachnospiraceae; genus Anthropogastromicrobium. The sequence goes on along the minus strand of CAVCPW010000228.1, from coordinate 6,616 downwards.
CTTGGCATTGTAGAGGGAATTACTGAGTGGCTCCCTGTCAGCAGTACTGGGCATTTGATTCTGGTAGACGCATTCTGGAAGACGGGTGCATCGGAGGTATTTACCGACGAATTCACAAAGATGTTTGATGTTGTCATCCAGCTTGGTGCAATTCTAGCTGTCGTCACAGTGTTCTTTTATAAACTGAATCCATTTTCAGCCAGAAAAACAAAAGAGCAAAAGCACAACACTATCGAGCTGTGGAAGAAGGTTATTATCGGATGTATTCCGGCTGGTGTGATTGGCGTATTATTCAATGATCAGATTGATAAGTATTTGATGAACTGGATAGTTGTAACGATTATGCTGATCGTAGTTGGTATTGCATTTATTGCAATCGAGATGAGAAATCGCAAGATTCGTCCGTCAATTGTAAAGTTTACTCAGCTTAGCTATAAGACTGCATTTATCATTGGCATGTTCCAGATATTGGCATTAATTCCAGGAACTTCGCGTTCAGGTATCACTATCATTGGCGGTATGCTATTTGGCTGTTCTCGTTTTATCGCAGCGGAGTATACTTTCTACCTGGCAATTCCAGTTATGTTCGGTGCCAGCGGCTTAAAACTTGTAAAGTTTCTTGCAAATGGAGGCGGATTCACATCGGAGCAGTTCTTTGTTATCTTATTGGCAATGGTTGTCGCTTATGGTGTGTCCATGATAGTAATCAAGTTCTTAATGCAGTACATCAAGCGTCATAACTTCAACAGCTTTGCACTGTATCGTATTGCACTTGGTATTATTGTATTGATTTGTGGTGCAATGGGTCTTTTGGGATAATAGAATGATTAGAAACAATAGGTAAATAAATTCTGAAAAACACGAATACTCCCACAAAGTGATCTATTGGTTGCTTTATGGGAGCATTTTTATGCGTTGAGGTACAAAAAGACACCTTTGAAAAGTTTTTTGATTTTTTTTGAAAAAAGTGTTGACAAATGCTTGCCCATGTGATAATATATATATCGTCAGGTGAGCAACAGAGAAAACAAAGAAACAACAAATAAAATTGCTCAACAGACAGAAACAAAATATGCAGTTGTGGCGGAATTGGCATACGCGCAAGACTAAGGATCTTGTGAGCCTAGCTCGTACGGGTTCAAGTCCCGTCAACTGCATTTTCTGATGGTTTTAACCATTGGAAAAATTAGAATTGAATATGCAGTTGTGGCGGAATTGGCATACGCGCATGATTCAGGTTCATGTCCATGTACTTGGGTAGGGGTTCAAGTCCCCTCAACTGCATTACAAGCGAGGGAGAAGATAAGAGTCTTCTCCTTTTTTGTATTTCATCAGAAAGGCAATGATTACTCTAAACACAGAGCTTCGACCTTTCTTGAACTTTTACACAAAATATGATATGATGCAACAGGAATCAAAAGCACAGAATTAAGGAAAGAAAGGAGCGGCGCTCATGCGGTATTCAGATGAAGTGATAGAGGAAGTACGCGCAAGAAACGACGTAGTGGATGTGATCGGAGGATACATTCATTTGCAGAAAAAAGGCAGCAACTACTTCGGTCTGTGTCCGTTTCATAACGAAAAGTCACCATCATTTTCCGTATCCCCACAAAAGCAGATGTATTACTGCTTCGGCTGTGGCAAGGGCGGAAATGTCATCACTTTTGTCATGGACTATGAAAATGAAAGCTTTCAGGAGGCGATTGCATCGCTGGCAGACAGAGCGGGAATTGAGTTACCGCAGGAGGAAGAAAGCGAAGAAAACAGAAGACTGGCAGATTATCGAAGTATCCTGTTTGCAATACAAAAAGAAGCAGCATTGTATTTTTATCACCAGCTGATGAGTGAAAATGGAAGACGGGGGTACGAATATTTCCGTGGTCGTGGACTTTCTGATGAGACAATCAAAAATTTTGGATTGGGTTATGCTAATCCGTACCCGGATGATTTATATCGATTTCTGCGTCAAAAGGGCTTTTCAGATGCACAGTTAAAGGATTCTGGTCTGGTAAAAATCGAGGAAAAGGGTTGCTATGATAAATTTTGGAACCGCGTCATGTTTCCAATCATGGATTTAAACAATAGGGTCATCGGCTTTGGTGGACGCGTTATGGGCGAGGGCGAGCCGAAATATTTGAATTCACCAGAGACTCCAATTTTTGAAAAAAGTCGTAACCTCTATGGCATGCATGTTGCTAAGCGAAACCATAGGTCGTATTTTTTAATCTGTGAGGGTTACATGGATGTCATCAGCCTTCATCAGGCTGGTTTTACAAATGCAGTAGCAGCGCTAGGCACTGCTTTTACGGTACAGCATGGTCTGTTGTTAAAACGTTACACAAAAGAGGTCGTGTTGACTTTCGATAGCGATGGCGCAGGTATCAAGGCAGCACTTCGAGCCATTCCAATCTTAAAGGAGGCTGGACTTTCTGCGCGTGTACTGACGATGAAGCCATACAAGGACCCGGATGAGTTTATCAAAAATATGGGGGCTGAGGAGTACCAAAAACGGATCGACGAGGCGGTGCCTTCCTTTATGTTCGAGATTCAGGTGCTGCGTGACGGATATGATTTTTCAGATCCTAGTAAAAAAACAGAATTTTTCGAGGAGGCAGCGAATAAACTTCGAACATTTCAGGATCCACTCGAGCGAAACAACTACGTTGAGGCTGTTTCCAGGGCATACGGCATGGATTACCAGATTTTAAAGCAAAAAGTTGAGGAGCATGCCTATAGAGGTTATGTGCAGAATGCACAGCAGGAGAAAAAAGAAATATCGAAAAAACGCGAGAAGGACGAGGGCTTAAAGGCAGCACAGCGCCTTATTTTGACCTGGGTCAGCGAGCATCCTACACAGTTGAGTCAGCTGGCTGATATCATTACACCGGAAGATTTTTCTGATTCTCTATATCAGAAGGTAGCCCGTCTGCTTTATCGTCAAATCGAGCAGGGAAAAGGAAATCCCGCAGAACTTCTTACAAATTTTATTGAAGACGAAAGTCAATATCAGGAAGTTGCAAAAATCTTTAATGCAGAGCTAGTTCCAGATGCGTCTGGTTTTGAAAAAACAAGAGGCATCCGCGAATGTGTAATTCGCTTAAAACGTCATAGTCTGCAAAAAGAAGCCGATACAACAGATGATATTAAGCGACTTCAGGAGATAATGGAAGCGTTAAAAGGACTGGATCATCTGGATATATCCTTTTAGTAGGGTAAAATATAGTCAGACAGTTTGGAATAAGTGGAATAACACGATAGAGAGGAAACTAAGAATTATATGAAATTATCAAAGAGACTGGTAACAGTAACATCAATGGTGACAAAAGGAAATCGTGTTGCAGATGTTGGCTGTGACCATGGATTTGTGCCGATTTTTCTCGTGGAATCCGGTATTTCACCGTCTGCTTTGGCAGCAGATGTGCGTCCGGGTCCGCTTTCACGCGCAAAGGAGCATATAAGAGAGCATGGGTTAGAGGAGAAAATACAGACAAAATTATCCGATGGACTTTCAAATATTCGTCCGGGCGAGGCCGATTCACTGATTATGTCTGGCATTGGAGGTATCTTGATGATCCGACTGCTGTCAGACAATTGTGAGACGGCTAAGAGCTTTCAGGAGCTCATTCTTTCTCCACAGTCTGAGCTAGCCGATGTACGCCGCTATCTTGTCGCAAATGGCTATTTTATTGAATATGAGCATATACTTTGCGATGATGGTAAGTTCTATTTTATCTTCCATGTTGTTGTTCAAAAAGACGAGCGCGATTGGTCTGATGATGAATATCATTATGGCAAGGAGATTTGCGCAGAGGATTTGGATACTTTCTTGGCATATCTGGAAAGGGAAAAGAGACAATATGAGCAGATTTTCGAGAAAATGAAGCAGGCACCACAAAATGACCGTGCAGCGCAGCGCATTGCACAGCTGCAAAAAGGTATTGCCTGTGTAGAAAAAAAATTAAATGATTGGAGACCTTTACATAATGAAATGCAGTGATGTTGAAAAGCAGTTGGAATATTTTATTCCAAAGGGAATAACCGTAGCTGAAAATGAGAATACAGGACTGGTCGTAGGTAGAAGTGACAAGAATGTTTCAACGATTGTAGTTGCATACCGCATCGATCAGGAGACCATAGATTATGCCGTGTCTGCGCAGGTTGATATGATTATTACATGCGAGTCGATCATTAAAGAACCGATTTTGACAATAGGAAGCGACAGTTATCAAGGACGCCTTTTGTTACAGCTGCTGCGCCATGACATTGCGTGCTATGCAACGGGTAGCAGTTTTGATCTGTGCAAGGGCGGAACAGCAGATCGAATCGCGTCAAAGCTTGACTTATCTGGCATTTATATTACAGAGCCAAAAGCAGAATATATAGATATAAACGGACAGCTTTGTCAGAGTGGTGAAGGACGCATCGGTCATTACAAAAAGAAAAAAACACTTAATGAAATTGTAAAACGCGTCTGCAGTGAATTTTCACTAGAGGCGGTTCGTACCTATATTTCAAAAGAAGTGGATGGATTGGCATTTTCAGATGTGGCAGTAGTTGTATGGGCGGATGAGAAAAGTTTAGATGCAGCAATGGAGCGCGGCGTGCAGCTTATTGTTACTTGTGGTGTAAGCTGTCAGGATGCGATGAAGGCATGCAGCGAACATCGCGCTGTTATTGAATTGTCTGGTGAGACGGCAGAGGGCATTTTTACAGATTGCGTGGAATCGTATTTATCCGATGTCTTAAGCTCATCAATCGAGATTTTAACAATGCCGACACGAAGAAAGTGTAAGTTCTTAATCCCCGGAAAGGAGTAAATAAGAATGATAACAGTGTATTACAATGGAAAACCGTATCAGTATGCGGACAGCACTAAATATCTGGAACTGGCTCGGGTGATTCAGCCTGAATTCGACCATCAGATCGTGCTGGCGTCGGTAAACGGCAAGCTCCAGGAGCTGTGGAAATATATGAGGGATGGGGCAACGGTGACTTTTTTGACAACGCAGAGTCAGGCGGGAATTATGGCATACCGCAGAAGTGTGGTACTTTTGCTGTTAAAAGCATTGTCTGACACCATCCCGAAGGAGCGTCTTGACCACAGGCAGGTGAAGGTGGATTTTTCATTAAGTAAGGGATTGTTCTGCCATTTTGACGGTCTTGTGTTAACAGAGGAAGAATTGGCACAGGTGCAGTCAGCGATGGAGGCCATGCGCGATGCTAATTATCCAATTGAAAAATATAGTATTAGTACTGATTCTGCAATCGAACGTTTTGGAAGGGCAGGAATGTCTGATAAGGAACGATTATTTCACTTTCGCCGTGCCTCTAAGGTCAATATCTATTCATTAGGCGGATTTGAGGATTATTACTATGGCTATATGGTGCCATCTACGGGCTATTTAAAATACTTTAAGCTGTACGCCTACGAGGATGGTTTTGTGCTTCAGATGCCAGTCAAGAAGGCTCCGGAGATTATTCCGGAGTTTGAACCACAGCATAAGCTTTTTAAGGTCATGCGTGAGAGTGGGAAGTGGGGCGAGGAGCTTGGCGTTGCAACGGTGGGCGAGTTAAATGAATTGATAATCGGAAAGACAAATAAGAAGTCTTCCTGTCGTGATATCACTGAGCTGATTTTGATACAGGAAGCACTAATGGAAAAGCGTATGGCACAGATCGCTGATGCGATTGCCAAAGATTCTCGGAAAAAGATCGTTTTGATTGCAGGTCCGTCATCCTCGGGAAAAACTACCTTCTCTTATCGACTTTCTGTACAGCTAAAAGCAGCTGGTCTTCGCCCACATCCAATTGGTGTGGACAATTATTTTGTGAATCGTGAGATGAGTCCGAAGGATGCTGATGGTAATTATAACTATGAAGATATCGAATGCATCGATGTGACACAGTTCAATCAGGATATGGAAGATTTGCTCGAAGGAAAGACTGTTTCAATGCCATCTTACAACTTTGTCACCGGACAGCGTGAGTATAAGGGAGATTTCTTGAAGCTTGGTCCGGAGGACATTCTGGTTATCGAAGGTATTCACTGTTTGAATGAAAAGCTTTATCCGTCACTGCCAAAGGAAGCTATTTTTCGCATTTACATCAGTGCGCTAACTCAGTTAAATATTGACGAACATAACCGAATTCCGACGACCGATGGACGGCTTATTCGCCGTATGGTGCGCGATGCTAGAACAAGAGGAATATCCGCGCAAGATACCATTGCAATGTGGAATAGTGTGCGAAAGGGTGAGGAAAAAAATATTTTTCCGTATCAGGAGACTGCAGATGTCGTGTTTAACTCTGCGCTAATCTACGAGCTTGCCGTGTTAAAACCGTATGCAGAGCCGCTTTTATTTGGAATCGACCGAAGCGCGCCGGAGTACGTAGAGGCAAAGCGTTTGCTAAAGTTCTTCGACTATTTTGTTGGCATCGACAGCCAGAAGATTCCAATAAATTCGATTTTGCGTGAGTTTATTGGCGGAAGCTGCTTTAATGTATAATGGTGGTAAACCTTTAACCTTGCAAAAAAACAGCTCATCTTGTTGCTAATTCGAGTTATGATATTTTCCTTATAATAAAAAAGGGGCTGTCGCACTAACGTGTGGCAGCC
>CAVCPW010000227.1:0-22114 GCA_963604075.1 Anaerovoracaceae bacterium | reverse complement strand
CACCCCCGCTTGCGCGGGGAATACCAACCGTTTTTAAACGCAACCCAGTAACATAGGGGATCACCCCCGCTTGCGCGGGGAATACTGTGAAATCAAATGCACATAGTGCCTTTGCTAAGGATCACCCCCGCTTGCGCGGGGAATACACAATTGACTAAAAATTCTAACAAATTCACCAAGGATCACCCCCGCTTGCGCGGGGAATACGGAAGTTCTGTTGTAGTGTCCCAATAAAAAACAGGATCACCCCCGCTTGCGCGGGGAATACTTGTCTACATTGTACCGAATGAACCCCGCTTTAGGATCACCCCCGCTTGCGCGGGGAATACTTGGAAATTCCGAACGCGCCGTCAAAAATTGTAGGATCACCCCCGCTTGCGCGGGGAATACACTAAAAAAAGCCAGATTTTTTCGTGATCCCATGCCACCACTATATCACATTTCTTTTAACTTGAACAGTCATTTTCTTCCTTTTGCAGCATTTTTTCATATACGTTGAAAAGTAATCTGCAATCATCTAACGCTCGATGCGTCTGTGCTTCTAGTCCAAAATAAGCCGCTAATGTAGCTAATTTATAGTTAGCAACTTCATCAAGTTGTCTTCTTGCTGTTTTCACTGTATCTTCTGTTTTATTTGTAATACCATGATATCCATATTTTTTGCAGGCTTTTTGTAAAAATGGCAGATCAAACGCCAGATTATGACATACAATTTTACTGCTTCCAATAAAGTCGATAAACTCTTTCAGCACATATTTTTCTTCTTTTCCCTGTGTTTTTAACATTTCCTGCGTGATCCCTGTTAACTGCGTAATTGTTGCCGAAATCTTTTTTTCTGTCTGAATAAGACTTGAAAAAGAATCAATTTCAATGCCTTTCAATACCTTCACAGCAGCCAGCTCAATAATCTCATCTTCCCCGGCATTTAAACCAGTTGTCTCAATATCTACAACCACATACTCACAGCAATTTTTCTCGTGATTTGTTTTTGTCAGCCTCTCTTCCTCGGTCTTAGCACCGGTTATATGATTTTCGGTTTCCAAAAGATTACTTGCTGCTGTCACTTTTCTTTTCGCTTTACCGCGATACAGATTCCCGGCTTTGCTATAATATTTTCCTGTTTTTTCCATTTCTGAAGGCTTTGTCAGCGGACGCTTCATAAGAGTGAGCCCATCAAAGTCCACCGGAACCCATTCACAATTATGTACACAAAACTCCAACCGTTGCTCATTATTTGAACTATATACCATAACAGCTTTTCCATTATTCAGATTTTCACATACCCGCATCCACAGACCATCTCGAACTCTGGCACTTAAATTTCCAACATATACACCAGTATTGATTTCACAAAGCCATTTGGACAAATCTCCCCTAAGTTTAGGTGGGCAACTTGTAAGTGTAATAACAATCAATCTTTTTCTCCTTTTCCATACTGAATGCCATTTTCTACTGTTCCGCGCACTCCATCCCACAGATAAACTTCTCCAGGAGCTGAAATGTCGTCTTCTGCATCACACTGATTGTTTTTAATATTCACATTTTGTCCACCCAAACCAACATCGTCATTTAAATCCTTTTGAGACTCATTTTGCAGTAAATATCTGATATCGTTTACCATTCGTTCCAAAATATGCTGTGATACCAAATCATCTCGTACTCTTCTTCGGACAATTCTCGGAAGTTCCTCCAAATCCGCCTCTTTGTCTGTATATCCAGCTGCTATTTCAAAAGCGATTGGAATAGTTGTCTCTGCTTTGTATAAATCTGCGATATCATATACAAAAGAATTTTCATGACCAACATGAACAAAACCTAATCCTGGTGAACATCCAAGTGCCACTATTACCGCATGTGCAAGTCCATACAAACATACATGCCCCGCCGATAGTGCTTGATTAACTGGATCTCCTGATGCAAAATCCTCCGGACGATATTCTCGACCACGCCATTTAATCCCCCACTTTTTTGCTGACTCTTGGTAGATTTTTCTAATTCTGCTGCCTTCACGACCACGTAGCTGCTGCAGCGTCAATCCCGACACATCTTCATTTGGAAATCTTAACTGATACATCTTGCGCACTACACTAAGATGCAGTCGTTGGTTACTAACCATTTCTGCCTGACGTATTAACATACTTGAACTGTGCGTCAATGGTCTACCGCTAGCATAATAGCGTACTCCTTTCTCTCCAACCCAAACGACTGTCACACCAGCATCTCCAATTAATTCCATCGCACGATGTGTAATACTGCATCCAGGTCCCAGCAACAATACAGAAATAGTCGCTGCCGGAACATGAACAATACCATCTTCATCTGTTACAGTTATTGCACTGTCCTCTCGATTAAGTTTACAGTGCTCAAGGTAAATAAAACTTATCCTATCCTTGACTTGCGGCAGCTCCTGCAATTCAGGACGAATCATTCCCGGCAGCTCCATCTATAACCACACTCCTATCTTCGTCAAACGGATATTCGCAATCCGCTTCGCTCATAACCAAATAACTGCTCCGCAGTTTATCAGAAGGCGCTTGCACGCCTCCTGATACAAGCAAGTTCCCACCCCCCTGCTTATTGCTTTTCGCAATTGAAGCAGGGGACTTACTTGATTTGGTTAAATTTTATACCCTCATAACAGTTAACATACCCATTCCATATGCTTTTTCACGACCGATTCCTTCTACCAATGTTTTCACAAAAGCCTCTTTATCTGTCACCATCAGGTATCCTTCATAAGTGACACTTATAAACGATACCCTATTTCTTTCTTTTGACTTGTTAAACTGCATCCATTGGCTTTGCACAATTGCAAACTTATCCTCCTCAAGATAAAAGCCATTTTTCTCAGCACGTTTTAAAAGCCATTCTCTTTGATAACTCTCAACATTATGGGCATAGACATCACCTCTCTTGCCCTTTGAGTCCTCTGTCTGTGAGCCATGCACTCCTGTATCAGTATTTTTGTTTTTATTTTTTGAGCTGCTTACCGTTGGATTTGCTGTCAGGCGAAATTGCCAAGTGCTTCCATTTTCTATACCATCTAACAGTGTATCATATTGCTTTGTCTCCCAGTACGCATCTCTTTGATATGGTCCATATTGCTCAAATGCCGACCTCAAGTTAGGCTTATCCTCGCTTACAATCAACAGATAACACTTGTCTCCCAAGCGATCAATTCTCCACAGACGTCTTTTTCTCTCACCCTCAAATGCAGACTCTACAGCACCATGAAATAATTGACGATTTGCAAATGCAATCATCGTCTTTTTTCGTCTCATGTCTATTTCCATTCGCGTCAAATACATCTACATCACCTCGATCTAGTTTATATTTTTCTCTTGTTTGTATCTTACCAGAAGTTTGCCAATAATATTGCAAACTTACTTTTTATTGTATAAAATCATTAGAAGACGTTTTGATAGTACTAATCACATTACAGTTCTTTCATAGGATCATGTACAGTATCTTTTATCTGCGTACAGCAAAAGCTTTCCACCACTCCACGATAACCATATTCTCTGTGATATGGACTGAATGAAATTGGGCGATCCTTGCGCACAGCGCCGCCTGTTTTGGACTCAATAATCAGCCTCATCGGCATTTCGTTTTCTTTTTTACTGCGCCAGTCTGGAATCTGGCTTGGTTCATTATAAAAGGCCGTTTCCAATTCGCATTCACGTATTCCCAACACTACTTTACCACATGGTGGGCATGAACGCCTTCCTAAGAATAATGGAAATACCGGATTTTTAACTGCATATTCAAGCTGCCGGAGTACATTTTCATCCTGTGACTCTACTCCAACCATGAAAATTGCATCTGAAAGATAATATCGTCTCGTAAGATATGATGTTTTTTCATCCTTATGCACCATATGAAAGTCCTGTATAATCTTCCCTTCCTGATCTACACGCACACCTACTCTGAGTGCATTTAAATCCTCCAGTGATTCATCACGTTTTCTGCCAAGCGCAGCCGCCAAAAATCCTACGATACCACTTTTTGACGGCTCTCTGTCAGTCTTTCGAATATCATACTTTGATTCAGTACCCCAGGCCTGCAGCGGTGCTGCAAACCTGAGTAAAAGCGTACTCATCAGACCTCCTCACTGCAATACGCAGCAACGGTACTCTCCAGATTCTTAAGTGCCTCTGCAAACGACATTGTTTCCGAAAGCCTTTCCATACCTTTGCCAACACAAAATTCTTCTTCCGGCTTATTTGCAAAATCATGATATACTTCGTTTGCATACTCACACAATGCAAGTTTGGAAGCTTCAGCATATCCTTCTGCGGAACGGATAGGTTTCTCAAATGCGCCACAAAGATTGATCGGCTGATCTTTTCTGACAGTCACATACACAGCATTTGGCAATGTACGATTGGCATAAGAATTCTGTGAACCGGTTGGCATAGAATTAACAAATGCTTCTACAAATTCAGCTACTGCATGAGCTGTTTCTGCTCCCAGCCATCTCTTCAGCTCTTCTACATTTACAGTGGCATAACGATATAATGTCGCAGAGTCAAACTCTTTTGTTCCGATGTGACCGGCTCCTGCATTATCATCCGGTGCGCAATCATCTACAGCCGTAAAATAATCATATTCAGGATGCACCGCATGTGTCGAAATAGCATGTGACACCTGACAGCACGCATCGAAGTTTAAAGATGGATCACTCGCAACCATACGTCCAAACAGTGCCATATCAACAGAAGGCTGTGTCTTCAATACTTCTTTATACATTTTTTTGTCAGTACCAGAATCTGCAGCAAGCTGTGCAAGTGCTTTAATCTGCGCTTTGCTGATGAAGAATAATGCTTCTACATCACGTCCATCCTCATCTTCTCCTTTTTTCTTCTTCAACTTTAAACCTGCATTTTCCATTGCATCCTTAGCCAGCTTCTCTGCATTCTTATCCGGTGCAATTTTTCTGATTTCTGCCTCAACAAGATCGAGAATTTTCTTTGTACGATAACCGGACTGATCACTCGGAAATTCTTTGCAAAAATAATCGCGAACTGCATGCTTCCAACACTGTGAAGACACCCGTGCTCTTGTCACCCCTCCGTATATTGCAGTTTTAGGGCTTCCTGTATCATCGCGATTTATACAGCTCGGCGGAACTGTCTGAAGTACGTGAACATCCACAAACATTGCTTTTCTTTCCATAAATAAATCCTCTCTTTCCTTAGCTGCAACAGCTATTTTGTATCCTAATTAATACTATTACTTTTATTCTTACAAACTGTTTATTTTTCGGAGTTCTCCTTCTGAATACCTCCAAAATACTGCCGTCCCCATTTAAGACGCACGCCATCTCTGCTGTCTTCAAACTGATATCGATACAAATCTTCACTCAGCTTTGCATAATCCAGCCCTATCTTTCCCTGACTCAGAAGCTGCACAATTCCTCTTAAATGATGTGCAAGCTCCTTCATATCAGACGATGTTGCAAGTGTCTGAAAGCGCCTAAATGCACCACTATTTTCCACATCGTCGCCTTCCGGCACTAATCTTCGGATTGCCGCTCCCAGTCCTGTACCACTTACATTCATATTTTCATGTACAATATCATGGCCCTGCTGATGAAGTGCATACAGAGTAAGTGATAAATATACAGCCCACTCTGCTTTTGATGGTTCAATTTCACCTGACCTCTCACTTAATGTTTTAGGAAAATTCTGAAATAAAGTTCCCCAAAGTTCCGGCATCTCTCCAGGCACTTTTCCAACACCTCTGCGCAGATTTGCCAATGTTGCTTTCATCTGGCTTTCTCTGTTCATTGCACTTATCCACTGAATTTTCCACTCAACAAAGCCAGACACTTGTTTTACCAAACTTTGCGAACTTGCTTCATTTGCTATCTCGCCCATCATTTTGCCTCCTTATTTTATTTTTTAGACTATCCTGATGCTTAGTCTATTTGTCATCTTTATTCAAGTACACCTGCGTGACCCCATATAAAAAGGTATTATACGCTTTTGGCGCACAGCACCAATATGACCTGTCTTTTTCTTCCACTCTTCTTCCCACAAATGCTGCTGGTCCTAAATCATCCATAAGGCGTTCTGCCACTTGTCTTGCAATCGAAGTGGCCGTTTTATGCCATTCTTCACACTTTCTTTCTTCATAATCTATAGCCTTTTCCGCCTCATCCTGTGGTTCTAACTCTTCCAACCATCTTCTAAACGGTATGTCAATTTGTCTATAAAATTCAGCTTTCGCCTCTTCTCCGGAACGCTCAAGTCCAGCCGATAAATTCAGTTTTTTTGATAGCTCTTCAATCCGTCTTGCCAGTTTATCACAGTTTCTGACTTCATTCTCAATTCTTCTTCCCCACACTATCCAATTTCGTCTGTTAAGTATGTCTGAATGAAATATTAATGAGTCACTGAATGTATCTGCAATAAAGAAATCTTTATCTCCATATTGCACAGATACACTTCTAAACATAATTTTCCCTAATTTGTCTGATTTTCCTAAGCATCCCTCTGTTCTAAGTTCGCTGATCCAGTTCACTACACCAGGCAGACGTTTTTCGGAACCAGAGTTGCTCTCATTATCCTCAAAAAACAAATTTCCAAATTCGCGCCACATCTGTTTTTGTGGATCGTGTCTCTTTGGTTGAAATTCACTTGCACCGGCACCTTTACTATTAACAGGACTCCATGCCGTCATCGTCTCTGTAAATGCGTTTATTTTTGAAAAGAAATCACCTCCCAACAGGTAATACCCGGTAACTACTCCGGATTTTCGAATCAGCAACAGCCGGCGCGACTGGGTTGTTAGAAGTTCTGCCGGATTATCTGGAAGTGGAACCTCCGTACGTTCCTCTCCCTTAGGTACTCTCTCCCATACAGGATGGTTATCAGTCCACCTGTCACCCACTCTGTCAAATACCAGATTCAGCATTAATGTCTCAAACAGATTCATTCCTACCGCTTCGACGATTCCCAATTTTCCAATCCAACCCGCTCCTGGTGACGGCAAGCCTTTCGTCCTCGGTTTTGCAGACGTATCATCAAAACCATTGACAAAAAGGAGCCATCTAGCAGCTTCTGCATATGTCAACTGTGACTTTGCCTCTCCACCTCTCACTGCAAACATTCGAACCTTATTACTGCTTTCTGAGATTTCTCCATTCAGCTTTGCTGCCGTATATTCAGTTCCACGTTTTGCTTCGTTTACCTGATAAAATGGTGTTTCAGGATGAAATAACCAAAATCGTTCTCTGTGCTGTTCTAAATATTGCCGTATAACGTTCTCTGGGAAATGGCCCTCCATCCACAGATCCTCCCATCTGTCATGTGCCATTTCTTTGTCCTCTAACTCTTCCAACTCACCATCAACGTTATAGCGATAGAAAACAGTATGCAGCACTGCTAAGCACAGTCGAAGCACGGCAACATTTTGCGCCTCTAACTCACCCGCTAAATCCACATACTCATGACTGTGTATTAACACATCTGTTAACGACAGTGTTTCTATATCATGATCTTTTGTCATAACGCGAATCCACGGTTCTTCCAACAAGTTAAACTCCTTTTTCTCCATGTCTTTCCTCCTGACTGATTATTTCCATAAGTCCATTTTCTCTCGAATATTGTATTTGCACACCTCCTAATGTTGCTGACAAATTCTCATCCAGCAATAATATCAGTTCACCATTAATCCACGGTGATTTTTTCCACTCAGAAAAATAAGTTTCAAATTTCTTTTCCAACTCACTGATTACGGCTCCAAGTCTATCCTCACGACAAATTAATCTAGGAAGGCGAAGTCTTTGTTTGGCAATCTTCATGCAAATTTCGTAACTAGGAAGCTCATCGCCATTTAACAGCTCATCTTCATCCTGCCATGGCACGAAAGACATCCTTCCATCATGTTCCATAAGAACCAATACTTCTAATGATGGACTGCCATCACGGACAACAGCCTGTGCCTCTTTATCATCGACTGATGTTGAATCTGTAAGCCATTGATCCAAACATGATTCTCTTCGTGCCTCGCGTTTCTTAGGTTTGTCCAGCAAAAATCCACTGGCTTTACTTTGTTTTTTCTTTTGTGCATCCTGATATTTTTTCTTTGCTTCTTTATACCCTTCAATATTCTGAAAAATTTCTTCATTATTATCAGAATATACTTTCTGAACCAGCATAGGTATATCTGCTGGAATGCTAATTTTACCCGGCAGCATTTTCTGAGTTCTCATAAGCAAGTATTCTGCATAAACAGCTTTACTTCCCTTACTATATACTTCTTCACCATCTCTCAAAATCATACAGCGTGCCTTTGAAAGATTATTCGGGCGAATAACATCATGCTCTCTATGCCGATGCTCTCTTCCCATTCTTTGCAAAAGCAAATCCATAGGGCAGAGTTCTGTTATCAAAATATCTGCATCAAAGTCCAAAGACTGCTCTGCAACCTGCGAAGCAACAAGAATAAATCCATTGCGTTCCTTTGCCGCTGAGCCCTTCCCCATCCTTTTTAAAAGCTCTTCTTCCCTTTCCTTTCTGTCCGGATACAAATAACGTGAATGAAGCTCCAAAATTTCCTTATCAGGCAACTCTTCTTTTAGCAACTGCGCAATTTTCTGTACACGCCGCACGGTATTTAAGATAATCGCAGCACATCCGCCCTCTTTAAGCGATTCCGTTAAAAAATCAACCAGCCTATCAACATCCAATGATTCTACATTCACCACTAACTGTGTACTGTCTGACTGCAGTTGCTTTTGCAATACAGTCTCACCGGCTGAGTATGTTAATAGCGGATATCCCATGGCAGTCTCAATTTCCTTTGGAATATTATCCACTTTCTCATTCAGATATGCAGCCAATAACTGCCTTCGCCTTTGTGCTGGAAGTGTAGCCGATAATACTATCACTGGTTGACCATACATCCCCATCCATGTAAGAGTTCGATCCAGATATTCGCTCGTATATACGTCATAAGCATGACACTCATCAATAATCACTATCTTCGATGCCATACCCAGATGGCGCAACATTACATGCTTCTTTTTCAATGCTGACATTAGTATTTGATCTACAGTTCCTACTACAAAATCTGCCAGCATCGCTTGCTTCTTGCCATTAAACCACGTATGTGCATACAACCTGTTTTCCTTCAATTCTTCCTCTGATTCATCACCAATCTGGTCATTTTCAAGAAACATTCTATATCGTGGGTCAAATTCAGCCAGTCCATGTGCAAGGCGAATTGAATTTCCCATTGGACTATTCTCTGCCTGTTTTTCTGCCCAGGAAATCACTCTTTCAAAAAGACTGTTTGCAGTTGCCTGCGTAGGAAGACCAAAGAAAATTCCTCCTGCTGCTGTCCTATTTGCTAAAAGCTGTGCTCCGGCAAGCGCCGCCTCTGTCTTTCCAATTCCCATTGGAGCCTCTAAAATAAAAATACCAGGCCTTTGTGTTTCTGTGTCAGTCATGTCCTGAATTGTCTGAATAAAATCTATCTGTGCCGGTCTCGGTAAAAAGCCAAATATTTCTCTGAACCCCTCCTCGTCCATAAAATAGGTATCAGATTCCCATGG
The DNA here is from genome assembly GCA_963604075.1 of Anaerovoracaceae bacterium. Classification (GTDB taxonomy): domain Bacteria; phylum Bacillota; class Clostridia; order Lachnospirales; family Lachnospiraceae; genus Anthropogastromicrobium. Next base: position 12,552 of record CAVCPW010000227.1, on the reverse strand, counting down.
CTGAGGCAATTTTATATTATCCATCGCATCTTTTATGCGCCTTGGGTAATATGTTTCATCACCATCTTCTGCCAATGCCAGCAGTGGAAAATATTTTGTATTGCTGGCAATCCAGTCTGCCATAATCAAAAGACCTGTTAGCAAAATCTGTCCTTTTTGAAGAAGTTTCGGTATCTCACTGATGTCATTATAACCTGATTTTTGAAGCGCCCACTCTAAAAATTCCTTACGTAGTCTCTTCCATTGCAGTGCTTCATCTCCATAAAGATTTCTTCCTAATTTTCCACGCTCACAAAGTATTTCCTCAATATCTTCTCTGTATTCACTAATCTTCTGTGTCATCCCATGATGTGAGCCTATAATAGACGCAACTCCTCTTGGACAACCATAAAACCGCAGAAGTACCTCTCCGATGTACGCATGATTGCACCCTGATGTTTCATACTGTTTCCATGGCGGAATAGAAATTCCGTCTTCTTTCAGTCTCTCTAAAGCTTCCGGAATATTTTTTGTTACCAGACAGCTAAAGTAAGGGGATATCTTTCCTTCGTCGTGGATATACCCAAGAAAACGAACTAATTTTTTCACCTCCTTTTTCGTCATGCGTCTGTACCTTCCGGAATTTTGCAAAATCTCCCATACCGAATCTGAAATCCAGTTTTCTGCAAGCCACTCCATCACTTCAGCTGTATCAGTGGCATGCATCCATAAAGGGAGCCACATCTGCTCGCCATTTTGACCTGATTTTGCAACGATATGGTTCAAAATTTGTGATAGCTTTAAGTCTTCCATGGATCTCCCTCCTTTTTTATTTTGCTTATTATATATTCTGTTTTTATAATATATCATCCTTATTTTGCTGTCAAGGGCTTTTTATTACTTTTTTGTAATCATTCATTCAGTTTCACCCCCGCTTACGCGGGGAATAATTTTGCCATTTGGCTTACTATATGGGATCACCCCCGCTTGCGCGGGGACATCATCATTATATCATTTTTTTTCGTTTTGGGATAGCTGAAAAATCAAACCTGCTGTAAACTACTCCGACTTATAGAAGTCGAAGCTTCCTGCTTAAATCAAATCTGCTTTTATCACTTATCACTAAACATGCAGAACTATCGAACCGAATCACTACTCGTCAGCACATCCTTCTCGATAAAGATTGGTCTCTGCTTCCCCTGAATGTACATTCTCGCGATATATTCGCCCATAATACCAAGAATCAGCAGTTGAATACCTCCAATCAAAAGTATCAGCGCAACAATCGTTGCATATCCCGGCACATCTACACCGAAAATAATCCGCTGCAGCACGACCACAATGAAATAGACAACCGCAAGCAGCGACGTAAACGATCCGAGCACTGTTGCAATCTTAAGTGGTGCTGTCGAGTATCCGATGATACCCTCAACTGCATACTTAAACAGCTTCCAGAAGCTCCACTTCGTCGTTCCCGCATGACGCTCCTCTGCCACATATGGAATATAGTAGGTATCAAATCCCACCCAAGAGAAAATTCCCTTTGAAAAACGATGATACTCCGGCATACTTAAGATTGCATCCACCATCTTTCGCCTGCATGTACGAAAATCGCTCGCACCATTGACAAATTCCACATCACTCATGCGATTGATCAGACGATAAAACTCTCTCTTGAAAAAGGCCAAACCTTTTCCCTCATTTCGCTCTTTTTGAAAAGCAGCTACACAATCGTACTCTGGATGCTCGTCCAGTATCTGTACCATCTCGCGCACAATTTCCGGGCGTTGCTGCAAATCGGCATCAATTAGTGTCACCAGATCACCTGTTGCATGCTTCATCCCGGCTAAAATCGCAGCTTCCTTTCCAAAATTACGTGAAAACTGAACAACTGTAATCGGTGTTTCATCTTTTTTCTCATAGAATAGCTTCTTTAACTCAATCCCCGTATTATCCCTGCTTCCATCATTTACCATAACGAGCTCATACTCATAGCCGCAGCCTTCAAATGCATGCACAGCGGCATCATAAAATGCCCTTACATTGTCCTGCTCATTATAGCACGGAACCACCAGTGATAATTTCATATTGTTACCTCCTTCCACACTTGTCATACTGGTCTTCTGCCGTCATTTTATCTACACACAGACTGAACTTATCATCCTGTTGTGTCCAGCCTGATATCCCCGTTTTTTGCTTCATCGTTTACTATAGCACAATTATGACCTATTGGAAAGCGCATATTATAGTTTTCCTTTTCTTTTCACATTTTTTGTGCTATGATGAATGCCAGCGAAATTGATGTTCAAACATTATAACCATTCAGATCTGTCTGCGATTGCACCCTTTTTCTTTGGCAATCCCTGCCAGTTTTGATTTTTGATTTTGGATTATATAAACTATAGAAAGGTATGGTTATTAATTATTTATGAAGACATTTCTCCGTTCTTTTTTCTCACTTTTCCTGTGTCTTTGCGTATGCCTCAGTTTTACACTTTCATTTAACTCGCAAGCATATGCCGCAACCAAGGCTGAAATTGACACAATGCAGGCACATCTGCCAGAGGAATGGCCTGAAGCACCAGAAATTACAAGCGAGGCTGCAATCCTCGTAGACATTGATACGGACACGATTCTGTACGCAAAAAATGCGACCAATTCCATGTATCCTGCCAGCACGACAAAGCTGATGACAGCCTATCTCACACTGTCAAATACTTCTTTGGATGATATCGTAACCTTCTCAAAGAATTCCATCTACAGTCTTCCGACCGGAAGCAGCCATATAGGTATGCACGTTGGTGAATCTTTGAGTGTAAAGGACTGTCTGTATGGTCTTCTGCTCCCTTCCGCAAATGAGGTGGCAACTGCACTGGCCGAGCATGTCAGCGGCTCTGTATCAGCCTTTGTGGAGCTTATGAACAGCACTGCTGTGGAGTTAGGCTGTGTCAACACAAACTTTGCTAACGCAAACGGTCTTCAGGATCCGAATCACATGACCTGTGCCTACGATCTGTACCGAATTATGCTGGGATGCCTTCAGTACTCCGATTTTATTACGATCTCCTCCACACCGGCCTACTATCGAAAGGCAGATGAGGTTCTTGACCGCGATATCCCAATGGGTACGACAAATAAGCTGATCAAAAAGGATTCTGATTACTACACGTCTTATGTAATCTGTGGAAAGACCGGATGGACCGAAGAAGCTGGGCGCTGCCTTGTAACATATGCTTCAAAGGATGGACGCAACCTAATCTGCGTTACAATGAATGCAGAGGATCCAAACCAGTATAAAGATACCATTCAACTGTTCAATTATGGCTTTGAGCATTTCAGCGTTGCAAAGGTGGCCGAGCAGGATCAGTCCTACAGCACTCAGGCATTAAGTTCAAACAGCCCGCTTGGTCTCTCTGAGCAGAATTCCTCATTTCTGACACTCGACAGTGCGTCCCGCGTTACCGTGCCGGATACTGTATCGCTCGATGATCTGACACGTCGTCCTGTCACAAGCGATGATGGAACCCAGATGCTCTCCTATGAACTTCACGGCTATCCGCTCGGAACGGCGCTTATCATCAATCCGGTAACCGAGGATACCAGCGATTTGTACGTTGCATCCGGTGATTCGCTTCTGGATACCATTCGCACCACATCACTTCACGAGATCAACATCTGGCTTATCGTTAGTACGATTGTCGTTGTCATTTTAATCGTTTTACTTATCATCTTCTTACTACGCTACCAGCGCGCACAGAAAAATAACAGCAAGCGTCAGGCGCCGCCAGACCACCAGTATCGGATGCAGTAAAACATATTATCAAAATAAAATGATATCATCATGTGCAAACAAAAGCGAATACAACGCAAAAAAGTGAGCTGTGCACGGATTAATTCGTGCGCAGCCCTTTTTCTGTCGCTTTCTCAATACGACGCTTTTTAATTAATTCAGATCTTGCCTTAATCTTTCTGGCACCTTCTGCATCAGTCAGCTTCATTGTCTTGATCATAAAGACCTGTCCGTCACAGTACTTCACGCGAATCTTTCCCTTGAGCCATCCGTGTCTCGGACAATATGCCAGTCCGAAATATTTTTTATTGTTATCAGAGAACCAGTTCAATCGTCTTGCGGCATTGTGCCCACACTTGTAGCATACCATGGAATTTACATTTCGCATCTCCATTGCCTCCTCGCGGCTTGGATACAACCTTGACACAAACTTTGAGTAACGTTCAAAGATCAGATAAATCTCCTCATCTGCATTCTGCGGTGGCCTAAAGTAATCCACCGATACCATTCTCTGCCAACTTTGCTTTTCCAGATGATTCAAAACACAGCCCGTATAAGCTGCATCATACACGGCACGATGAAACGGCCATTTCTTTGGCAATGCAAGCGTTTCGATGACGCTCTCGAGCGAAGCGCGTGCATGCCCGTCCAAGCACTGCAAGCTGTAGAGCTTTTGCACGTCATAAAAAAAGAGTGGAAACGGGAATGGATTCTCCAGACCGAAATAGGCGATATTTCGCTGCAGCTCAGTCAAATCCATGTCTCCCCACGTAAAAAATACCGGATCTTTTCCACACCACTTCCAGAAGCGTTCCATCGCGTCCGGAAATGGTATACCCCTGGTCTTTAGCTGTTCCATACTGATGCCAACCACTTCCCGTACACGGTAAAACAGTTCCTTGTAGACGCACGGCCTGATCAGGCAGCTGAAGCTGTCTGTTTGCTTTCCGTGCTCGTCCAGACGTACCGCGCCGATCTCAATGATTTCAAAAGTGAGCCCCTGCTCCTCATGATCGCGCATCTGCGCCTGGTTCCATTCCAAATCTAATACAATTGCATTCATAAAATTTTAAATACTTTCTTTTTCTGTCTTTCTTTACAGCGAAGAATCCTCTCCCGGTACCAGCATTTCCAGTCCCTCGACGCTCTCTACTGCCTCGCTGATTGAGCTCGCCACATGGCGAAGTGAAACCAGCCTTGAGTAAAATTTGGCATAGCCCGGTTGAATTTCGCAGCCGTGACGACCATAAAAGTAGCTTCGCATCATTTCCTCAGCGGCCAGCGTTATGCCATTTCCTGCTGCCTGATCCATCGCATCCAAAAACAACTCCGGATCGGCCTGTGCCTCCAGTCCCATACGATACTCGCCAGCTCCGTACATTCCACAGTACTCGGCACACAGGACACTGATCGTATGCTTGATATTCTTTCGCTCTTTCTCGTCAAGTGTCTCTGAAAGCACCTGATGCAGACGGTTAATCTCTGTCAGCACAGCAGTCACGCAAGGCACTGCCGTCTCATATACTGCCTGTCCATTTCGCTCAGTCGAAAGCAACGGTGCAAATACTGCCATCTGAAGAAGTGCGTCGCCGACCGCATCCTCTCCCGCGATCTGACCACAGCGTTCAATTACCTTTTTTGCCGCATTTTCCGCAAAGTGATCCTGATAAAGCGTTGCAAACTCCTCAAATCCGTCCTCTAGGAATGCACACAACACCTGTCCCATCAGCTTTGCTGTATCGTTCTCCCCGTTTTTCTCCATATCCAGATCTGGGTGCAAAAGCGGCAGCAGTTCGTCGTAGATCATCTGCGTATTCAATGAATCCTGCGCCTGCAAATATTTTATCACACGCGAAAAATTCAAATACAGATACAAAAAGCTCTCTGTCAATAGCAGATGCTTCGCCTCTAAGATATCTGGCTCATAACCACTGACACTATTTTGATCCATCACCTGTGATACCGGAACTAGTGCCCAATAGGAACGCAGATGTGGAAAATCAAGTCCCTGCTTCTCACGGTACTCTGCCTGCGGCAGACGCTTTGATGCCTCACGGCGCAGCTCCATCAGATCACTGCGATACTTATCTGGCTGACCAAAGCACTCCTCCTCAAAATAATCGAGCACATCGGTAATTCGATCATCGCTGATATCGGCAGCCTCATTGCTGTAGAGCCAGACAAAATCACTGACTGCATCCTTCAGGCGGTGCATAGAATGCTGTGCATGCTTGTACATCACCTGGTCTAACGCAAGCTTCAATGCTACTGCCGCTTTCTCATAGTTTCCTTTTGCAATCAGTCTGTTTCCTTCTTCTTGAAGTGCCTTAAAATCACAGCCCTCGTCACTGTACTCCTCATACCACAAATCTGTCTTACAACTGGGGCAAAAATGTGGATTCCCCCAAAAGTGTGCATGGCAGTTCCTGCATCTTCCCATTTGTATCACTTCCTTTCCTGATCTTTCGGAATCTTCTCGGATCTTTCCTGATCTTTCCTGATCTTTTCGGATCTTTTCAAATTCTTCTTCGCTTTGAATAGTCACATTTTAGCACAAACCAGTTAAAATAGCAATGCAGCCGCTTTCTATTTTGGCCTTATTGTGCTATGATACGTACAGAACGGTTCTTACGACAACTTGCACTAGCACAATAAGGAGGTAATAATACTATGAAACTTCAGGAAATCGAAAAATTGGCAGCTTCCGTCATGGAAAAAGCTGTCTTGGACAACGAAGTGGCAGGCATGAATCTGCTTGTCTTAAAAGACGGCGGCCCGGTGCTCTCTTTGCAGTCTGGCTATGCCAATCTGGAGAATAAAGTTCCCATGGCTCCAAACACGATTATGCGCCTATACTCAATGAGTAAACCAATCACCGCGGCATGTATGATGATTTTGATGCAGCGTGGTCTTGTTGATCTGAATGATCCAGTGTCCAAATTCATCCCGGCTTTCGCCAATCAGACATACGTAAATGGCAACACCCTTGTTCTGGTCAATCGCCAGATGACTGTACACGATCTGCTTTTTATGACATCCGGTCTGTCCTATGGCAGCAATTCTGCAGCTGGTAAAGCGACCTTAGATGTATTCGTTGAGATGGACAAGCGACTTTTCAGTGATAATCCGATGACGACACGCGAATTTGCTGATCGAATCGGCAAGAATCCGCTCGAATTTGAGCCTTCCTCAAGCTTTATGTATGGAGTATCCGCTGATATCATCGGTGCCTTAATTGAAGTGATCTCCGGCATGAGCTTTGCCGAGTTTTTAAAGAAGGAAATCACCGATCCGCTCGAGATGGAAGACACCGGCTTTTTCGTTCCAGAAGAAAAGCAAAATCGCCTTGCTACCGTTTACAAGCGCGTTAACGGTGGTTTTGAGCGTCATACCGGAAACCACTTAGCAATTCGAAATTCAATGGATACACTTCCAGCCTTCCAGTCAGGCGGTGCAGGCCTTGTCTCCACATTGATAGATTACTCTCATTTTGGTTCTATGCTGTTAAACGGCGGAAGCTACAAGGGGCACCAGATTCTAGAGCCTGAAATTGTACGCTATTTCACACAGGGAAGCCTTCAGCCATGGCAGCAGGAAGCACTTTCTAGAGGTTGGGGCGGCCTAGAGGGCTACAGCTACGGAAATCTGATGCGTGTCATGAAGGATCCGTCCAAAGCCATTATGTACACGACAATGGGTGAGTACGGATGGGACGGATGGCTGGGACCATATTTTTCCAATCATCCAGACTGCAATATCACCTTCCTTGCCGGTCTTCAGCTGACCGATGCAGGTACCATTCCTGCTGTACGAAGACTTCGAAACACTGTTTTGCCGCGTCTTAACGGTCAAGACAACAGGTGATATATATGATGACATCTATAGAAGAACTGATTTCACAAGCAGTCAATTTTCTTGGCGGTCTGATGCCGTTTCTTACAGATGCAAACATCGTTAAAATTCTGTTTTCTGTTGTCTCACTGATTTTAGCTGTGCTTCTTTGTTTCTGGGGATATCACCTCTTTTTTTGCTTCGCTGCCGGAGCAGGCTTTGTGATCGGCGTTGGATTCGGATTTTTGTTGTCAGGTCATTTTACGGACAAGCTCTGGATTATCGCCGCGAGTGCCGTCGTCCTAGGTCTGATTCTTGGCTTTCTTGCAACACGGCTCATTCTTCTATCCACTTTTCTGGTTGCATTTCTTTTAGTAGCAATCTTTTCCTGTGGACTTTTAACATCCTTTATGCCGTCTCTTTCGATTCTTGTGACTTGCATTATTGGAATTGTTCTCGGTGCCATAGCTGGTTTTATCTGCGTAAAGCTGCAAAAGCCGGTCATTATTCTCGTGACAGCATTTTGCGGTGCGCTTGTTGTGATCCAGATTTTCTTTGATCTGCTTCATTTTGATGAAATTACGATTTTTTATGGTGCGTTTTTGTCACTGGCGATTATTGGAAGCATTGTGCAATTTCTCAGTAACAGAAGCGTTGAATAATCACAAATGGGGACAAGCCATTGACTTGTCCCCATTGAATTATATTTTTATTTACTTATATCTTCATTTATTCCTTCTCAAGTAAATAGCCGACATTTCGCACTGTGCGAATCATCGAACCATCCTCGCCAAGCTTCTGGCGAAGCGTTTTAATATGCATATCAAGTGTACGGGACTCACCCTCAAAGTCGGTTCCCCATACACGTTCCATGATAATTTCTCTCGTCATTACCATGCCACAATTTGCCATCAGAAGCTTTAACAGTTCATATTCCTTGAAAGTAAGCTCACACACATCATCCTTTACAGTCACTAAATGACGTTCATCATCTAACACAAGATCACCAACCTCGATGCGTTTTGTCTGCGCACCTGCGCTTCGGCGTAACAATGCCTTCACACGTGACAAGAGCTCCATTATGCCAAATGGCTTTGTCATATAATCATCAGCTCCGGTATCAAGTCCACGCACCTTGTCCAGTTCGGTTGTCTTTGCTGTCACCATCATGATCGGCAAATGCTTTGTCTGAGGCATTGCACGCAGTTTCTTTACGATCTCCAGCCCATCTTCATCTGGCAGCATCACATCAAGCATGAACAAATCCGGTATCTTTTTTTCCAGTCTTTCGTAAAGTGCTTTTGCATCCTCAAATTCTTCGATTTCAAATCCTCCGCACTTGAGCGCATATGCCTCAATCTGACGGATATCGTTATCGTCCTCCACAATAAAAACCAGTGCCATTGCCTACCATACCTTTCCGCAAAATTTTACTTAAATTTGCCTTTTCTATGTATCAAGGGGTACTATACTTCCACATCTTCAATTTTACATCTTTTTTCTGTAAAATCAATGTAAAACTCCTTTTGCAAGCAAGCCTGCATCAATGCTTTACACCTTCTGACTCTAGTATCAAAGTATCATTTCAAAACAGACAAGCACCACGAAAGCAGCTTTTCTCCTGCAAACATGGTAAAGATCGTCCCGGCACAAATAAACGGTCCAAATGCAAAGTGTGCTTTCCCGTTTTTTTTCCTCAACAAGAGAAATACAATCGCATAAATACCGCCAGCAAGCACCGCCAGCGCAAAGGAGATCAAACACATTTTCCAACCAAGATAAAAGCCAAGCACTGCCAGCAGCTTGATATCCCCGCCGCCAAATGCACCTGGGACAATAAACGTAATCAGCAGTAACGGCAAACTGACTACTACCATTCCAATCAAACGTGACGAGATTCCCACCTTTGGAAATGTAAACACCGCCAGCGCAGCCAAAACCATGCAGGCAAGCACAAGCGCATTCGGAATCGTCATTGTCCGCTGGTCACACCACGCAATGATTAGCAACAGTATCAGCAGACAAATGACTGTAATTATCTGAAAATTATTCATACGTATCGCGCAGACTCTTTATCTTTAATGTTCTGCGCACATCCTCAGCGTGAAGCGCCTTTCCGGATAAAACATCTTCTTTCTTGATAAAGACTTTTTTTGTCTCCTCACAAGTCAGATCAAAGCAGTTGTCGGAGAAAATGACATCTTCCCCGATCTCCAACCATACAAACGGGGCGAAACAATCGGTACTTAAACTGATTGCAATTGTTCCATTTTCTTCTGTTACATCAGCCTCTATCTGTGGCTGCATCAGTTCCATATGCTTATATGGAACAAACACCTCTGCCTCGGTACTTGTCGTGCCATCCGCCCATGTGTAAACAGCTTCGGCAAAGACGCGGCGCTTTTTAGAACCGATCACATCATCAAAATCGCGCTCCATCACACGCACACTACTTTGTGCTTTCACGCAAGCCTCTACAGTCTCCTCAAACAGCACATTGAACTCCACATCGCGGATGCGAACCGTCACAGTGAGATTCTGATCCTCAAGCGTCTCATTTGCAGCGCTGATGACAGCCTTCGTATCCTCCGTATAAATGTAGCCTGCTTTCGGTGCAAAGAAGCGAGCTGCCATGTAATGAAGAGCCTTCCATCGTCCAAAATAGTCAATGCTGGACCATGATGCCACCGGCCAGTTATCATTTAACTGCCAATACAGCGCACCCATACAACGACCTCTATTTGCACGCCAGTGATCTACACCTGCCTTTATGGCTACACCCTGCAGTACCTGACTGACGTAGATTAAGCTGTCAAAATCCTTCGGATAGAGGAAGTTTTCTGAAATATAATTTAAAATCTTTCCGTTTGCGGTGCCGTTTTTCTGATGGCTCTCCATAACAGGAGAGAAGATGTTACAATCCTGCGGCAACGCAAAAGTATCAATCGTTTTTCGCTCCGGGAAGGACTCGAAACCAAACTCAGAGCAGAAACGGAAATAATGCTTTCTATAATCTGAAAATGGCTTCATTCCATGCCATACATCCCAGTAATGGCAGTCCCCCCTGTCATGATCGTCCGGATTGTCAAAGCATCCGCCCGATGATGGGGATGATGGCCAGTAAAAGGTGTCCGAATCCTCTGCCTTTGTGACCTTCGGAAGTACATATTCAAACTGCTTGATATAATCTCCTTTGAGCAATGGACTGTGTGTCTCTGCAATACCCCAGTGATCCCACGCAGACTCTAGCTCATTGTTTCCACACCACAGTCCAAGGCTTGCATGATGACGCAAGCGACGCACATTGTCTATCGTCTCCTGACAGATATTTTTTTCAAACTCCTCAGTAAAGTCATAAACATTGCACGCATACATCAGATCCTGCCATACAATCAATCCATAGCGGTCGCACAGATCATAGAACGTGTCAGACGGATAATAACCTCCGCCCCAAACACGAATCGTATTATAATTTGCCTTCACAGAAGATCGAAGCAGCGCGTCGATTCGCTCCTTTGTAATCCACGGATAGATGCAATCCTCCGGGATGTAATCTGCACCCATAGAAAAGATAGAAATGCCATTTATCACAAAGGCAAACTCACTTCCCCATTCGTCCTTCTTTGTGCTGACCGTGAGTTCACGAAGACCGATAGAATATGTTTTTGAATCAAGCACAGCACCGTCTTCACTTGTGAGTGATGCCTCCACCGTATAAAGTGGCTGACTGCCCAGACCATTGCACCACCAAAGCTTCGGCTGTGCAATCTGAATCATTGCCTGCACAGACTCACCCTTAGTCGGCAAAAGAACAGTCTCCACCGGCTTGCCATCCGGATCACTGACACAAACAGTAGCGCTCGTGCCCTCTGGCAACTCACCTTCTTCAGGCACAACAGTAATCGAAAGAGCGACCGTGTCAGCCTGCTCGATTGCTTTTGTATACTCTTCCTGTGACAACTCGCCCATCTGCGGACGCTCGCCCCACGTATGCGTCTGATGAATCACCACATCCTCGATGCGTCCTGCATCGTAGCACTCCAGATACAGATCTCTCCAAATTCCGATATCAGGCAGCTGTGCGCCCCAATCCCAGCCAAACATCGAATGTGCCTTTCGGATATATTGATTGCCGCCGATGACACCGGTCGCCTCGAAAGTAATCTCCTTTCCCGGAGTGGCCTCATGTTCGCGAATGTAAGTCAGTGCCGAGTGAAAATAGATGCGCAAGTGATTTTCCTTTTGCAGCTCATCCTTACAGTCAAAGCGCCATGTGCGGTGCATGTTATCTGCCCTTCCAATCAGCTTTTCATTCACGTAAACGTCAGCAAGCGTATCGAGTCCCTCGCATACTAATACGCAATGCTTCTTGTCCAATACTTCGGCTGAAACAGAAAAATCAGTTTCAAACACGTAATCCTTTGCCAAAAGCTCCCTAGCTTCATACTCATTTTCGCGGTAATACGGATCCTCCATTTTTCCCGCCTCTAACAGCCCTGACAGCACCGTGCCCGGCACACCCACTGGAGTCCACTCGGTACTTCCAGCCTCAGCAAAGCGCCATCCTTCCTGTAAATCCACACGCTTCATCGACATTCCTCCCAGTTATTATATCAAGACAGCGATTTTTCAGCCCATCACTTTGCACTGAAAAATCGCTGCCGTTTTGTTTGTTAGTTATTTTTATAATAGTTAATCAGGCAGCCATCCAGAATAATCTGTCTCTCATCATCTGTAAGCGGCTTAATCTCAAGCTCGAAGCTCTCCAGCGCACCGTCCTTTATCGCATACGCAGTCACCTTCGGCAACTTCTCTTTTACCGCATCGCGGATGCCCGGCACAAAAATGTAATCCAGATTCGTAAACGGAAGCTTCTCAGGCTCGAAGATAAACGGAATCATGCCCCAGTTGATCAGGTTGGAGCGATAACGCTTTGTTGCATACTCTTGTGC
>CAVCPW010000226.1:0-3379 GCA_963604075.1 Anaerovoracaceae bacterium | reverse complement strand
GATGAACATGGCGGATGATTACTGCCTGCTGCTTCATACGGCAGTAATCATCCGCCATGTTCATCAGAACAAGCATCTGGCGAATGCCATTGGGCTGCTTGCTATACTCCGGTTGGCGATGTAAAAGCTCCATCTTCTCATTGATGTACTCAGCAAGCCGTCTCACATATGCGGCGTCCTGATCAGTGCTGATGGTATACACCTTATCATCTATTATAACATCTGTACTATTTCTTTCCATGTTCTCCATATCCTCAAAGCCATATGGCTTTTGTTTCTTATTCTTTGCTGCTCTCAAAATGCCACTATTACATAAATGGCCGCGAGATCGCCTTTCCAACTTATCTTAAGGTAGCCTATTATACCTCAGGCACCGCTCTGTGAAGATGCTCATATGCCAATCGGGTAATCGCTCTGCCGCGCGGTGTACGCTCAATCAAACCATTCTGAATCAGGTACGGTTCATAAACATCCTCAATAGTACCAGAATCCTCGCCAAGCGCTGCCGCGATGGTATCAAGACCTACCGGGCCACCTCCAAACTTATCGGCAATGGTCTCCAGAATTGCGCGATCGCCCTTGTCCAGTCCAAGGCGGTCTACTTCAAGAAGATCCAGTGCATACTCAGCTACCTCTTTAGTGATTACACTGTCATAGCGCACCTGTGCGAAATCACGCACACGCTTTAACAAACGGTTTGCCAGACGCGGCGTTCCTCTTGAGCGGCGTGCAAGCTCCAATGCGCCCTCGCGCTCAAGCTTGACATCAAGTACATCAGCGGAACGCTCCAGCACCTGCACCAGCTCATCTGTCGTATAGAAATCAAGCTTATGCACCACACCGAAACGGTCACGAAGCGGTGCTGTCAAAAGACCAACTCTCGTGGTTGCACCAACAAGCGTAAACTTCGGCAGATCCAGACGAATGGAGCGGGCGTTCGCACCCTTTCCAATCATGATATCAATTTCAAAATCTTCCATCGCCGGATATAAAACCTCCTCAACCTGACGGCTGAGGCGATGAATTTCATCCACAAAAAGCACATCATTTTCTGAGAGACTATTTAAAATGGCAGCCATATCGCCCGGCTTTTCTATTGCGGGACCAGATGTAATTTTAATATTGCTTCCCATCTCGTTTGCAATGATTCCTGCAAGCGTGGTCTTTCCAAGTCCCGGAGGTCCATACAAGAGCACATGATCCAGTGCTTCCTTACGTTTCTTGGCCGCCTCTATATATACCTTCAAGATCTCCTTGGCCTTTTCCTGTCCAATATACTCGGACAGATACTGAGGTCTGAGATGATTTTCCAACACGTTTTCATTTTCTTCGAGCTGGGTTGTGATAATTCTTCTTTCCATGTTCTTCCTCTGCGATCCTACCTACAATTGCTAAACTCACTATTTGTCAAGATACGCTGTTACATTCTATTTACAGAGTTTTCTTTAATGCGGCCTTAATAATCGCCTCAGTGCTGAGTGTCTCAATATTCTTGACACCTGAAACTGCCCGTACTGCCTCAGAAGCACTAAAGCCAAGCGCTGTCAGTGCTTCTATCGCCTCCGCACGGTTCGCTGAAACAGCCGAATTTGCTGTAGTCGTTCCGGTAATCTCTTCCGACTGCTCCCCTAGCGTATCCGCAAGCGAAATTTTATCCTTTAACTCGAGAATCATTTTCTGAGCGGTCTTTATTCCAATGCCCGGTGCCTTTGCGATTGTCTTCGCATCCTGTGCATAAATTGCAAACCGAAGCGTATCCATTGACAACGCAGATAAAATCCCAAGTGCGCCCTTCGGACCAATACCGCTGACGCCAATCAGAAGCTCAAACATCTCCAGTTCTTCTTTGCTTATAAAACCATATAACTGCATCACATCTTCCTTTACATAAAGGTAGGTATACAGCTTAAATTCACTATTTTTCGCTGGAAGACGATTAAATACAGTCTCCGGCACCCGGATGCAAAAGCCGATACCGTTGCATTCAATAACTACGGCATCTGTGCTGTGTCCGGCATAAATTCCTGAAATATAGGAAATCATTACTTCCTCCTTTAACGTACCTATAAAACATAAAAAGGCACGTTCGCTTTAGTATAGCATGGAAAAAGGCGATTGGCAAGACGAAAGAAAAAGAACGCGCAGTGGCTTTTCACATAACGCGTTCTTTTTCCAAATATTAGTCAAGCGGATATTCGCAATCCGCTTCGCTATTTATAGATATGCAACTGTTTACAGATGCACAACTTTTTTTTTACAGATGATGCAGCTGTTTACAGATGCAATACACGTTCCTTAATTTCCTGGGTTCTTCCCTGATTCCAGAACTGGGTTCCGATGTATCCGCATGTACGTCTTGCGACATTCATCTTGTCCTGATTGCGGTTGCCGCAGTTCGGGCACTCCCAAACCAGCTTTCCATCGTCATCTGATACAATTTGTATCTCTCCGTTGTATCCGCATACCTGACAGTAATCACTCTTGGTATTCAGCTCTGCGTACATAATATTCTCGTAAATGTACTTCATAACAGAAAGAACAGCATCGATATTATTCTGCATGTTTGGAACTTCAACATAGCTGATTGCACCTCCCGGGGACAGCTTTTGGAACTGTGCTTCAAACTTCAGCTTATCAAATGCATTAATTTTCTCAGTTACGTGAACATGATAGCTATTTGTAATATAGTTCTTATCTGTAACGCCCGGAATTATACCAAAACGCTTCTGTAAGCACTTTGCAAACTTATAAGTAGTGGACTCAAGCGGAGTACCATACAAACTGAAGTCGATATTATGTTCTTCCTTCCACTTTGCACATGCATCGTTCATATGCTGCATAATCTCAAGTGCAAAAGGTGTGACCTGCGGATCGGTATGGCTCTTCCCTGTCATGTACTTGACACACTCGCACAAACCAGCATATCCAAGAGAAATCGTAGAATATCCATTATAGAGTAAACGATCAATCGTCTCACCCTTCTTTAAGCGGGCTAATGCGCCATACTGCCACAGAATCGGTGCTACGTCAGATGGCGTTCCCTTTAAACGGTTGTGACGGCACATCAGTGCACGGTGACACATCTCAAGACGATCATCAAAAATTTTCCAGAAACGCTCCATATCCTTACCTGAAGAACATGCTACATCTACCAGATTGATTGTAACAACGCCCTGGTTAAAACGTCCGTAGAACTTTGGCTTGTCGTTCTCATCATGATATACAGTTAAGAAAGAGCGACAACCCATACACGGATAACAATTTCCATCCTTTAATTCCTTCATGACCTTCTCTGAAATGTAATCCGGTACCAGTCTCTTTGCTGAACACTCTGCAGCCAGCTTTGTCAGATAGTAATACTTACTGTCCTCATGAATAT
>CAVCPW010000225.1:0-3236 GCA_963604075.1 Anaerovoracaceae bacterium | reverse complement strand
TGCAGTAGTGGTTGAAGCAGGAAGCTCCGACTTCTATAAGTCGGAGTAGTTCACAGAATGACCGATTCTGCATAGAAAATGATGAAAAATTGAAAGAAAAAGGAAAGATCGATTTGCTATAATAAATTTAGCAAAAAAAGCTAAAAAGCAGTTAAAGATTAATGCTTTACTAGTTAAAATTGCTAGTGATAATACAATGTGAAAGTCAGAAACTGAAAGAACATTTGCATTTTTGTAGTGGCTTATAGGAGCCGGAAAGGGAAAAATTATGACAAAGAAAGAACGTGTACTTCATGCATTTAATAATGAACCGGTGGATCGTGTGCCAATCGCATTCTGGTATCATTTTTCACCAGATGATGATTTTGGACAGGAAACGATTGATGAGCATTTAAAGCTATATCGGGAAGCAGATTTTGATTTGATCAAGGTAATGTGCGATGGATATTTTAATTATCCAAACCCAGGCATTGCAGAAATTAAAAAGCCAGAGGACTGGTTTAACTTAAAGCCAATGGGTCCGGATCATCCATACATTCGCAAGCAGATTGCCCGTGTAAAGGGTGTGGTAGAGGCAGTAAAGGATGAGTGTTGTGTGTTCTATAATGTATTTTGCCCAATGTCTCTTATGCGTTTTGGCACAAGCGAAGAACTTTTAATGAGTCATTTAAAGGCAAATCCAGAGGCTGTATGCCACGCATTTGAGGTGATTGGAGAGGATATCAAATCTTTGATCAAGGGTGTGATCGAGGAAGCTGGTTGCACCGGTATTTACTATTGCGTACAGAACGCAGAGGAATTCCGTTTTACAGCAGAGGAGTACAAAAAAATCGTTACACCTGCTGAGTTAAAGCTTTTGGAGTATGCGAATACATTGAGCGATAATAATATCCTGCATTGTTGTGGATGGGCAGGAGATAAGAACCGCATCGAGGTATGGAAGGATTATCCGTCAAAGGTTGTCAACTGGGCTGTTTATGTTGAGAACTTAAGCTTAAAGGATGGCAAGGAGTATTTTGGCGGCCGCTGTGTTTTAGGAGGATTTGACAACACAAAGACTGGCGTTCTTTATAGCGGAAGTAAGCAGGCTGTTAAAGCTGAGACAAAGCGCATCCTTGAGGAGACAGGAACAATTGGTGTAATTCTTGGTGGTGACTGTACCGTTCCAGGAGACATTGATCATGAGCGATTCGCCTGGGTAAGAGAAGCAGCAGATGAGTTTGTGGGATTGTCAGTTGACAAGAGCATTCATGCGGGAAGGTGATTGAATGAGTTTGGGGAGACTTTGCGCAGAACAGATGAAAGCAGATGAGAAAGAAATTGCTTCGTGGGTTTCTGGCAAGATGCCAAATCTTGTACAGGATTTGATTCGAATCTGTAAAATTCCGAGTGTGGCTGTTGTACCAGAGGATAAGCAGCCACCGTATGGACCGGAATGTGTTCGTGTGTTGGATGAGATGTTAAAGATTGGTTCCGAGTATGGCCTGGAGACAAAGAATTTTGATTCCTGTGTGGGACGAATTCGATACGGAAATAGTGAAAAATCCATTGGAATCTGGAGTCATCTTGATGTTGTTCCAGTAGCAGGATGTTGGGAGCATGATCCATTTGATCCAGTTGTGGAGCAGGGCTATATGATCGCCAGAGGCTGTCAGGACAATAAAAGCTCTGCTGCGATGGCGCTGTATGTGCTGCTGTATATGAAGGAGCATAACATAAAGCTTCCATACAGTCTGGACGCATATATGGGAACCAGTGAAGAAGTTGGCATGTTTGATATTGACTATTTTGTTGATCATTATCCATGCCCAGAATTATCTTTGGTTCCAGACAGTGGTTTTCCGGTATGCTGTGGTGAACGGGGAAGCTTTAATGGAGAATTGACAGCGAAGAAGGCGGTGAGCAGCAAACTGCGCTCATTATCATGTGATTGTGGATTGTACTCCGTACCAAATCATGCAGAGGCCGTTGTTTGTGATGCACCGGGAATTGTAAAATTGCTTGACGAAAGTCATCCAGATCTTACGGTTGAAAAACAAGTGGAGGATGGCGAAGTTTTCTGGAAGTTGACGGCTCGTGGAGTAACGGCTCATGGGGCAGCTCCTCAGAAGGGAAAGAACGCGCTGACACTTCTTTGTGAGACGATTTGTCAGTATGAGCTGGCAGACAAAGAGGACTGTGAAGCGTTGTCTTGGATTTGTGCGATTAATAAAGATGGTCATGGAACACCGTTGAATGTATTTCGTGAAGATGAAATTTCAGGGCCGATTGTGTTAACGGTGACACAGGGATGGATTCGTGATGGTCATCTGGTATTTGGCTTCTTGTCAAAATATCCGGCAGGATGCAGCGAGGATTTGTCCATAGCAGCGCAGGCAGCAGCCGCAGAACATGGATTTTCGCTTGCGGTTACAAGGAATGCAAAGCCAACCTTATTTGATCCAAAGCATCCGGCAGTTCAGATTATGACAGATATCTATAATCGTTTTACTGGAAATGAGTCAAAGCCATTTGTCATGAGTGGCGGAACTTATGCAAGAAAGCTTCCGAGAGCGTTTGCATGTGGAACTGGAATGCCATTGCCTTCTGCGCCAGAGGGGCTGTTTGCACCGGGACATGGCGATTATCATCAGCCAGACGAATCAATTCTCCTTAAGAGAGTTGAAATTGCACTTGTAATTTACATTAAGGGAATCCTAGAGATTTGCAAAAATGTGGATCTTTAAGCAGGAAGCTCCGACTTCTATAAGTCGGAGTAGTTCACGAGCAATATACCATGAAAGATGGAAGAAAGAGAGGAAGAAATGGAATAAGTTACAGGCTGTTGCAGTGACAGCAGCGATGACAGTATCGACCGCAATGACAGGTATGACCGCAATGGCAGAGGCAACAGATGACCGCAAGAAAATTGCGGATGGCGATGTAACGCTGACAATTTTCTGCGATTTTCCATCTAGTGCAAGAGCGTATTACACGGATATGGGAGACAATCCGGTTGTAAAGAAAATGGAAGAGGAAACGGGATTAAACTTCAAGTTTATCCATGCACCGGCAGGAGATGATGGCTCTTTCTTCCAGCAGTTGCTTGCATCTGGAGATCTTCCGGATTTGATGTTTACCAATATGTTCCAGACAAATTATCCAGATGGTGTAGAAGGTGCGATTCAGGATGGCGTGCTGTCTGACTTAACCTAGGGGCAAGCCCCTAGGGTTCCATTGGCGGAGTTCTAGTACCT
>CAVCPW010000224.1:0-4964 GCA_963604075.1 Anaerovoracaceae bacterium | reverse complement strand
AGATTATAATACCGCGAAATACAGAAGTCAAGAAACGCCGTGTCAAACGCAATTCATCCCGCCACCTATAGAGGTGGGGGATTTCTTGCTCACGGCGTGTTAAAAATGGGTGTCATGCAAACAGTAACGATGTATTGAAAAAAATGCAAAGAAACGTAATTGTGTGCTTGTAAGATTTTGGAGGATATGTTATTATAGTGTCAGACCAAAGGTTGTGACACCATCAGTGACGAGAGGATGTGCAGCATCGCCGGGAACCGAAGCAAGAGAATCACAGCATCTAACAAGTTTGCTGTTGGTTTTGTTCTGCTTTGGAGCTTTACGCTTAGGTTCCGGGTGATACTGCACATATGATAGGACTCCCGAACTGGGGATGTCAGTAAATTTTAAAGGAGGTTTTTGAATCATGAAACAGTTTGAAGCATGGGCTGGTTTTAAGGGCAGACTCTGGAAAGAGGAAGTCAACACCCGCGATTTCATTCAGAACAACTATACTCCATATGATGGAGATGCATCCTTCCTTGCAGATGCTACTGAGGCTACAGATAAGCTTTGGGGAGAGCTGCAGGAGTTAAATAAGCAGGCTAGAGCAAAGGGCGGCGTACTGGATATGGATACCGATATCGTTTCCAGCATCACATCTCACGGCCCAGGATACCTGGATAAGGATCTTGAGAAGGTTGTAGGTCTTCAGACTGATAAGCCTTTAAAGAGAGCATTCATGCCTTACGGTGGTATCAGAATGGCAGAGGAGTCCTGCGAGATGTACGGATATACTCCAAGCCCAGAGCTGCACAAGATCTTCACTGTATATCACAAGACCCACAACCAGGGCGTATTTGATGCATATACACCAGAGATTCGTGCTGCACGTAAGAACAAGATCATCACTGGTCTGCCGGATACATATGGCCGTGGCCGTATCGTAGGCGACTATCGTCGTATCGCTCTGTACGGAATTGATTTCCTTGTTGCTGAGAAGCAGAAGGATCTGGCTAACTGTGGTGATGGTACCATGACTGATGATGTAATCCGTCAGAGAGAAGAGCTTGCAGAGCAGATTAAGGCTCTGAAGGATATGAAGACCATGGCAGCAAGCTACGGCTTCGATATTTCTCAGCCGGCTAAGACCGCTCAGGAAGCAGTTCAGTGGCTGTACTTCGGATATTTAGCAGCTATCAAGACTCAGAACGGTGCTGCAATGTCCATCGGACGTGTATCTACTTTCATTGATATCTATATGCAGAGAGACCTTGAGAATGGTGTTATCGATGAGACCCAGGCTCAGGAGATCATTGACCACTTCGTAATGAAGCTGCGTATGGTTAAGTTCGCTCGTATCCAGTCTTACAACGAGCTGTTCTCCGGTGACCCGGTATGGGCTACTCTGGCTATCGCTGGTCTTGGCGTAGACGGACGTTCCATGGTTACCAAGAACGATTATCGTATCCTGCATACTCTTGAGACTATGGGACCGGCTCCAGAACCGAACATGACCGTTCTGTATTCCAAGAATCTGCCAGAGTACTTCCGTAAGTATGCTGCAGCAGTTTCCATCAAGACATCTTCCATCCAGTATGAGAATGATGACGTTATGCGTGTTGTATGGGGCGATGACTACTCCATCTGCTGCTGTGTATCCGCTACACAGACTGGTAAGGAAATGCAGTTCTTCGGCGCTCGTGCTAACCTGGCTAAGTGTCTGCTTTACGCTATCAACGGTGGTGTTGATGAGAAGAGCAAGGTTCAGGTAGGTCCGGCATACAAGCCGATCACTTCCGAGTATCTGGATTATGATGAAGTTGTTGCTAAGTATGATGTTATGCTTGACTGGCTGGCAGGAATGTATGTAAATACTCTGAACCTGATCCAGTATATGCATGATAAGTACTACTATGAGGCAGCTGAGATGGCTCTTATCGATACCGATGTACGTCGTACCTTCGCTACCGGTATTGCAGGATTCTCTCACACTGTTGACTCTCTGAGTGCTATCAAGTATGCAAAGGTTAAGACTGTACGTGACGAGAGTGGTCTTGTTGTTGATTACGAGATCGAGGGAGACTTCCCGCGTTACGGTAACGATGATGACCGTGCAGATGATCTGGCTGTAGAGCTTCTGAGAAACTTCCTGACCAAGATCAAGAAGCGTCATACCTATCGTAACTCTGAGCCAACCACCTCTATCCTGACCATTACTTCTAACGTAGTTTATGGTAAGGCTACTGGTGCTCTTCCGGATGGTCGTCCGGCAGGTGAGCCACTGTCTCCAGGTGCTAACCCGTCTTACGGCGCTGAGAAGAACGGTCTGCTTGCATCTCTGAACTCTGTTGCTAAGCTGCCATACGAGTGGGCTCTGGATGGTATCTCCAATACTCAGACCATCAACCCAAGCGCACTTGGAAATACTGACGAAGAGCGCGTAGATAACCTGGTACAGGCTATGGACGGATACTTCGCAAATGGTGCTCATCACCTGAACGTAAACGTATTTGGTGTTGAGAAGCTTCTGGATTGCCAGGCACATCCGGAGAAGCCAGAGTACGCTAACTTCACAATCCGTGTATCTGGTTATGCAGTTAAGTTCATCGATCTGACCAAGGAGCAGCAGGACGACGTTATCAAGAGAACTTGCCATTCCTTCCTGTAATTAGAAGAAGTGACAGATTCGATTGAGTTTCGATCTGATAAAAACCTGACAGAGTTGAATAAACTTCTGTAAATCTATAAAAATAATACAGGCGGAGGGTGCTTTGGCACTCCCGCCTGTTTTACTACAGATAAAAGTGATATCCATATAATAAACAAGACAAACCAAACAACATGGCAAACGTGAAGACATGAGGTTTACAAAACAAGAAAGGAAAAATATGTTATGATTCAGGGCGTTGTTCATTCTCTGGAATCCTTCGGTTCTGCAGACGGACCGGGAGTCCGCTATCTCGTATTTTTAAATGGCTGTAA
Organism: Anaerovoracaceae bacterium; assembly: GCA_963604075.1. GTDB lineage: Bacteria > Bacillota > Clostridia > Lachnospirales > Lachnospiraceae > Anthropogastromicrobium. The sequence continues at coordinate 2,000 of CAVCPW010000224.1, read as the reverse complement.
TCTGCGCTGTAAGTATTGCCACAATCCAGATACCTGGGCAAAGAAGGACGTACAGCTGTTGACAGCCGACGAAATTCTTGAAAAGGCAGTTCGCTATAAGAACTACTGGGGTGCGAAAGGTGGTATTACCGTCAGCGGAGGAGAGCCACTCTTACAGATGGAATTTATGAATGATTTGTTTGCAAAGGCAAAGAAGCAAAAGATCAATACATGTATCGATACCGCAGGAGAGCCATTCACAAGAGAAGAGCCATTCTTTGGACAGGTTGAGCAGCTGATGACAAACACAGATCTGCTTTTGTTAGACTTGAAGCATATCGATCCGCAAAAGCATAAGGCACTCACCGGAAAGACAAATGATAACATTTTAGATTTCGCAAGATATCTGTCTGATATCAACAAGCCAATCTGGATTCGTCACGTACTTGTACCGGGAATCAACAGTGACGAAGAGTCCTTAACTAAGCTGCATGAATTTATTAGCACCTTAAATAACGTATATCGCATCGATATCCTTCCATATCATACGCTTGGCGTATTCAAGTGGGAAGAGCTTGGCATCAAGTACGGTCTTGAAGGTGTTCCGACTCCTACAAAGGAAGAGGTTGAGCTGGCAAAGAAGATTCTCTGCGTGGACGAGTATAATCGTTACAAGAACGCATAAAATATAGAGCCATTGGGGGCATATCAAAATTGGATGTGCGCCTTGTGGCTTTTTATTATAGCTTTTTAGGAATCTGGTGCTGGAATCCTCGGTCATAACCTTCCTAATCATACACAGTCATACACATTTCTGAAAATATGTGCAATTTCTCCATTGCAAACTGAAAATTTATCATGTATAGTTAATACAAAAGGAAATGAAACCGCTTGCAAAAGACTTTTGACTGTCCTTTATGCAGCGGATGACGGAAAGGCATGGTGAATTTATGGCGAAGGAGCGTGCGAATATTTATACAATCGCAAAAGAAGCCGGTGTTTCTCCGGCAACCGTTTCGCGCGTGCTGACCAGAAATGCCAGAGTCAGTGAGGAAAAGCGCGAAAAAGTTCAGGCTGTAATACAAAAATATGGCTATACTCCGAATGCGCTCGCACAGGGACTGAGCAACGCAAAAACACGGGCAATTGGTTTGATGATAGCAGATATTTACAGTCCTTTTTACTCGGCAGTTGCGAAGGAGTGCGAGGAGGCGGCAGATAAAGCAGGTTATTTATTATTGATGCTGACTTCGCTTGGAAATCCGGAGTTGGAGAAAAAACAGCTGATGAAACTGTATGAGCAGCAGGTGGATGCGATTATTGTAGTTGGGGGCGTAATTGATCGAATTACAGTGGATGAAGAATATGTAGAACAGTTAAATCATATTTTGGAAAGTACACCAATCATTGCGACAAACAGACCGGCAGGCGTGCGAAATTGCAAGGTACATCTAGACGAGGGCGGCAGCATGGATTTGGCGATGGATTATCTGTTTAGTCTGGGACATAAAAAGATTGCAACTATAGGCGGTCTAAAGGATGCGAAGTCTACTCTCGAAAAGCGAATGCGCTATCGCGCAATGCTGCGTCAGAAGGGAATTGTATATCGTGAGGATTATGTATATGATTCAACTGATTATTCAAATGAGAGTGGTTACACATGTATGAAAGAGCTTCTTAAAAATCCGGATCGTCCGACAGCAGTGGTGGCAATCAACGACTTTACTGCGGCAGGTGTGCTTCGTGCGATTCATGATGAAGGCCTTCGTGTGCCGCAGGATATATCGGTAGTAGCATTTGATAACACGTATCTTTCTGGTGCATTGACACCTGCACTTACATCAGTGGGAGCAGATTATGCGAATTTTGCAAAACATCTTGTAGAATCGGCAATTCACGCTTCAGAGAATGAAACTTGCCCTGAGGATTACATGGTTCCTGTAGGCATTAGTATACGAGATTCCTGCACCTATGTGCCGGATCCGTCATAGAAAAAAGTTTAGTTGACTAACACTTTTTAA
>CAVCPW010000223.1:0-10356 GCA_963604075.1 Anaerovoracaceae bacterium | reverse complement strand
GAGGTGTATCGAGAAATCAGTGAGTCACAGATGGGAGGTGGTATCGGTGAGTAAGAAATCAATGAGTAAGAAGGCAATAAGCGAAAAAAATAAAATTGAGATGGATGAGACACAAGAGGCGCGCAAAGAAGAAAAAAGCAAACAAAATGCAGCGATGCTAAATCACGATATCACGCTAGAGGAGATCGAGGCAGCCTGTCGCGCACACCAGAGGGAAAATGACAATCGAAATATGGCAGAGGAATGCCGTACCATCGCCAGAGAGCAGAAGGAGAAAATGCAGGCACAGTTCGTACAGGGAAAGACGCAAAAACGTCATATTCTGCTTCGCCTTGGCCGCTATCTGTGGCAATTTAAGGCATGGCTTTTCCTTGCAATTGTGTTAAGTATCAGCTCCAATCTGTTGTCCCTAGCAGGCCCGATGTATTCTGGTTATGCTGTCGATGCAATGATTGGCAAGGGACAGGTCGATATGGATCGTGTTATTCAGTGCTGCGAGATTATGATTGCACTATATCTGTCATCAGCAGTGCTTGCCTATGTGTTAAATCTTGTCATGCTCCAGATTACAAAGCGTATTGTCTCTACGATGCGAAGCAACATTTTTGACCGTTTGATGCGTTTGCCAGTCAGCTTCTTTGACACGCATGCTGCAGGCGATATTATCAGCCGCATAACTTACGATGTCGATACGATCAACACGAGCCTTTCCAACGATGTCGTATCACTGGCAGCAAGCTTTATCACGGTAATCGGTTCACTTGTCATGATGCTTCTCATTTCACCGCCGCTTGTACTGATTTTTGTTGTTACAGTGCCGCTCACCATCTTTTTCATTAAGAAACTGACCGGATTGACAAGACCACTTTTTCGCGCCCGTTCCGGAAAGCTTGGAGAGTTAAATGGTTTTATCGAGGAGATGCTTTCAGGCCAGAAGAGCTTAAAGGCGTACCATCAGGAAGTTAACACGATTGGCAAGTTTCAGGCAAAAAATGAGGAAGCAGTCGATGCCTATTACCGCGCTGATTACATGGGCAGTATGGTCGGTCCGTCAGTAAATCTTGTCAATAACGTATCGCTTGCACTCGTCACGATCTTTGGTGCGATTCGCTTTATATTCGGACAGATGACACTCGGAAATATTTCTTCTTTTGTCTTATATTCTAGGAAATTTTCAGGTCCGATCAACGAGTCAGCGAACATCATGAGTGAGCTTCAGTCGGCACTTGCCGCCGCAGAGCGCGTGTTCCGTTTGCTTGATGAGACCGAGGAGCCAGCGGACAGTACAGATGCGAAGATGCTTACCGACATTTACGGCGATGTAGAGCTGTCACATGTTAGCTTTGGATATACAAAAGAGTGTACGGTTATTCATGACCTGAGCTTACATGCAGAGCCGGGCAAGCTGATTGCAATCGTCGGCCCTACCGGAGCAGGAAAGACCACCATCATCAATCTGCTGATGCGTTTTTATGATATAGACAGCGGAAAGATTACGATTGATGGAAATGATATTACACAGGTGACAAGAGACAGTCTGCGCCGCGCATTTGCCATGGTATTACAGGATACGTGGCTGTTCCATGGAACAATTTATGAAAATATTGCTTACGGAAAGCCAGATGCTACACTAGAGGATGTACAGCGTGTCTGCAAGGCTGCCCGTATTCACAACTATATCATGCGTCTTCCAAAGCAGTACGACACAGTACTGACAGACGATGGACGAAACATCTCCAAGGGTCAGAAGCAGCTCTTAACTATCGCCAGAGCAATGCTTCTTGACGCGCACATGTTAATTCTTGACGAGGCAACATCAAACGTCGACACAAGAACTGAACTTCAGATTCAGGAAGCCATGCTTGAATTGATGAAGAATAAGACATGCTTTGTAATTGCGCACCGTCTGTCAACGATTCAGAATGCAGACTGCATTCTTGTTGTGAAGGACGGAGAGGTCATCGAGCAGGGAACACATGATGAATTGATGGAAAAGCATGGATTCTATCGTTCGCTGTATGATTCACAGTTTGCGGGAAAGCAGATTTGAATTATTCAGTCATTGAAAATAAGTTCGCACTATACAATACGCTATTGTCAGGAGAGTCCCATTGACAGTAACTATTCAATAATTTCAGCTATTTTAATATAAAAAACGCTTGACAATAGCAACACAAAATAATATAATGAAAAACAGCTAAATAACGAAAGAAAAGAAAGCAAAAGATGATCAATGGTGATTAGAAGTGCCATTGTTTCTTTTGCTCTTTTTTTTACTATTTAGTAATAAAGGGCAGCCCCTTGGGCAGCAGAAGGAGCAGATTATGAAAAAGAACAAAGCACTTGCGCTTGCACTTGCAGCAGCTATGACTGCCGCAATGACACCTGCAGCAGCGATGGCAGACGAGACGGAGGGTCTGACATCCTACTACACTTATCAGACTGCAGCAAATGAGATGGAGACATTTTGTGTACAGCATTCACAGACTGCTAAAGAACTGCAGGTTCTGACAAACTGTATAGATGGACTTCTTTCAGTTGATACGAATGGTGAGCTTATTGCAGGTATTGCATCAGAATGGGGAACTGAGGATAATGGAAAGACCTGGACTTTTAATTTAAGGGACGATGTTACCTGGGTTGATTATCAGGGCAACGAGATGGCTAAGCTTACCGCGATGGATTTCGCATATGGTCTTGAGTTTACTCTGAACTACTGGAAGAATGGTGCAACAAATACATCCATGCCGATCGAGATGATCGAGGGAGCATCTGAGTACTATGAGTACACCAAGGGGCTTGACGAAGAGACTGCCATGAATATTGATATTCAGGAGTTTCTTGACATGACAGGTATTTCCGTACCGGATGATTACACATTTGTTGTAAGTTGTCTTGCAGAGATTCCGTATTTTGATACAGTATGTACATATGCCTGTCTGTATCCGATTTCAGGTGCACTTCTTGAGAGCATCGGTGCAGATGGCTATCTTGCAGCCAGCTATGATCAGATCTGGTACAACGGACCATATACTATCACTGAGTACATTCAGGGAAATGAGAAGATCCTGACCAGAAATGATTCCTGGTATGACACAGAAAGCACAACATTTGATGAAGTCGTAATCAAAATGGTAGATTCTTTAGATACTGCATATCAGCTGTATCAGACAGGCGAGTTAGATGCAGTTGAACTTACTGAGAGTAACTTGAAGATTATCTATGATGATGAAAATAATGAGTATCATGATCAGTTAGTTGAGACTCGTCCTAACAAGTATTCTTATCAGTTAAAGTTTAACTATAATAAGTTAGATGCAGACGGAAATCCGGATACCAACTGGAATACTGCAGTTGCAAATCTGGCATTCAGAAAGTGCCTGTATTATGGACTGGACCTCGAGAGCTTCTACGCTCGTACAAATGCAATCAATCCTTTAAAGTGTGAGAACAATGCATACACTATGAAGGGACTTTGCTTCACCTCTGATGGCACTGACTATGTAGATCTTGTTCTGGATAAGTTAGGCATTGCTGATTATAATGGCGAGACTATGGTTCGTCTGGATTCCGATAAATTTGAGGAATATAAGGCGCAGGCAATCGAGGAGCTGACAGCAGCAGGAGTTACCTTCCCAATCGAGTGTGATTACTACATCGCAAGCGGAAACCAGACAGCAGCTGACTCTGCACAGGTATTAAAGCAAGCATTCTCTGATTCTCTTGGTGATGACTTTATTGTATTGAACATCAAGGAATATGTCAGCAGCTTTGCTCAGGAAGTTCGTATTCCAAAGCTGTTCTCTGTTACAATCAGTGGTTGGGGTGCTGACTATGGTGATCCTCAGAACTTCATGGTTCAGGAAACCTACGGAAATGACAATGCATACTTCTCTGTAAGCTACACAAATATCAACGATGTAAGCGAAGAGGATGCTCCTGAATTGATCGAGACCTATAAGACCTTCACTGATATGGTAAATACAGCAAATGCTATTACAGACGACATGGATGCACGTTATGAAGCATATGCAGAGGCAGAGGCTTATATGATCGATAATGTACTTTCACTTCCTATGTACTACAACATCCATTGGCAGCTGACTCATGTAAATGATTACAGCAAGATTTACAGCCTGTATGGTATAGTAAGTGATTTCCGTTATGTAAACTATGAAACATCTAAGGATGCATATACAACAGAGCAGTATGATGAATTTGCAGCTGAAAACTAAACGAAATACTCCCTAATTGACAGAAGATAGGTATTCGTAAAAAGACATGAACAAAAAGGCATAAGAAGAAGGCACCGCTTCGTGATGAGGCGGTGCCTTTTATGTCGCCAGAAAGGTTATACAGGTGTGTGCCTTGAAATTTTACGAAAGATCCTTTCACGAAAGACCTTGTTGACAGATCAAAAAAACGCTGCGATGAAATCTCATCACAGCGTCCACTCGTCAACAGCGCTACCAGGATTCGAACCTGGAAAATGCTGGAGTCAGAGTCCAGTGCCTTACCGTTTGGCGATAGCGCTTTAAACAACATATTTATGATAATACAGGAATACAAAAATGTCAAGCACTTTTTTGAAAAATATATAAAATTTTACTTTCCTTTCCTAAAAGGAAATGTTATAATTATAAGGAGCGGTTTTGCGCTCTGGATGGAGGAATAATTATGTATACATTTACCAGCAGAGTCCGCTTTAGCGAGACTGATGAGGATGGAAAACTGTCACTGGCAGGCATTATGAATTATCTTCAGGATTGCAGTGTGTTTCACTCGGAAGACGTGGGCAATGGAACCGAGATTCTCAAAAAACGTGATCGGGTGTGGTTGCTCAATTCATGGCAGATTATCATAAATGAGTACCCAAAATGCTGCGAGCCAATCGTGATTGGTACACAGGCATATAAATTCAAGGGAACGCTCGGTATGAGAAATTTTTGTATCCAGAGACCGGATGGTACAAATTGCGTTATCGCAAATTCAAACTGGGTACTGGTTCAGCCATCGGTGATGCGCCCAGTGCGCGTAACGGAGGAAGACAGCAGTCCATATGGAATTGGAGAGCCATTTGACATGCCATATGCAGATCGAAAGATTGCTGCACCAAAGGAAGGTATTGTCATGGAATCAGTCACAGTGCGTCCGGAGCATCTTGACAGTAACCACCATGTAAATAACACGCAGTATGTGCTGATGGCAAGTCGTTACCTTCCGTCAGATTTTGTATTGCATCAGGTTCGAGCCGAGTACCGCTATCAGGCACTTCTGGGCGATACGATGATTCCAGTTGTCACAAAGCAGGACGATGGGACTATTATTGTCCAGTTAAAGAAAGATGAGCTGACTGCTTATGCAGTTATCGCTTTTCAGTAAAACGTAACACCCACAGGCGACGATAAAAATAATTGGGGGAGAAAATAATAATGAATTTCGATGCCTGTAGAATAGGTGTAAGTTAATACAAAGGGCCGCGAAGCTGCGGCAGAATGAGAGGAAATATGATCGAGTTAGGAAAGATGCAGACGCTGACCGTGCTTCGTATCAAGGAGTTCGGTGTTTACCTGGGACATGAAGGAGAAAGAGAGAGCGTGCTGCTCCCAAGAAAGCAGGTTCCGGAAGGAACAAAAGAAGGAGATGAGATTGAGGTATTTGTATATAAGGATTCCATGGATCGCATCATCTCTACGACAAAGAAACCGCTTCTTGTAATGGGTGAGATGGCAGTGCTGACTGTTAAGGAAAAGACAAGAATCGGTGCGTTCTTAGACTGGGGATTGGAAAAAGATCTTCTTCTTCCGTTTAAAGAGCAGACCATTCCGGTTAGAAGAGGAGAGCATTGTCTCGTAGCACTCTATCTGGATAAGAGCGGTCGTCTGTGTGCAACAATGAAGGTATATGAGCGTCTTCACAACGACAGCCCATACCAGAAGGGTGATCAGGTAAGCGGCACAGTTTACCGCGTAAATCCAGAGATTGGCGTATTCGTTGCTGTTGACAATCGCTATTTTGGACTGATTCCAAAGAAGGAAATTTATGACAATTATCGTACGGGTGATTTGATTAATGCCCGCGTCACCGAGGTACGTTCTGATGGCAAGCTGAATCTGGCAGTTCGTGACAAGGCATATTTACAGATGGATGTAGATAGTGAAACTATTTTAAATGTGATGGAATCCTTTGGCGGCTATCTTCCATTTGGCGAGAAAGCAGAGCCAGAGAAGATTAAGAGAGAGCTTAAGATGAGTAAGAACGCATTCAAGCGTGCACTGGGTCATTTGCTTAAAGAAGGAAAAATAGAAATCGGTGATGATCGTATCAGCTACAGAAAAGAGAAGTAGGAATGACGAAAACTGCAAAATTAAATTTGACGTTTCTGATTCTGGCGGTATTTTCGATCGGAGGCTCCTATGTGTATGCACTTTTGACAAAGAACATGGAGCTTTCGGTCTATGCAGATCTTATTGTGGCGCAGCTTTTAATTTTAATTCCAGTGTGGGGTTATACCGCAAAGGAGCATATAAATCTGCATAGAGAAATTCGTCATCGCCGTCTAGGCATTGGCGCGCTTCTTTGTCTGGTGGGTATTACGCTTCTTTCTATGCCGCTTTTGTCTTTCTTAAATTTGTTAAGTTCGATGTTTGCGCCAAATGCGGCAGCAAGTCTGGCAACACAGATGGTAGGCGGACCAGGTTGGATGAATATTCTGTTTTTGGCAGTAATCCCGGCAGTCAGCGAAGAATTCGTCTTTCGCGGGATTTTCTTTCATGGATACCGCAACCACGGCTTCTGGAAGGCAGCACTTATCAGCGGCCTGATTTTTGGTTTGATGCATTTGAATTTCAATCAATTTTCCTATGGATTTGCGCTTGGTGTGATCTTTGCCGCTGTTGTTGAGGCATCTGGCAGCATTTATGCATCTATGGTGATTCATTTTTTGATTAATTTCCAGTCGGCGCAGGTGATCAATACACTGACTGTGTCGGGGATAGATGAGAGCGCAACACTTCAGCTTTCTGATGCCTTTCAACAGACATATATGGTTACGGCAATCGTCATTATCGGTATCGTTGCAGTCGTGACAACAGTGCTTGTTGTATTATTGGTGAAGCTCTTGGCAAAGTTATGTGACAGAGAGGACTATTTTGCGTGGGTTCTTCACGGAGGAGAGAAGGAAGCTCTTCAGAAAAAAGAACCGCGCAGACTGATCGATCCGTTTTTTATTGGTGGTGCAGCCATTTGTGTTCTCTTTATGGTGCTTCGTCTGATGCTGTAGCAGACGAGCTTCGTAAGTGCTCCAGATACGTATGAATCAATTGGTAACAGTCCTTTGCCTCGCGCGGCGTGCAGGAGACGAGCAGCAGACCAATGTCACGTCGGATGCGGTAATGTTCTGGTTCCGCAACGATATTTTGCGAGCCTGATGCGGCTGTGTCTGGTGTTTCCTGACCCTCCAACAGGTAATCATAGGAAATGTGTGTCTTTTCATGCAGTCGATTCATGATGCTTCGCGAGACAGGACGTGTACCGCGCTCAAGTGCACCGAGGTAGCTCGGAGAGATACCAAGCAGCCGGGCGAATTCGGCCTGTGTCATGCCTAGGGCAATCCGTTCATTTCGGATGCGATGGCCGATCAACAGGCTGTAAGTAGATTCATATGAGTAATGTGAATTCATAAATAAAATCCTTTCAGTTTTCTGAGGTGGAATTCCACTGCCTTTAGGTAATGGGTAGTTGACAGAGGCTCTGTTCCTATATGCAATGTAATAAGAAAATGCAGCAGCGTAACAAGTGCTATTTGTTTACCTGTTCTATAATGTAATCAATAGGCGATAAATAAGTGCATTTTGAAAAAGTATAGAAGAATATGAGAAAAAAAGAAAGGAAAATCTATCGCAGGGTTTTACTTTCTTTGCCTTTTAAGGAGAAAATATGCTAAGAAAACTTATAATTCGACAAAGAAAAATCGCAGAATATCTGCTGATCATCGCAGGCACGGCTATTATGGCGGTATCGCTTCAGCTTTTCTTAGACCCAGATGGATTAGTGCCTGGTGGTTTTACAGGAATTGCAATTATCGTGAAGGCACTAACGAAAGACTTGGTGCCGGATGGTATTCCATTATGGGTAACAAACCTCGTGCTCAATATACCGATGATTCCGATTGTGTTAAAGATCAAGGGTTGGGACTTTGCAAAGCGCACATTGGCAGGATCGCTTCTTCTTTCCTTTTGGCTGGCGGTAATTCCATATGTGCAGTTGATGAAGGAGCCGGATTTGTTCTTAACAGCCGTGTTTGGCGGTGTTACAATGGGAATCGGAATTGGTCTTGTATTCCTGGGAAAGGGAACAACAGGAGGCACCGATATGTGTGGCGCAATCCTTCAGCACTTTTTTCCTCATATTTCGCTGCCGCAGCTGATGCAGCTACTAGATGTGGTGATTACAGCTGTTGGCATTTTTGTTTTTGGCGTGCGTATTGCACTCTACTCAATCGTGGTAGTATATCTGACGGCCAAGGTTTCGGATCGTATGATGGAGGGCAGCACCTCCTCAAAGATGCTTTATATCATTTCTGATCAGGCGAAAACAATTGCAGATCGGATCATGAATGAGTTGGGCAGAGGAGTCACAGGATTGCATGGCTGTGGCATGTACACCAATCAAGACAAAACTATTCTTATTTGTGTGATATCTCCTCGTGAAATTGCACGTATAAAAGATGTTGTTTTAGATGTGGATAGTAAAGCATTCGTGATAGTGAATGATTCACGCGAGGTACTTGGAGAAGGATTTGTGGAGATATACTAAAAATAACAACTTCAACCTATTAACAAAATGTGAAAAGTATGTGTACAATGTATATAAAAATATACCCTCTTTTTTGGTAAAAAAAAGTATGGTAAAAAAGTATGAAATCATGTATTATAAGTACATCAGGAAACTGACTGTCAACAGTTTCGAAAATTAGGGAGGAAATTCATATGGCAAGTTTGTCTTTAAAGAATGTAACTAAGGTTTATCCTAACGGCTTTGTCGGCGTTAAGGATTTCAACCTTGAGATCGCAGATAAGGAGTTCATCATCTTCGTAGGACCGTCTGGTTGTGGTAAGTCTACTACCCTTCGTATGATCGCAGGTCTGGAGGAGATTTCTTCTGGTGAGTTAAAGATTGGTGATAAGGTAGTTAATGACGTAGAGCCGAAGGATAGAGATATCGCAATGGTATTCCAGAACTACGCTCTGTATCCGCATATGTCTGTATATGATAACATGGCATTCGGTCTGAAGTTAAGAAAGGTTCCGAAGGCTGAGATTGATAAGCTGGTTCATGAGGCAGCTAAGATCCTTGATATCGAGCATTTGCTTGATCGTAAGCCGAAGGCTCTTTCCGGTGGTCAGAGACAGCGTGTTGCTATGGGTCGTGCAATCGTGCGTGAGCCGAAGGTATTCCTGATGGATGAGCCTCTGTCCAACTTGGATGCAAAGCTTCGTGTACAGATGAGAATCGAGATCTCCAAGCTGCATCAGAGATTAGGTACAACTATCATCTACGTAACACATGACCAGACCGAGGCTATGACTCTGGGTACCAGAATCGTTGTTCTGAAGGATGGTGTTATCCAGCAGGTAGATACTCCGCAGAATCTGTATGATAAGCCGGCTAACAAGTTCGTTGCTGGATTCATTGGATCTCCGCAGATGAATCTTATCGATGCTAAGGTTGTTCAGGTAGGCAATCAGGTACATGTTCAGTTTGGTAACGCTGACATCACTCTGCCAGATGAGAAGGGTAAGGTTCTGGTTCAGAAGGGTTATGTTGGTAAGGAAGTTTGCTTCGGTATTCGTCCAGAGGATATCCATGATGGCGATATGAGCAACTATCCGGGTGCAACTATCACAGCAACTATCCGTGTATACGAGCTTCTGGGTGCTGAGGTATTCCTGTACTTCGATATCAACGAGACAAGCTTTACTGCTCGTGTAAACCCGAGAACAACTGCAAGACCGGGCGATACTCTGACCCTTGGTCTTGATATGAGCAGAATCCACATCTTTGATAAGGATAGCGAGCTGGTTGTATTAAACTAATCGAAACTGTTTGAGAAATTTTAAGGGGAAATGTAAAAAAAATACATTTCCCCTTTTTTTTTCTCAAAAAATGTTATACAATATAAGAAGGAATGGCGGTAAGCTGTGAAAACTATAAGCTGCTACGGCGGCGGAATGTGAGGAAAGTATGATTTCGAACCAGATTTTGCAAAGTACAATTGAAGGACTGAAAAATATCGCACGAATTGATTTGTGTGTATGCGATACCGACGGAAACATGCTGGCATCTACGTTTGGT
>CAVCPW010000222.1:0-10782 GCA_963604075.1 Anaerovoracaceae bacterium | reverse complement strand
TTCCTGAAGTGCATCCTCGATGCCCTTGATATCAGCAACACGACTGTCATTGAAAGAAGTACCAAAGCTTACGACCAAAATTTCATTCTCCCCAATCTCATCACCGTTTCTCGGATCATCCTTGGACGCATCACCGGTATCTCTTCCGAAGTAATCTGGATCTGCGTTCTCACCTTCAACCAGCTCTTTCTGCTCGTCAGTCAGGGCATCCCAAGCTTCCTTTGCCGCCTTGCATTGCTCATCAGTGTCGTCGTTTCTCTCCTGCACATAAATTGCATCGATCAAATCTGCAACATTATCAGCTGCCTCCTGATCTGCGGATACGCTTTCTGCCTCAGAACTTGCTTCCTCTGTGCTTACTGCCTCGGTTGTTGTCTCCTTCTCACTTGCTGCATAACCAGTCATGCTCATAGTTCCCATCAGGGACAGAGATACCAGTACTGCCAGATTTTTTCTCCTCATGTTTGCTTACCTAACCTTTCCTTTTTTGTGCAGTTTTGTCTGCTTCTTTCAAACTGAATATAGAACCGACAGAAGCGAACCGTTCACAAACACAATCTTTGGGTGATCTATAACATTTGATTCACTTTGGACACAAAAAGAAAGCTCCCTGTCGCTTGGAATCCGACAAAGAGCTGCACGAAAAAGAGATCTGCAAGCTTTTATTCCAATCATCGCCTACAAATCCAAACGTACAACCTTTTTACTCGTGGTTTGAAACTTTCGTTTCTGTACAGCATTCAGGCAGGTCTCCCGGCTGAAGATCCTCGCATCTGCCATCTTCCCAGTTTCCCAGTGATTTTGCGGCTTCTGCTCCCTATCACGGTGACGAGTTCGTACAGGATTTGCACCTGTTTCCCTTTTCACCGGAGCCAATCTAAATTAAGTCGATTTCAAAAGCAAATTTGCTTCTACATTGCCTTTTTGCTTCGTTTCTTCTTTCTTTTGATTGCTCCGACACCTGAATACTACATATTCAATTTTCCTTACTATAGCATACTTTTGTGGCAAGTTCAACCGCAAGCTGTATTTTCAGGCGAAAAATATTAAGCCACAATAATATTTTTACACCGCAAAAATGCCTCTGGCGGTCTGCGGTCCGTAATCACCTGCGCTTTGGAAAACTCACTAAATGTCACAGAACTGATATTTCCAAACTTGGAATAGTCGGCCAGTATATAGGCCCTCTTCGCCTGTCCCATCGCCGTCTTTTTGACCATGGCCTCCTCATAATCCGGCGTGCTAAATCCAGCCTTCATGCTGACACCATTCGTTCCGAAAAATGCTTTGGAAAAATGAAGCGTCTCAAGGCTGATAATCGCCTGATTTCCGATAACTGCCTCGGTTGTAGGCTTTAACTCACCACCGATCAGATACACACGAAAGCCAGCTGCTGCCAGCTTTTGCGCATGGCTGACAGCATTTGTAACAAATGTTGCATTCTTTTCTGTAATAAAATCAATCATACAGCCGGTTGTAGTTCCCGCATCCAGAAATACAAAATCATCCTTTGCAATCAATGCTGCCGCATAGCGTGCAATCAGCTGTTTTTCCTCTCTGTTGATTCCTGATTTCTGCGCTACTGACGGCTCTGCTGTGGTAAATCCCGATTCGATTGCAACCGCACCTCCGAATACTTTATTTAACTTTCCTGCCTTGTCAAGTGCATTCAGATCACGGCGAATCGTGGATTCAGAAATTTTTAATTTTTCCTTGATCTCCGCCACTGTAACGCTGTTTTGCTCATCAAGCAGCTTTAAAATAAGTTCATATCGTTTTTCAGTCAGCATTATTTCCTTCTTTTTCCTTCCCGTACTGGTTTAAGTCGGTCTCAAGAATGATCTTTCGGATTGGCAGGATACTTCCCGCAGATACAGACAGCTCATCAACGCCCATTGCCAGAAACTCTTTTGTCAGACTTGTGTCTGCGCCAAGCTCTCCACAGATACCTGCCCAGATACCTGCCTTGTGCGCATTTTCCACTACCATACGAATCATCGCAAGAATCGCCGGATGATGCGGGTCAAAGAAGCGGTCAAGCTTAGGATTCTGCCTGTCAACAGCCAATGTATACTGTGTTAAATCATTTGTTCCGATGCTAAAGAAATCAACTTCCTTTGCCAGCTCGCTGCTGATCATAACCGCAGCCGGAGTCTCGATCATGATACCCTGCTTTGGATTGCCATAGGCAATGCCCTGCTCGCGCAGCTCCTCTTTTACCTCCTCTGCAATCTCCTTAATCTTTCTTACCTCCCAGAGGCTTGTAATCATCGGGTACATGATGGAAAGATTTCCGTATACACTTGCACGGAACAGCGCGCGAAGCTGTGTCTTAAAGACATCAGTCTGTGTCAGGCAGATACGGATTGCTCGATAGCCAAGTGCCGGATTTTCTTCGTGCTCAATATTAAAGTAATCACATTGCTTATCTGCTCCAATATCGAGTGTACGGATAATGACATTCTTTCCTGCCATTGTTTCAACTGCAGTCTTATAAACCTTAAACTGCTCCTCCTCAGTTGGATAATCTTCCTTTTCAAGATACAAAAACTCACTTCTGAAAAGACCGATTCCGCCAGCATCATTCTGAATAACAGCCGCAAGATCCTTGATGTTTCCAATATTAGCGTACAGCATAATCTTCTTGCCGTCAATCGTCTTATTTTCTTTTCCCTTTAGCTGCTGCAAAAGTGCCTTCTTTTCCTCATCAGTGCGCTTCTTTTCCTGCATAATTGCCATGGTCTGTTCATCTGGATCAATGTAGATTGTGCCATCGCTGCCATCCACAATTGCCATCACACCATCGGTCGTCTCATCAAGCGGAATATCCGTTCCAATCAATGCCGGAATCGCCATTGTTCTCGCGAGAATCGCAGTGTGTGAATTTGCAGAGCCATGCACAGTAACAAAAGAAAGTACCTTATCCTTATCTAACTGAACCGTCTCAGATGGTGCTAAATCATCTGCTAAAATGATCACAGGCTCGTTTGATGTCACACCCTGCTTTGCTGCACCTGCCAGATTATTCAACACACGCTCTGAAATATCCTTAACATCTGCGGCTCGGCCTCTCATATAATCGTCATCCATAGACGCAAACATCTGTGAGAAGTTGTCACCTGTCGCTGCCACTGCATACTCAGCATTAACCTGCTGGGTACGAATGATATTTTCAATGGATTCATTATAATCATCATCATCAAGCATCATCTGATGAATTTCAAAAATAGCTGCATTAGTCTCTCCAACCTCTCTGCAGGCCTTATCATACAGCTCGCCTAACTGGCTGATTGCGGCCTCCTTTGCCACCTGATAGCGTTCCCACTCACCATCAGAATCTGCTGTTTTGATGCGCTTTACCTGCTGCTCACTTTTTTTATAAACGGCTGTCTTTCCGATCGCAATGCCGCCAAATACACTCTTTCCATGATAAATTTCCATATGAAACCTGCCTTTCAATATACCCGCTTGCACAGCAGGCGACTGACGATAATTTGTTTTCTGTCTGCAAAAATATGTTTACAACCTTCTTGCACAGCAGGCGGACTGCCGAATTCCGGTGTCCGCCTTTTTTGTGCTTATTTATGCCGCCGCGACTGTTTTGCACCTTCGCTGTTACATGTCATTTTCTTTTTTACAGAGTTGTCTTGAAGAAGCTCTCCATTGCGGTTGCTGCTGCGTCCTCGTCACTTCCCTCTACGGTAATGGTGACAGTCTGTCCCTGCTTTACAGCCAGTCCCATCAGAGCAAATACGCGCTTGCAGTCTGCTGCCTTGC
Source organism: Anaerovoracaceae bacterium (assembly GCA_963604075.1). GTDB lineage: Bacteria > Bacillota > Clostridia > Lachnospirales > Lachnospiraceae > Anthropogastromicrobium. The sequence continues at coordinate 7,005 of CAVCPW010000222.1, read as the reverse complement.
CATCCTTATTTAACTTGATGGTACTCTCAAATGCCTTTGCTGCCTTTACAAGTTCTCCTGCCGGACGAGCGTGGATTCCTTCTGGGTCTGTGATGGTGTAAGTAAATTCTTTCATGATTTTCTTCTCCTTATTAATTTAATTTTTTATTTCTATCTTAATACTGTCATTTACGGACTGTTAATTTCACAAATGCAACACACTATTATTTCATAAATGCGATACACTGTTACTTCATAAGTGCAATCCAACAATAGTTTGTCTCACCGCTAATTCAAATCACTATCCGTGAATTATATTATTTTAGGTTCTCTTACGCTTCTATTGGCTTCTTTAGCACACCTAAGAGAACAGTAGAAATTGCAGTTCCAATTATCAATGCCAACAGATACATCAGTGCATTTCCAACTACCGGGAATACGAAGATGCCGCCGTGCGGTGCCATCAGTGTACAGTTAAACAGCATACTCAACGCACCTGCTACTCCTGAACCAATCACACATGATGGGATGACATGAATCGGGTCTGCCGCTGCGAACGGGATTGCACCTTCAGTGATGAATGCCAGACCCATAATGAAGTTTGTCGGTCCTGCATCTCTTTCTTCCTTTGTAAAACGATTCTTAAACAGAATGGTTGCCAGTGCAATTGCACACGGTGGAACCATGCCGCCGATCATAACAGCTGCCATAATATCATAATTTCCTGCTGCGATTGCTGCTGTACCAAATACATATGCCGCTTTGTTGAACGGACCACCCATATCGACTGCCATCATGCCTGCAAGAATAAATCCTAACAACAGCTTACTTGAACCGCTCATGCTTGTCAATCCATTATTCAGTGCGGTGTTGACTGCGCCCATGACAGGTTCTACTACAAAGTTCATCAAAAGTCCCATCGCCAGAATTCCGACTACCGGATAAATTAAAACAGGAGCTATTTTTTCAAGCGCCTCCGGCAGCTTATCACAGACTTTCTTGAGTCCAAGAATGATATAGCCTGCTGCAAAGCCGGCAACAAGTGCGCCTAAGAAACCAGACTTTCCGCTATATGCGATCATACCGCCGACAAAACCAACTGCCAGTCCGGGACGATCTGCAATTGCCATTGCAATGAAACCTGCAAGTACCGGGAGCATGAATGAAAATGCCGTGCCGCCGATGCTCTTTAACATCGCAGCTGCCGGAGTTATAGTTCCGAATGCAGAACGCTCCTCTGCTGTTAAGGATGCCATATCAACGCCAAATCCATCAATCAAAAAAGCAAGCGCGATCAAAATTCCACCGCCAACAACGAACGGAAGCATATGTGAAACGCCATTCATCAGCTGCATATAGATGCGATGTACGATGCTGCCACTGTTCTTTGAGGCAGCACTGTTTGAAGATTCACCTGTACTAGATGCGTGATAAACAGGAGCATCACCATTAATAGCGCGGTCTAGCAGCTCCTCTGCCTTGCTGATTCCATCAGATACCTGACACTCAATGACCTTCTTGCCATTGAAACGCTCCATCGGAACCTTAGTGTCTGCTGCCACTACGATACAATCTGCCTCGTCGATCTCAGCCTGTGTCAATACATTCTTTGCACCACCCGAACCTCGTGTCTCGATTTTAATACGACATCCAACTTTCTTTGCTGCTTTTTCCAGGCCTTCCGCTGCCATGTAAGTGTGGGCAATACCTGTCGGACATGCGGTAACAGCTAAAATCTTCTTTACAGGTGCTGCACTCTCGGACGGTGTCTCATCAGAAATCCCTGTCTGTTCCAGACGCTCATCAATGCTTGCCTTTTCCTCATCTGCCTGATCGATAATGCTTAAGAATTCGTCTACGCTCTTTGCATTGCGAAGATTTTCGGTGAACTCCTCATCCATCAGCATAACTGACAACTTGCTGAGCACATCAAGATGTACATTGTCTTTTGTATTAGGTGCTGCAATCAAAAATAATAAAGTAACAGGCTCGCCATCAAGCGAATCAAACTCAACTCCATTTTTGATGACCATCGCTGCCAAACCCGGCTTACTTACGGCATCACATTTTCCATGTGGAATCGCAATTCCCTCACCTATTCCAGTAGTACTCTCATCTTCTCTTGCATAAACCTGTTTGCGGTATGCTTCTTCGTCATTGATCTTGCCGCTTTTTACCATCAGCGCAACTGCCTGATCGAGTGCTTCGCTTTTGGTTTTCGGTGATGATGTCAGTGATATGCTTCGTGCATCAAGTAAATCTGTGATTCTCATATCAATACCTCTTCCTTTCCCGTTTTTTTATTTTTTCATTTTAGTCAAGCAGATATTCGCAATCCGCTTCGCTACTTGCTTGATTTTATTGAAATGTTCTTGTAATTATTCAGAGGCTCATTTATTTTCGCCCATAACCTCTACCTGATTATAGACCTTTGTAATCATTTCCTTATTTGCCAGATATTTTGAAAATGCACTTGCACTTCCACAGGCAACACCCATGCGAAATGCTTCCTTATAATCGTGTGACTTCAGCCAGCCAGCCAAAAATCCTGCCACCATAGAATCACCTGCGCCCACGCCATTTATCAGTTTTCCTTTTGGAGCCTCTGCCATGAACACGCTTCCATCTTCACTTACTAGTACGGCGCCTTCTCCTGCCATCGAGATCAGCACATTTCTTGCACCTTTTTCCTGAAGCTTCTTCGCATATGGCACAACAGATTCCCTCGTGGAAAGTGTTACTCCAAAAATCTCACCCAACTCGTGATTGTTTGGTTTAATGACAAATGGATGATATTCAAGCACATTCACTAACAGATCTCTCGTCGCATCGACTGCAAGCAGAATACCCTTTCCATTCATGCGAGCTGCGATATTTCGGTACATGTCATCTGGCATAGATGCTGGAATGCTGCCTGCAAGCACTAACACATCGCCTTCCTGCAATGCATCCAGACGTGCCAAAAGCTTTTCTGTCTTCTCCACACTGATTGCCGGTCCCATGCCGTTGATCTCAGTTCCCTCAACATTCTGGAGCTTTAAGTTGATACGCGCACATCCGTTTTCCATCTGGATAAACTCGGTATGTATGCCCTGCTCCTGCAGCTGTCGGCAAATCTCATCTCCAGTAAAACCTGCACTAAAGCCGAGTGCTGTGCTCTCGATTCCAAGATGATTTAACAGAATCGAAACATTGATTCCCTTTCCGCCCGGAAGCAACTGTTCCGACTCGGTACGATTTGTTTTTCCAAGCTCAAAGCCCGGTACAGAAACAATGTAGTCCAGTGACGGATTAAATGTTACTGTGTAAATCATGACGTTTCCTCCAATCTTTTTTGTTTTTTGTCTTGCTATTTGCTTTTCTTTTGCCGCCTTTTTCTATTTCTTTTATTTCGGCTTTGTTGTTACCTCTCTGTAACTTATGGTTTGATTATATAATCATTTCCATCCAAAAACAATCAATATTATGCACGAATTTGATTGATTTTTTTGGTGTATCATGCACAAGTTTGATTGTTTTATGATTGTTTGGTTGTTTTTGATTGAATCTCAGCCATTGTTTTGTTCATAGAACAAAAAAACGATACTGTCACGGTGAAGTATACTTTCACTGTATCAGTATCGTTTTCTTTTTATTTTTTTATTTTTTTCTTTTCTTTGGACTGTTCTTCGTTTTGGGTTGGATTATCTTTCGTTTCAGGTTTGATTTCTGCCTTTTATTTCTTACAGCTTGCACAATGTAAAGTGTGCTTCTCCCTCTCGGTCAATTTCCATCAGCATATATGTGTGAAAAAAGCCGTCCTGGCGCGGTAGGGTTAGACTACCCGGGTTTAAGATTGTGACATCCTTGCCCTGATGAAGCATCGGCACATGCGTGTGACCATACATTGCAATATCCGCTCCGCGAAGACGTGCCTCTTCCGCAAGCGTCTGTAAGCCAAAATTGACCTGATAGCGATGTCCGTGCGTCAGAAAAACACGATATTTCCCGATATCAATCAGCTTATCCTGCGAAATACCCGATGATGCATAGTCACAATTTCCACGCACGATATCCACCGGACAGCCTGCCAAACGTACAATTTCATCCTGCTGACCTTCAAAGTCGCCCAGATGAATCAAACGATCTGGCTTTCCTGTGCGTTCTAACATTTCTTTAAAATAGCGAAGCTTTCCATGAGTATCACTGACAATCAGAATGCGTTCACTCATTGCCATCCCCCTCTTTTTCAAGGATTTCTCTCATCGCACGCAGAGCCTTTCCTCTGTGACTTATCTGATTTTTTTCCTCTGCGGAAATCTCAGCCGTTGTCTTGCCAAGCTCTGGCACATATACTATCGGATCATAACCAAACCCACCACATCCTGCCGGCTTCTTTGCGATCACACCCTCAATAGTTCCGTGTGTGACAGCATTACGACCATCCGGGAAGCTTGCTGCAATCGCGCACACAAAGCGCGCACTGCGATCACTCCCTTCTACGCCTTCAAGACGATCGATGATGGACTGATTCTTGACATCGTAAGACGTGTCTACCCCCATATATCTTGCAGAATACACACCTGGCTCTTTATTCAAATAGTCAACTTCCAGACCGGAATCATCTGCGAGAATAATGCCATCCGTATACGGACGGAGCGCATTTGCTTTAATCAATGCATTTTCCTCAAAGGTGCTGCCATTCTCGTCGATATCAATCTTGATGCCTGCATCTTTCAGTGACAAAATCTCATAGCCACTGCCATTCATGATCATACGGACTTCGCGCATCTTTCCCTCATTTGTGGTTGCAAATAATATTTTTTTCATGGTATTTTCTATTCCTTATTCTTTCTTATCGTTGCAGTTTGCGGTAGATAACCTGAATTAATAATTAGGAGAGTTTCTTTCCCTGAGTTAATCACCGAATCGGTTTCGTAAAAAAACGTAAACAACAATACATTTTACTGTTCTTTCGTATATGCCTTTAAGCATATGTTACATTTATATTTATCCTGTGCAGACTGCCAGCTTGTTCCCTTCATACTAATGTAGCCCTCGTTTCCGCTAAGATCGGCAATAACAGCACCATCCTTGCTAGTGTACTCAACCGCCACCGGACGCTCACTTCCCGGTGTTCGCACATAAACAATCACAGCATAACGCTCACCTTCAGATAACAGCACAGGATTGTCTAACTTTACTGTGTAGTAGCCTGCATTGGAAAAACTGCCGGATGCTGCCTTTTTCTGGAAGGTCAAATCAGCCTCTCCTGTCACCTTATTGACTACGTAGACCTCATAGCTAGTGTCTGGCGCTGTCGCATAAAATCCGACAGCCTCTAGCACTTCATTGCTCTCAGCAGTGTAGAGATTTGCAAAGTATGCCTCCTCATTGCCGTAGCCAAGCTGTCCAACCCAGCCACATATATCAGACTGATAAATTCGATCATAATTGTCTGTATTTTCAATCTTTGTGTAAGCTGCATTATAAATACCGATATTAGAATCGTAGTAAGACACCCAGAAATAGCCGCCATCGCCAAAATCTTCTCCCCAGCTGTTCATACATAGCCAGGCACCATTTCCCTCAGGCTGTGTACGAAAATTCGATGCCGCATATCCATCATCCCAACCGACAATCAGCGTATCATGATTGATTTTATTAGTTCCGATATAACAGTATGCGTTCTGCTCCGTGTTATAATACGCACTGTCACTGTTCTCACCACTTATCTCACAGTAAATTGAAGTTTGCACACTGCCATAAAGATAAACAGCACGCTTGATTGCTGACTGATCTTTTGATGGAATAATTTGAATCTCCTGTACATGCTTGACTGCCTTTAATGAGGTATCGGTCTTTCCGTCTCCATATGGATCATCTTCTTCGCACACCGGTCCTTTCCAGGAAAGCAAATATGCCATCGCCATCGTATACTCACCTCCGGTATCCTGCCCCCATGTGTAACCATTGTTCAGACTCATATGGTCTACTGAAAAATTCCAGCTTTCTTCCGGAAGTAATGCCGCTTCAAGTGCGCCAACCGAAGCAAATGCCCAACAGGTTCCAAGCTTTCCCTGATTCATAACAGAAGGCATAAGCCCATACAGCCTCGGATCAAATGCCGCTGGAAGCTTAGACGCATCGGGACGGCTGTCCGTAAAACGAAGGGTATTTGCAGACGCATCCCACTCCACCTCATAGTCAAGTCCTGCTGCCACGGCATCGGCACTCAGATAATACGTTCCGCCACGAAAGACAAGCGCATTAGAAAAGCTTTGCTTTTCGCCATTAATCAGAATCTCCTCGGTATTTTCCTCTGCCTCAATACTTCGGTCGTTGCGGTATACCTTAAGTGTTTTATGATCGTAAATTCCGACATTACAAAGAAATACATCACGAAGTGCATCCACCGGAATCATCAGCTGCCTGTTGTCTGCCATATAAGGCTGCACAGTCATCTTTGCTGCGCGTTTTCCATCTACGCTCAAACTGATCTCTTTTTGATTTGTCTTTGTTGCAATCAGCTCATTCCACTCATCACAGACACCCGCCTGTGTGTAGCCATTTTTAACATTTCCGGTTGTCTGCCTCTGGTATAGGCAGACAACCGCTAACAAAAGAAGTGCGAGTGCTGCGGTAATATACCACTGTTTAACCTTCACTCGTTCTTGGTTCCCTCCTCGGTGGCTTCGGACCGATATACTGATAATAATAGGTCTTGATCATTCCGTTGTAAATTTTGCGATTCTTGTCCGCTTTCTTTCCGATCGCATTCTGTGCATCCTCGTAAGATGTAATCAGATACATAGACCAGGTATCTAGCTTACTAAAACGCTCTCCAATTGTGCGGTACAGTTCCGGCAGATCTGCCTTTTCCTCAAGACGCTCACCGTATGGCGGGTTGGTAATGATAAAACCATACTTTCCAGGATGGGACAATGCACTTACCGGACGTTGCTGTAAATGAATCAGTTGATCGACACCTGCACGCTGTGCATTCTCTCTTGCCATACGCACGGCAGATGGATCAATATCGTAGCC
>CAVCPW010000221.1:0-15296 GCA_963604075.1 Anaerovoracaceae bacterium | reverse complement strand
GAAAAGGTTTGAGATGAAATGTTTGTGTGCAGTTTTGAAGGTACATGCGATTTAAGGAGATGAAAGCTTGAGTTGAGTTTTGTCTTCTTTTTCTATAGCGATTCAATGAAATAATATAATTTTGAAGAATTGCTCTGATATGGCGGAATAGCTCAGCTGGCTAGAGCACACGGTTCATACCCGTGGTGTCGAGAGTTCGAATCTCCCTTCCGCTATTTGTTCAGCTATCGCTTGAGAGCGGTAGCTTTTTTATTTTCTAGTCCACGCATTCAGTTGAACCTGGCAAATTTTACGTGTGTATGAGAATTCCATAGATTAGCGGAACGAAGCGGACACTGGATAATGAGCAAAACGAAGTTGTAAAGCAACGGCATACGGGACAAGTGGTTTTGCGAATGGGCGTCTCATGAACTGAGTAAGAAGATGATACCCTCAAGATGAGATATCCCATTCGAAAGAAGTAAGACCCCTTGAAGACGATGAGGTTGATAGTGAAGATAAGGAGGAAACACTTGTGCAGTACCGAATTTCCATGGCACCGATGGAGGGCTTGACCGGTTATATATACCGTAGAGCGCATCATGCCTATTTTGCACAGCTTGACGCTTACTATACACCATTTATTTCCAATAAAAAGCTTGGAAACCGCGAGCGCCATGATGTCATGCCAGAACACAATGAGGGCATGCATGTGATTCCTCAGATTTTGACGAATCGTGTGGACGATTTTATTGAAATTGAAAAGCAGTTGTACGAGTATGGTTATCGAGAGGTTAATCTAAATCTTGGCTGTCCGTCTGGAACGGTCACGGCAAAAGGGAGGGGAGCTGGCTTTTTGGCATATCCAGAAGAATTAAAGCAGTTTCTTGACAAAATTTATTCAAAAACGAGTATGACTAACATGAAAATTTCCATTAAAACAAGAATCGGCATATCCTCTGAAGATGAATGGCCACAGCTTCTTGCAATTTTTAACCAGTTTCCGGTTGAATTATTGATCATTCATCCGCGTCTGTTAAAGGATTTTTACAAGGGTTATCCACATATGGGGTGCTATCAGTATGCGAAAGAGCATAGTTTATCCCCAATTTGTTACAACGGAGACATTCATTCTGTGGATAAGTGGAATGAAATTAAACGGAATCTTGGGAATACGACAAAAGAAATCATGCTGGGGCGGGGACTTCTTATGAATCCGGCGTTGGCAGAAGAAATTGTAAGTGTAGATGATGAGGATGCAAATGAGAACAGTGGAGTAGAGAAAGAGATTGATATCATACCATCTGATCGAATGAAAAACTTTCATGATACCATTCTGAAAGGGTATTGTGAAGAAATGTCTGGTGATCGCAATGTATTATTTAAGATGAAAGAACTTTGGGCTTACCTGGGAAATGGCTTGCAGGCATCACCGAAGTTGTTAAAACAGATCAAAAAATCAAATTCGGTGAGTGAATATAAGATTGCAACAGACGCTGTATTTCGCGAGTATCGTGAAAGAATATAAAAAACAGAAAAAGTATAAACATAAATATATGTAAAGATGTAAAAACAAAATTATAGCTAGGGAAGCCTTTCCTTTTTGCATGCTGCAAATGGAGAAGGGCTTTTTTTGCATACTTATTTAGCTTTAGTAGTAAGCATATAAGACTTGTACAATATGTATTATCTACACAATAAGACTTATTATTCTTAAATAAATAGAAAAAACATTGACTTTACCTAGCAATCTGCTAAAATGTGCTCATCACCGAAGACAAGATTTCATGATGAGCAATCATTGGAATCAGTAATTATGAATCTCTTAGATTATTGGTGAAAATTCGCTAGTTAATGGAGTGGTGAGAACGTACTGGCGAAGATGAAGAAAGGAGAAGCAGAGACAATGAAAAAAGTAGTGGCAATGTATGAGCAGGAAGAAGCATATGGAAAAAACCTTGCAGAATATGTAAACCGCCGGGAAAGCATACCATTTGAGATGCAGGTGTTTTCACAGGCCGATAAGCTTTCGGCTTACCTTGAAGGCCATACGCCGCAGTTGCTTCTTCTTTCTGAGGGAAGTGGTCTGGAGTATGGTGAAATACGCGATCAAGTAGAAGAAATATTGTATCTGACTGAACAGCGGGATCCGGTACAGAGGCAAAATGGTGATTATATCTATAAGTATCAGCCAACAGATCAGTTGTTAAATCAGTTGATGCAGCATATTGGTGGAAGAGATCAAAAAGATAGTGGTAGCCTGATCTTGCGGACCTCATGTCTGATCTATGGTGTATATTCGCCAGTAGGGCGATGTGGAAAAACAACATTTTCACTTTTGTTGGGGGAATTGTTATCGCGTAGTCATTCGGTTTTGTACATGGGATTTGATGAACTGCCTTTTCCAGATGAAGACGAGATGGCGATGGATGAACAAAACACAGGAGAGGAAAAAGAAGAAAAAAAGGGAAGATTTATACAAGAAGGACGAAAAGAGAAGCAAAAAGAAGAGGGATATAGAGAAAGAGGTACGTTATCAGATGCATATTTTTATTGTCAGAGGCATGGATTAAGGGAGAAATTGCCATTGCTTGTGTCACATTGGCATGGAATTGATGTGCTTACAGGAATGAATTGTCCAGAGGATTTGTGTGCGATACAGGCAAAAGAATGGGGAATGTTAGTTCAAGAGATTGCGCGTGAGGCTGGATATGCGGCAATTGTGCTAGATATTGGGACAAAGCTATGGCTTGCCGATGCATTGTTTTCTTTGTGTATTCGTTTGTATGTGCCGGTTCTTTCGGAACGCTTTGCAAGGGAGCAGCAAAGGCGTTTTGAAAAATGGTTGGAACAAAATGGTTATGAAGAGATTCAACAGAGAATGCAGATTGTAGAGTTGCCGCATTGCACACGTAGTGGAACTATGAGGGAACGGTTGGAGTATGCCTTATGGGGCGAAGTTGGAGATTATGTGCGCAGCTTGATGCCTAGTGAATGGTAGAAGATAGCTGATAAATACAAGTACATGGCAGAAGGCTGAAAACAGCAGATAAATAAGTGATAGTAAATAAGTAATAGTAGACAAATAGGTAGTAGTGAATAAGTAATAGCGGATATGTAGGTAATGGTGAATAAGTAATAGTAAATAAATAATCGTATAAATGATAGGCAAAGGTGGGCAAAGTATGGAGCGGCAGGAGGAACGGGAAGAAAAACAGAAACAGACTCTTTTGGGAACGCTGCGAAGTCTGATTGTTGAGCAGCTTGATATGACGAAGGAGCTGACAGACGAGGAGTTGTATGCGAGTATTGATGATGTGCTGATGAGGCAAGAGTACCGCAGACAGTTTTCAGTGCGGCTACGGATGCAGTTTCGGCAGGCATTGTATGATTCCTTCAGACGACTGGATGTGTTAAGTGAAGCATTGGATGATCCGGAGGTGACAGAGATTATGGTAAATGGATATAACCAGATCTATGTGGAAAAGCACGGAGAGTTGATGCATTTTACAAAAACATTTTCTTCGCAGGAAAAGCTGGAAGATGTAATTCAGCAGATTGTAGCGAAGGTAAATCGCCGGGTAAACGAAGCAAATCCGATGGCGGATGCCCGTCTAGAGGATGGATCGAGAGTAAATATTATACTTCCTCCCATTGCACTTAACGGTCCGATCCTCACAATCCGGCGGTTTGCAAAGCATCCGCCGGATATGAAGCAGCTGTTAAGATGGGGGGCATTGTCAGAAGAGGTTGCCAGTTTCCTGAGCAGTCTGGTGCGGGCGCGTTACAACATTTTTATTTCTGGTGGAACTGGATCGGGAAAGACAACATTTCTGGGTGCACTGGCGCAATATATTCCAGAGCAGGAACGTGTCGTCACGATTGAGGATTCTGCTGAGCTCCGATTATATCACATTCAAAATCTGGTTCGTTTGGAGGCAAGAAGTGCAAGCCAGGAGGGAAAATATGAGGTGACAATCCGCGATTTAATTCGAAATAGCCTGCGTATACGTCCAGATCGGATTGTTGTAGGAGAGGTTAGAGGTGCAGAGGCACTTGATATGTTGCAGGCGATGAATACTGGACATGATGGTTCACTTTCAACCGGTCACGCAAATAGTGCGCAGGATATGGTTACACGACTTGAGACAATGGTACTGATGGGCGTGGAACTTCCACTCGCGGCGATTCGAGGTCAGATTGCCTCAGCGATTGATATTATTATTCATTTGGGGCGTTTGCGGGATCGTTCACGAAGGGTGCTTTCGATTCAGGAGGTAACAGGACTTGATGACAAAGGAAATGTAACGCTGTCGGTTTTGTATCAGTTTCGGGAAACGGGGGTTGTGGATGGGAAGATTACAGGAACGCTTGACGCTGTTGGTACGCTTAAAAAAAAGGAAAAGCTTAGAGCAGCGGGACTTATACCAGCTTCCTAATGAATTTGATATGAAAAAAAAGCTTCTGTATGGGTTGGCAGGAGCGGCGGGCTGGTATGGACTTACATATGTTTTTTATCATAATTTTCTTGTAGGAAGTATTAGTATGGTTCCGTTTTTCGTGATTTTCTTTCGTTGGCAAAAGCAGGATCTTCATGAAAAACAGCTGCGGCGTATAAGACGGGAGTTTCAGGAATTGATTCAATTGCTGTCAGGAGCACTTCGAACGGGTCATTCTGCAGAAAATGCGATGGCAGAGGCAGCCGATCAGCTTGCAGCCATGGAAGGTGAGAATGCGTATTTGGTAAGTGTTCTTCAAGTTATGCTTTCGAAAATAGGTATTGGTGAACCTTCGGAGCAGGTCTGGTTGGATTTTGCCCAAGTATGTGAAATAGAAGAGATAAAGGAATTTGCGAAAGCCTTTGCGCTTGCCAAAAGAAGTGGTGCATCGATGCCATTTATATTACAGAAAATCACAGCACAGCTTGTTTTAAAAGTGCAGACTCAGGAACAAATTGAGACGATGCTTGCAGGCAAAAAATTTGAACAAAAGATTATGAATTTGATGCCCGCGGGAATTCTTCTTTATATGTCGGTCACGTCGCCACAGCTGCTTGAGGTGATGTATCAGACAATGACAGGAAAGCTGATTATGACTGTGTGCCTGGCAATTTATATCGCAGCTTATATGTTTTCAGCAAAGATAATAAGATTCAAGTAAGAAAAGAAAAACAGGAGGTTTTCATGCTTGTATTTTTTATTTGCCTGTTAGTTGCATTGATTTTCATTGTTATTTGGAAAAAAAATTATGAAAATGAATTTATAAACAGGCTTATAGATACAGAAGAGAAGAAACAACAAAGGATACAATTACGATTTCTTCTTCCAATGGGACTTTGGATTTATGATGTTCTCTCAAAGAGTCAGCCGTCTAAGTGTGAGGAGGAAACGGAGTGGGCGAAGGCACTGTATGTTCGGGAAGATGCGCAGAGCAAAATGCGGCTTCAGGGGGCAAGGCAGATGGCAATCTTTTGGCTTTGTCTGTTTGGGGCAAGTATAATCGGAATTGCAGTTTCCTTTTTGCCAGATCCACAGACCGAGCAAACGCAGCTTGAACGTCCGGAATTTGGTCAGACAAAAAGCTATAGCTTGGCAGTTGAAGGCTTAGAGGAAGGAACACAAACACTTCAAGTCACGATAGATGGACAAGAGCCAGAAACACAGGGAATGTTGTCGGTATTTGATGATGCGTTTGATGCACTTAAGGAACAGATTTTAGGGGAAAATGAATCGTTGGAAAATGTGCAGAGTAATCTTTCCCTGGTATCGTCCGCAATCTATGGGATACGTGTTGTCTGGAAAAGTTTAACCCCAGATCTTATCGATGATTTGGGTGTAATTCAAATTCAGGAATCTGAGATTCCTGAGGAAGGGATTATTGCACAGTTTCAGGTAAAGCTGTCTTATTCCATGTATGAGCAATATTATACACTTGATGTGAGGCTGATGCCATCTCCAAAAGACGCACAATATTATCTTACGCTATTAACAAAACAGCTAAAGGATGAGAATGACAGCACAAAAACAAAGACGACAGTACCACTTCCAACGAATATAGAGGGGAAAAACCTGACTTATAAAACAGCAGATTCACAGCCGATGCGCAGTTTCCCAGTCTTGCTACTTCTTTTGCCATTTGTGTTATATGAGATTGGCAGACAAAAGCAAAAGGAAGCATATGAAAAGAGAAACTATGAGCTTATATATGATTATCCAAATTTTGTTTTTGAACTGGGACTAATGGTCCAATGTGGGCTAAATATTCGTACAGCATGGAGCAGACTGACAGCGGAGTATGAGATGACACAGAGCAAATGCGCGGGCTACAAGCGTTATCTGTTTGAGGAGATGCTTGTTACCCGAAACCAAATAGAGGCAGGAGAAAGTGAAGCTGCGGCATATGGGGCATTTGGAAGGAGGTGCAGAGCGCATTGCTATTTGAGGCTGGGAAACGGTTTTGAGCAAAACATACGACAGGGGATATCAGGACTTGAACAAATGCTTGATCGGGAACTGACACAGGCACTAGAACAAAGAAGAAATCAAGCTCTTCAGGAGGGAGAGCGCATGGAAACAAAAATGCTGTTTCCGATGTTTCTCTTGCTTGGGCTAGTTATGGCGATACTGATGATACCGGCATTCATGAACATGTAGCGACACATGAAACGTACAGTTTTGTAAATGAGATGCTGAAAAGTTACTATATGTAAAAATAATATGGATAGAAGTTTATCTGGTTAATATGGATAGAAAATTATCTGGTTAATATGGGCAGAGGTATATCTAATTTGTGAACAGTGAGAAGGGAGGCATTTAGCATGAAGCAAAGAGCCAAGCATATGCATTCAAACCATTTTATGGGGAATCGAATGAAAGGAATCACCAAAGGAATTGTAAATAACATAAAAAAATTTCAAAATGATACGAGGGGAGTGACGACCGTCGAGGTTATTCTGGTTCTTGTCGTACTGTTGGCGATTGTTGTTATTTTCCGAGAGCAGCTTACCGCTATTGTCACTGGAATTTTCAGTCATGTAAACAGCACGGTAAATGAACTGTATGGATGAGAAATGATGGAATGAAAACATGTAAAATGACAACATCCAAACCCAAAGAGTTTAAACTTATACCATTTATTTCTAAAAAATTCAAAATAAAAAAAGCAAAAATGGGGAAAGCCAGCATAACTGTGTTTTTGTCGTTGCTTACGATTTTATTTATCGGGTTTATTATGGCAATGACGGAGCATGCAAGGATCTTTGGTTTGCGTCAACGCTTGACATCAGCTACAGATTCGGCAATGGATTCGCTATTTTCAATGTATGATTGTGATCTGCTTGATGAATTTGACCTGCTGCTGTTGAATGAAGCAAATTTGAAGGATAGCAAAGAGTCAAAGGATATTGTAGAACATTATCTGACGATGAATTTGAATTCAAAACTAGATCATCTGCTGTTATCTGGAAGTTTGTATATGGGAAATAATGTCTCTGTTGAAATCGAAAATACGGTTTCTGTTATTGAAAATGAGGGGGAACTGTTTGCACGCAGTGTGTTGGAATTTATGAAATATCGCACGCTTGGTATTGCACTTGAAAAGGTACAGGAGCAGTTAGAAGATATCAAAAAAGGCGAGGATGCAAGGACAGAGGCACAAAAGGAACAAGATCAGGGACAAGAAAATGTTCAGAAACAGCTTGCTCAAAAAACGGAGGAAGAACAAGAGCAGTATAGGGAGGTTCTGGAGGAAAGCTGGCTGGATAAGATTGAAAAACTTAAGGAAGATGGATGGTTGAATTTTGTAATGCCATTTGATCAGGCTGCATCTGATTATACGATAACATCATCAGATCTTCCATCGAAATGGAGAACAGTAAATTTTACATGGTACCATTCGGCAATCAGTGAAATTGAGGAAAGCTTTCTATTTACCGAGTATCTTTTGGAGCATTGTCGCTGTTTTACAAGTGCTGAGAAAACAGAAGGCATGGCTTATGAGTTAGAGTATGTCTTAAATGGAAAGGTAAGTGATAAGGAAAACTTAAAATCAACCGTAAATTCACTTCTTCTCATGCGGGAAGGATTAAATTTATTTTCTGCACTGAAAGATTCAACATTGTCTTCACAAGCACAGATTGCAGCAACAGCACTTGTCGGGTGGACAGGCATATATCCGGCTGTAAAATTGACACAGTTTGCCATGCTGGCGGGGTGGTCATTCGCAGAAGCGATTGTGGACGTACGAACATTGTTAAGCGGTGGTCGCATTCCGATTATCAAGAATGCAGAAAGTTGGACGTTATCATTTTCGCAGATTGCTGATTTTCTGGATGGTGATTTATTTTTGACGGCAAAGGAACAGGATGGTCTGACGTACGATTCCTATTTGAGACTTCTTTTATATGCGAAAGGAAGAAGTGATCGAAGATATTATACGATGGATGTCATTCAACTTCGAATGCGGGAAAATAATCCGTCTTTTTCAATGACAGATTGTCTTGGTGCAGTTGAGGTTTGTACAAAGATGACAGCTTCACCGATTTTTTACAACTTTGGCGGCAAGGGATATAAACTATCGTGTTCACAGAGTCGTATGTATTGAGCAAGAAGTTATCGGTTATGAATTGAAATAATTGAGATGAGCGAAAATGAAATAGTAGAATGAAAATGAAATAGCAGAGCAAAAATGAAATATTAGAACGAAAATGAAATATTAGAATGAAAATTAAATATTAGAATGAAAATGAAATATTAGAATGAAAATTAAAAAAAGGAGGTATATGTGTAATGAGGCGGGCAAGCGTTCAAAAAAAGGCATTCAAAAAAGATTCCAGGTATCAACCATATTGCTTTTGGGGCGCTTGCCTGCACTGTAAAGCATCATTAACCATAGAGGCGAGTATTGTATTACCAATTTTTCTCAGTATTATCATGGCGCTGATGTCATTTTTCGAAGTATTGCAGGTTCAGACACGGATTCAGAGTGGAATGAAGGAGGCTGTCACAAAAGCTTGCGGCTATTATTACATACTTGAAAATTCTGATGAGGCGGATGAAATCGGAGGAGAAGATGCAGATGACCTTGCCATGCTTTTGGTACAGGGTGGAATTACAACGGTTTATTTAAAGCAAAAACTGTGCGATTCTGTTGGAAGAGAGTTTCTTGATCGCTCCTGGATTGTTGGTGGACAGAATGGATTGACTGTGTTGGGATCGCATTTCCCGGATGAACAGGGAAATTTGGATCTTTTGGTTACCTACCGTGTGAAAATCCCGTTTTTGCCAGGAAATGTTGGCTCACTTCTTCTCACGCAGAGGGAATGTCAGCGTGTGTGGAGTGGAAATAACGCACCGACAGAAAATAACGAGGGCAAGGAAGAAGAGACAGAGGAGGATGTAATCGTATATATAACAGAGACAGGAAGTGTATATCATACCAATTTGGATTGCTCGTATCTTAAGCTTTCAGTGCAGCAGATTCGTCACAATGAGGTGATCAATTATCGCAGTGAGGATGGCAGTAAGTATTACGCATGTGATCGGTGTGAAAAGGGTGGAAGCGGCTTCTGGGTATACATTACATCAAGTGGAAATCGATTTCATACAGATCCGAACTGCTCTGCACTCAGGCGAACCGTACAGTCTGTTCGGCTTTCAGAAGTTCGTGATCGTCACTGCTGTAGCCGTTGTGCAAATGGAGAGGAGGAAAATGCATCGTGACGCAACTTCGATGGAGTATTTTGCTTCTTTTCTTTTTTATTCCAGCGGCAACGGATTGGCTGTTTTTTAGAGTATCGGTGAGCTGGATTATGGTATGTATGGGAGTGGCATTGCTTTGGGATCTTTTTGCAAATTGGGGAATGATTGAGATTGTTATGTGTTTCATTCCTGGAGTTTTGCTTTTTATTTTGTCACATGTAAGTAATGGCATTGGTACAGGAGATGTGTTTTGCGCATTTTTAATTGGAAGCGTATGTGGCGCAAGAATTGGGTTGGAAATTTTATTTGGAAGCAGTGTGCTATGTTTTTTCGGACAGATTATTTGTATGGTCGTTCGGGCAGCAAGACAAAAAAGGCAGAGAAAAGGAATGGGACTATGTGTGTCAGAGGGAGGAGTAGAAAAAATGCAGATACGAAGCGAAATGCCATTTGTGCCATGGCTTCTTGCTTCCATTTTCATAAACTGGATTTTGCAGATGCTTCCAGTATAAGTAATAATCCAAGTGTTTTTTTAGCGCGAGTAAGAATGAATTTGACGAATCAGGGAAGAGTAAGAAATAGCGCAAGAAAAAATGAAGCAAGAAAAAATAATTTGTGGATCACGGCAAGTTTTACCGTGGAAGCAAGTCTAATTTCGATGACAATAATTATGGCTGTTTTTCTGTGTGTGTACTATGGCTTTTTTCTTCATGATAAGACAGTATTGGAGGAAGTGGCTTCACAGGCAGCACATAAGGCAATGTTTTTTGTAACGGAGAATAGTGATATGGAAGACGGCTTTTTTGATTGGGAATCACTTCAGAAAAAGGGTCTTTTGTGGCGATTGACACAGAATATGACAGATACAGGTGCGAATGAATATGTAGGCAAACACGTGTCAGGTGAACTTTTCGCTTGTGATATGCCAGAGTTTTCTGTAGAGTCTAACGCAGGAAGTGTGCGGATTACATATAGAGCGCATATTCGATTACCTCTTTTTTCAATCATGCGTGTCTGGGGTGTTCCGTCGGAAATAACAGGATGTGTGCAGGTGTGTGAATCCAAGCAGGAAGAATTTATTCGTCTGATAAGAGGAATTCTTCAGGACAAGGAGCAGGATTAGGGGCGGGTAAGAAATAATAAAAAGATCGTATAAAAGCAAATAGTGTATAAGCAGTATAGAGTAGGAAGGTGATAAAATGGCACAGATGGAAGTATCATACAGCAGACGGCTGGATTATCAATACATGATAGTCGATGTAGGTGAGGATACCGCATCTGATTATCGGTTGTCTATGCTAATTCATAATCGGATTGATGGTTTTTTGCCTGTACATATACAGCAGATGAATGGGAAAAGTACGCTTAACTATGAGATTACGTCCTTGGAGGATCTTCCTTCGTTTTTGGATGCCAGAAAAATTGCTTATGATGAGATGGTATCACTTCTTTTGCAGTTTTGCAGTGCCGTTTCAGAAGTGGGACGGTATCTGCTAGACGGGGAAGGAATTTTGCTTGAACCGCAGTATATTTTTGTATCAAAAAGTCTGGAGAGGGTGCGATTTTGTTATTATCCCTATTCGCATATGCCATTGTATCAATCTGTTAATGTACTTTGTCGCTTTTTGATCGATCACATAGACTACGATGATAGAAAAAGTCTTGAGCTGGCATATGGACTTTTTCAGGAGAGCCTAAAAGAAAATTTATCTATACGTGTTATTGTGGGATGTATAAAAAACAGACTTGAAGAAAATGTAGAAGATACAGTTAAATCAGCTCCGGGTAAGCAGTTGAATTCAGAAGGAAAATCTGAGATTGAACTCGAACCTAAATTGAAAGAAGAAAGACAAAAAGAAGAAGCAGAACAGAAAGAGTCCAGATTAAAGGGGTTCGGATTAAAAGAAGGAGAATTAAAAGAAAAATCAGAATCGAAAATAGAGATACCATCAAAAGTTAAAGTGCAATTGAAAACAGAAAAAGTAATAACGGACTCACAACCACGGCAACGAATAAAATGGAGAGAAATTGTATGGTCAATCGCTTGTACATTGTTTGTTATGGCAATTTTAGGATATGCGCTTTTTACCGCAGGAGAACGACTCTTGCAATTAGAAATTATAAGTGAAAATATGTTGACTGCAGCGAGTATCCTGATAGCAGTTGTAGCAGTGATTACAGGGGCTGTGGCATATAGAATACTGAAACGCCGGCTATCATAATATTACAGTTCACGGATAAGGCAAGATCAGACATGGCTGGAGTTCATAGATTTTATAAAAGTGCAAGAAAACCCACTGCCTTTAGGTGGCGGGAGTAATTGTCGAGACGACATTGATTTTCGTTGACAAATATATTTTCTAATGATAAAGTTTACTGACAGTATCACATGAACATTTCCTTCAAATATTTCATTGTTTTATAAGATAAACTCCTTGTGCTTCTTACGGGTGAAATTTTACTACCTTAAGGTGATAGTTGGCTGAAGACATTTTTACCTATTCTTTGCAGAAAATATTGTCCGACCGTCGGGTGGGGGCAATGAAATCTTAAGCATTCCTCTCCCTACAATGTTGAGATAGGAATGTGCCAATTTATTTTGAATGAACAGACATTTTGTGATATTGGGAAAGATATGTACAAAGGCAGGTGATGAATTTGGATCAAAAAATGATGCGCGAATTTGTGGAAAAAAAGTTGCAGCGTGGTGGATACAACAGTATTGCATCGGCTGATTTTCCATGTGGAGTATGGATAAAGAAAGCTACAGATACGCAGTTGTATGTGGTGTGCTTGTTTGATGATGTTAGTAAACTTGCGGCTGATCCGTGGCGGATAGATCGGATAATGGATTATGCAGCGCAGAAGGTCAGAGAGCAAAATCCGGGCTGGTGCCAGTTTTTGGCACTCATTCTTTCAGATGATTTTCAAGCCTCAAAACAGCTACTAGAGGGTGCATATCCGAGATGGTTTGTCGATGGCGAGGGACGAATTGTTATTTTTGACGGTCAGCCTTCCGAATTTGGTGATCTATATCAAGTTCTGACGCGAAAAGAGACGTTTAAGGATCGTTTTAAGGGAAATGGCATTTTGATTAATAGGATACCGGATGCCACATTGGTATTGGTGATTCTTAATATTATCATTCAATGTATCGTGGCAATTGGTGCGAGCGGTGGCAGGGATTCAAAGCTGATGGACTGGATGGTACTTCAAATTGGCACATTTATTCAAAAGCCAGAGTGGTGGCGTCTGGTAACGAGTGTATTTCTTCATTTTGGATGGGAGCACCTGTTTAATAATATGATTGTTCTGTTGTATCTTGGCTCGTTAGCGGAGCGTTGTTTGGGGAAAAAGCGTTTTTTGATCGTATACCTTATCAGTGGAATTGGAGCCAATATTGTCTCTGTCTGGTGGTATGTGCACCAGGGTGAGTTGCTTGTTTCGACAGCTGGTGCATCGGGTGCAATTTTTGGTATTGCCGGACTCCTGCTATGTATTGTCCTTTTATCAAAGGGACGTTTTGAAAACATTACACTGCGACAGTTGGTTTTGATGATGTTTTTTACTTTGTATCATGGCTTTGCCGAGAGTGGAGTCAACAACTGTGCGCATATTGCGGGTGGTGTGATAGGTTTTGCGTGCGGTATTCTCATTTTCATGCAAATGAGGCGGCGCAGGGCAGCAGAAAGGAAAAAGTGATGACACTTTGTGCAAATGGGCATCTCGTGAGAGGTAACTTTTGCGAGGCTTTCTGCTTCGAACTCTTGTAATTTACCATTAAAATTAGTATACTTGGGATAAAAGAAAAAGGCAGCATAGTCTGCTGGAAGAGAGGTTTTAAGTATGGTAGATGATAATTGTATTTTTTGTAAGATAGCAGCAGGTGAGATTCCGTCTGAGACCGTTTATGAGGATGATCAGTTCCGTGCAATTCTGGATCTGGGACCGGCAGCACCGGGACACACACTAATCTTGCCAAAGGCTCATTTTAAGGATGTAACGGAAATCAGCGATGAGTATGCGGCAAATGTGCTTAAGGTTGCAGCAAAGATTGGAAAGGCAATGAAAACTGGACTTGGCTGTGCAGGTTTTAATCTGGTTCAGAACAATGGAGAAGCAGCAGGACAGACCGTTATGCATTTTCATATGCATGTGATTCCTAGATATGCAGGTGGTGAGGACATGGTTTCATGGGATCCAAAGCCAACAAAGAAGGAAGATCTTGAAAATCAGGGTGCAAAGTTAAGAGAAGCAATCGAAAAATAAAAGCAGAGATGAGGAACTAGTTGGCAATATATTGGTACAAAGGCCAGTTAATTAGAAAGGCATATGATTGTAAAGGCAGGTCAATTAGAAAATCATACAATTACGAATGCAGGTCATTACGAAAGAGAAAAGGCAGATTCCATACATAGAAATGGGAGTCTGCCTTTTTAATATTATCGGGACACTTCCTTAATCATTTTGATTACGATGTCCACACCATTGCTTTGCTTGCTTAATTCCATTGCCTTCTTATAAGAGTCTCGGTTGCTGTAAACCTCATGAACTGCTGTCATTAAGGTATCAGCATTTAACTTTTTCTCTTCCAGTACATATGAGAAGCCCTGCTTCTGGAAGGAGGCTGCATTTAAAATCTGGTCACCGCGGCTGACCTCTGCCGGCAGCGGAACGAGAATATTTGGCTTTTTTAGCGCCAGGAGTTCGCAAATGGCATTTGCACCTGCACGTGAGAGTACAATATCGGATATGGCAAATAAATCCTTTAATTCATCGGAGATGTACTCGTACTGCACGTAACCGGGCTGAGCCAGATTGCTGTCAAGATTTCCCTTGCCGCACAGATGGATAACATGAAAATCCTTAAGTAATTCTGGAAGAGCGCTTCTAAGGCCAGCATTGACCGCGCGAGAACCAGTGCTGCCGCCCATCATCAAAAGGATTGGTTTGTCATCGCTTAATCCTGTGAAAGCAAATCCCGCAGCTCTTGAACCATTTAACAGCTCACGGCGGATTGGTGTTCCAGTAAGAACAGCCTTGTCAGCTGGAAGAAGCTTAACAGTTTCCGGAAAGTTGCAGCAAATCTTAGAAGCGGTCCTCATACAGATCTTATTTGCAAGTCCTGGTGTCATATCTGACTCATGAATGATAACCGGGATATGGTAATGGCCGGCTGCCAGTACGACAGGAACGGCAACATAGCCTCCCTTAGAGAAAACAACATCCGGCTTATATTCGCGGATTAGTTTCTTGGCTTGACGGAATCCTTTGGTTACGCGGAATGGATCGGAGAGATTCTTTGCACTTAAATAGCGGCGAAATTTTCCTGTGGAAATGCCGTCATAGTGAATGCCCTGAGCCTCAATCAGCTTTTTTTCCATACCATCATAGGAGCCTATGTAGTGAATGTCATAGCCTTCTGCTTTAAGGTCTGGCAGAAGAGCGATGTTTGGTGTAACATGGCCGGCAGTGCCTCCGCCGGTCAGCAATATTTTTTTCATATGATAATATAGTAGCTGCAGATATTCGCTGAAAACATTGCTGACTTCGGCGAAAACAGCCTGCCGTTACTGAAAACTTATAAAAAGTTATAAACTTTTATGTTTCATTCCTACT
>CAVCPW010000220.1:0-16107 GCA_963604075.1 Anaerovoracaceae bacterium | reverse complement strand
TCTGCCGCAACAACAAGCTGCGGTTCAAATTTTCCATAGCACTCCTTTAAAAACGGTGCATCGAGCGTTCCGCCCAATACCAGCAATAATTTCTTCATTTTTCGCTCCCACTGTTCATTGCCTTCAACAGTCCATTTACATTTTCCTTAATGTCGCCCTTGAACACAGAGCTTCCGCTGACTAGAATATCGCTTCCTGCATTTGCAGCCTCTGGTGCTGTTTCCAGACAAATTCCACCATCGACTTCAATCAACACCGGATTGGCAAATTTATGCTCATTTAAATACTGGCGAAGTGTTTCCACTTTTTTTGTCACGGAATGAATATATTTCTGACCTCCAAAGCCCGGCTGTACAGTCATTGCAAGAACCATATCTGTCAAGTGAAGATATGGATATACTTCTTCTACTGGTGTATCCGGATTGATTGCAAGTCCTGCCTTGCAGCCACAATCGCGAATCCTTTTTAAGGTGACTTCCACATTTTTGCAAGCCTCTAAATGAACGGTGATCATGTCACTTCCTGACTCTGCAAATTCTGTGATATAACGAATTGGTTCCTGTATCATCAAGTGGACATCAAACACACCTGAAAATGCCTTTCTTAGTGTTTTAATAATAGGAAAGCCAAATGAAATGCTCGGTACAAAATTGCCATCCATCACGTCAATGTGAAGCCATTTGACCTTTGCCTCCTTCAGCTCCTGAAGTTGTTTCTCCAAACAGGAAAAATCTGCCGATAATAAAGATACTGCCAAGTCTGCCATGCGATTGCTGCCCTTTCTTTTTTATGCTGTTTCCAGCAGATTATGTAATGCGTACTGTCAATGAAGCGTGACTGTAACGTTTTTGCTAGAAACGATCTGTAGCCATACATAATATACCATTCTGCCTGCTACTTATACCGTCTCACTGCATTTAACTCCTTATAAAAAGCAGTATAGCTTTCATACCGCTTCTGACTGATTTTCCCCTCCCCAACCGCTTCTTTGATGCCGCATGACGGTTCTGAAACGTGCGAACATCCGGTAAAGCGGCAATGACCAAGATATGATTCAAACTCTGGAAACAGAAGCTCAAGTTCTTCCTTTTCCAGTGAAAGTATATCCAATGAACTAAATCCCGGTGTATCAAACAAAAATGTCTGATGTCCCAGATAAAAAATCTCTGAATGTCTGGTCGTATGCTTTCCTCTTTTTATTTTTTCACTGACGGCACCTGTGTCCATCCCTGCCTCGGGGCAGAAATGATTGACAAGCGTTGATTTGCCGACACCGCTCGGTCCCGCAAATGAGGTAACCTTTCCTGCTAAAAGGGACGCAAGCTTTTTATAGCCTTCGCCCTGCGGATTATGGCAATCCGTAAAGCAAACCGGATAGCCAGCCGGTCCATAGGTATCCAACACCTCTTTTTGAAAATCAGGTGTTGCCAAATCAGCCTTTGTAAAGCACAAAATTACCGGAACGTCTCGTTTTTCCATCAGCACCAAAAACCGATCGAGCAAATTGAAATTTGGTTCCGGCTCACGACAGGCAAACACAATCACCACCTGATCGATATTGGCAACCGCCGGGCGAAACAACTCGCTCTTTCGAGGAAGAAGCTCCACAATGGAGCCTTTCTTTTCTTCCTCGTCAAGCACTTCAATCTGCACTTCATCCCCCACAAGAGGTTTTCTATGGTCTTTTCGGAAAATTCCTTTGGCTTTGCACTCATATTGTGATTCATTTTCTGCCTGCACATAGTAAAAACCGGCAATTCCCTTGATGATTTTTCCCTGCATCTTATACTTCCTTAATCACTTGATTCCTTTACTCATTTGCGTACGCTTGCATTTTGCTTTTTAAGCTTGATTTCGATGATTCTTCATCATTCACTGCGCCTACGATGCAGCAACGGTATCCGATGTCTGATCAGCTCCAGTATCGGTATTCTGTGACGCATCCGAACTAGGTGCTGCATCTGAACTTGGTATTGTATCTGGTGTTGCATCTGAGCTCGGCGCTGTCTGCTCCGGACCTGTACTAATGTAGACGATAACCGTGTCTCCTGCATGAAGAGAACCATCTGAACTGGTCGGTGCCCATCCAACTACGCAGCCAACAGCCACATAATCACTCGCCTGATACTGAATCTGTGCACTTAATCCCAGACCTGCCAGTGTCGAGGTTGCCTGATCCTGTGACATATTCGTCAACGCACCTGCGTCAAGACCAACTGCCGGCGGTCCAGAACTTACTACCAGCTTTACCGTGGAATACTCCGGTACAGATGTGCCTCCCTCCGGTACCTGACTGATAACAACACCCGCAGCTACAGACGAACTCTCTGCATATTCTACATAATAATACAAATTTGCACTGCTGATCGTTGGAACTGCATACGAATTGACATCATTTCCGACTACGCTTGGAACATCAACCATCTTCGGTCCAAGGCTGATTGAAAAATCAATTTCCGTTCCACTCTTCTGACTAGTATCCGGATCCAGACTTTGTCCGCATACAAGACCCGCGTCGGTGCTGTCGCTGTTGACCTCGCTAATAGTACCAACTGTAAAACCTTCATTTTGAAGCTTTGCAACGGCTTGCTGCTTTGACATTCCATAAAGATTCGGAACAGTAATATACTCCGGTCCAAGGCTTACATATACCTTAAGTGAATCACCTGCTTCAAGATATCCCTCATCCGGATCCATACGAAGTACCATATCCTTTGCATAAGTCTCGCTATACTCACCAATGTATTCCACATCAATGTCCTTAAAGCTTCTCAGATAATACTTCAGAATGCTGACATTTCCATTGACATAAAGCTTACTGTTAACCTCAAATTTATCACTACCTAAGCTTAAGTATACCTTAATAGAGCTGCCTTCATCCACAACAGTGCCCTCGTCATACTGCTGACGGCATACCAGACCGGTTGTATATTCATCAGAATACTCATATGTTCTGGCAAGGACAATCTTAAGACCAACTTCCTTTAATGCATTCGTTGCCTCAGTGATGGTCATACCAAGAAGCTTCGGAACTTTTGCTCTGCCATCTGTATCCTGACCTGACTCATCCTCATAGGTAGAAACCACCTGATTGCTTTCTTTTGTTGTCGTCGTATTGCTCTTATTAGAAGACACACTCGCCGGTATTCGCTGGAATGCACCGGAAAGAGATCCGACAATGTACACCAGCATAATAAGCATTACTACACCGAGTGCAGAACCGATACCTGCTAATACCTTATCAAACATAGTGACATCGTCCAAATCACGCTTTGCCTTTTTGCGAGACTGTTTCTCTCTCTTAGAAGTCTCTTTTCTGTAAGCTTTCTCAGAAAACGCTTCCTCCTGACTACGGTCATTATAAGGCTCAAACTCGATTGATTCTGAACGATTGCGCTGTTGACTGGCTGCAATCTCACGTGCCTGAGACCGCTTGATTGGCTGACTCTTTAATCCATTTTCCGTATGTTCATTATTCTCGCGTACTGTGCGCTCAGAACGATTTCTAATATTACGCATCTGCTCATCACTCATTACAGTCGTCTCTCCCTTTGCCGTCTCCTCAAGCTGAACAAAATGGACAAAACGCTCATTTGGCGCAACAAGTGCATGACGCAAATCTTTAATCAAATCGGCACAGCTAGAGTAGCGCTGATTGGGACGCTTCTGCGTGCACTTGAAAATGATCTGCTCAAGTGCAACTGGAACGCTTGGCTCAATGTTGCTCGGCGGAATCATTGCCTCGTTGATGTGTGCGATTGCCACAGCTACTGTCGTATCACCGTCAAACGGCACACGTCCTGTCACCATCTCATAGATTGTAATTCCGAGTGAATAAATGTCACTTCGCTCATCACAATATCCGCCTCTTGCCTGCTCTGGTGAAATATAATGCACAGAACCGGCTGCTCCATAAAGGTTCGTCGTCTCGTCTGTGATTGCTCTTGCAATACCGAAATCAGCCACCTTAATACGGCCATCCTTTGAAATAATAATGTTCTGCGGCTTGATATCGCGATGCACAATGTGACGCTTGTGTGCCGCTTCGAGCCCCTGTGCCACCTGAATAGCGATTCCAATGGACTCCTTCGTACCTAATTTTCGCTTTCTTGTAATATATTCCTTCAGCGTAATGCCATCGATCAGTTCCATAACAATGTAGTGTGTATTATTCTCCTCACCTACATCGTAGACACCGACTACATTATTGTGCGACAGTCCTGCCGCTGCCTGTGCCTCCATACGAAACTTTGCGACAAAGCTCTTATCCTTACAGAACTCTTCTTTTAAAATCTTAATTGCTACCAAACGGCTTAATTTGCGGTCTCTTGCCTTGTAGACATATGCCATGCCGCCGGATCCAATCTGCTCAAGGATTTCATATCTGCTGCTCAGAATTGTTCCTGTTCGTATCATCCTATCCTCCATAACCCCCTTCGGGTATTACTCCACTGCCGCCAAAATAACAGAGATGTTGTCCTGTCCTCCGTTATCGTTAGCCTGTTCAATCAGAACATTCGTCTTTTCTTCCAGTGAGGCTGCACTCTTTACGGTTTCAAGGATTGCATCATCCCCAACCATGTTGGTCAAACCGTCCGAGCACAGCAAAAGCAGATCTCCCGGTACGACAGGTTCCTCAAAAATATCTGCTGCAGTATAATCATGGGTGCCAAGCGCTCTCGTGATTATATTTTTCTTGCTTTGGTATTCCTCCGAATCTCTGGTAATCAATCCCTTACGGTACATTTCTTCCACATAAGAATGATCCTTTGTGATCTGGCGGATTGTATCGGAAATCAGATACAGCCTGCTGTCACCGACCTGAAAAACATGAAGCTTACTTGCCTCATCCACAAATGCCAGCGTCAGCGTCGTTCCCATTCCTCTATATTCTTCATAATCCTGTGACTTTTCATAGATTTGGCGATTTACCACACGAATCGCATCACTCACAATTAGCAGCGGATTTTCATAAGTGGATTCCTTTATGCACTCCACTAACTTCTCCACCGCATATCGGGATGCAAAATCACCTGCCTTATGACCGCCCATACCATCGGCCACGATCAGCAGATTCGGCAACTTTCCCACCGGCTTATCGGATGCAAAAACAGAATCCTGATTCTGGGAACGCATCCTTCCTATATCACTTTTACAACTAATCTGCATTCCAAAAACTCCTTTATGTATGTTGTTCCAGATAGCTTTTTCGGAGTTGTCCGCATGCGCCGTCTATATCACGGCCCATTTCCCTTCTAATAGTAACATGTATTGCACTTTTTTCAAGCAATTTTTTAAATTTCTCTATCTGAACCTGTCCAGACTGGACATAATTTCGTTCTTTTATCGGATTGACCGGAATTAAATTGACGTGACAGGGGAATCCATTTAACAAATTGGCAAGCTGTCTTGCCTCATCCTCGTTGTCATTGACACCGGCTACAAGACTATACTCAAACGTGACGCGCCGTCCCGTGACTTCAAAATATTTCTTGCAGGCTGCCAATACATCATGAATACGATACTTATTTGCAATCGGCATCAGTTCCTTTCGTACTGTATCGTTTGGCGCATGAAGTGACAGTGCAAGTGTTACCTGACTGTGACGTGCCGTCAGCTGCTCAATTCCCGGAATCAGTCCGCAGGTGGAAATCGTCAGATTTCTCTGACTGATATTTAATCCCTCCTCACAGGAAATCAGATCTAAGAATCGAAATACATTCTCAGTATTGTCAAATGGCTCTCCAGAACCCATTAACACGACATTTGAAACACGCTCCCCGATATCATTCTGAATCCGATAAATCTGTTCAAGCATCTCACTCGGACGAAGACTTCTAACTAGTCCGTCAAGCGTGGATGCACAGAAACGACAACCCATACGGCAGCCGACCTGTGTGGAAATGCAAACTGAATTTCCAAAATGGTAGCGCATCAAGACACTCTCGATTACATTTCCGTCTGGGAGACGAAACAGATACTTTCTTGTTCCATCTATTGAAGAAATTCGCACATCGACTGGCTCAAGCACAACAAAATCGGCCTGCTCCTTTAACTTGCTTTTTAGTGCGCCGGAAAGGTTTGTCATCTCATCAAAGGAAGAAACTAGATTCTTATGCATCCAGCCATACAGCTGCTTTGCCCGGAACCCCTTTTCTCCCAGTGCTGTCATCCATGTTGTCAGTTCCGGCAATGTCATAGATTTAATATCTTCTTTCATTCATTTCGTTCTCCTAAATTCTTTTACTTACAGCGCACCCACTATCTTACATATTATCTTACTATACTTTGAACAGCGCGCTTTACAGTATCGCCTCGTGAAAGCCATCCATTTCATGGCATTACATAAACAATCTCACCCGTGAACTGCATCACTTTTTACGAAGTCGCGCGACAAAAAATCCGTCGCACTGATTCTGACCCGGAAGCAACTGCAGCATACCGTTTTTCGGGTTGTTGCCTTCTATTTCTTCCTTGAGAAATGGAGCAAGACTTTCAAGTTCAAATGGCATTTGTGACAACAGATAGCGAACATTTTCCTCATTTTCCGCCGGATTGATCGTACATGTACTGTAAACAAGAACACCGCCCGGCTTTACAAGCTGCGCTGCATTCAAGAGAATGGTTCGCTGCAAAGCTACTAGCTGTTCTAAGCGCTCTTTTGTCAGCTGATACTTGATATCCGGCTTTCTTGATACAATACCAAGACCAGAGCATGGCACATCTGCCAGCACAAAGTCTGCTGTTTCTTTTCTTAATTCGTCAACCACACAGGCATCCCACTGCTCGATTTGCACGTTATTGGCATGGCAACGCGCCCGATTTTCCTCAATCAAATCTAACTTGTCCCATGAAATATCACGGCTCAACACCTTTGTCATGCCGCCCTGCGCTTTAGCAAGATGAATGCTCTTTCCACCTGGCGCTGCGCACATGTCAATGCAAAAGCTACCCGCTGTCGGTGCCACACATTGCGCGGCAAGTGCGGAGCTGATGTCCTGAATCTGAATCAAACCTTTCTGAAAGACCTGTGTACGACGAATATCACCTGCATCAATCAATTCCAGACAATCCTCTGCATACGGTGCTTTTTTTACCTGAATGCCTTCATTTTCTAAGGATCTGGTGATATCTTCCATGCTGCATTCCGATGTGTGACAATGTACATACATCGGATGACCGGCCTGCGAGACGACGCTCTCTAAATAGGCGGTCACTTTTTCCTTTGGATACCAGTTAATTAACTCATCATACAACCACTGTGGAACAGAGTAGAAAATGGACGGCTGATTGCTCCAGTCAAGTGTTGGAATCAGTGCTGCCATCTTCCGCACTACCGCATTGACAAAGCCCTTTAATGACCAGAAGCCCTTCTTTGCGGCAAGCTTTACGGCCTCGCTGCAAACTGCATGCTCTGGAACGTTCATATATTTCAACTGATAGGCCGCCATACGAAGAATGTTTCTGATGACCGGCTTTTGCTTAGATGCTTTTACCGATGCTGTCATGTCAATGATTGCGTCAAGCTCGATTTTTCGTTCCACACAACCTCTTGAAAGTCTGGCTATAAAAGAACGATCCTTCTTTGGCAGATAGCTGTATTTGTCCAGTGCCTGACGAATCACTATATGAGAAAACTGATCTTTCTCCAATACTTCGAGCAAGATTGCAAGAACAATCTCTCTCTCATTTTCTCTTTTTGTCGTCTCAGTCATCTCTGCGTCTTCCTCCTGTTAAAATCAGCAGACGAAGCAGCTGTAAAATAGATGCAGCTGCACTGGCTACATATGTCAGCGCTGCTGCCTTCAACACCTTTGCGGTCTGTTCAACTTCGTCTCCGACAAGAATATGCTCTTGATCGAGCAATTTGACAGCTCGTCTGGAAGCATTGATCTCCACTGGAAGTGTCACTAGCTGAAATAATACAACAAGACTAAACAGAAGCAGTCCGGCGTTTAACAGCAGCGTACCCGTTGAGCTGTTAATAAACAGACCAATCACGATAAGCGGCCACGACAGGTAGGAACCAAAGTTCACTACTGGAACCATGGCACTTCGAATCGACAGCGGCACGTAGCCCTTTGCATGCTGCATGGCATGACCACACTCATGGGCGGCAACACCAACTGCAGCAACTGTAGATACGTTATACACGGCATCTGACAGACTGAGAGTTTTGTTTCTTGGATCGTAATGATCGGTCAGATTGCCCGATACATGCTGAATTTGCACATCATAAATGCCCTGGGAGTGCAAAAGCTTTTGTGCTGCCTCTGCTCCTGTAAGGCCACTTCTTGCCCACACAGATGAATAGCGGTTAAATGTGCTATTTACAAGCGCGGATGCACCGATGGAGAGCAGCGCACCGATTAAAACGAGTATATAAGTAGGATCCCAGTAATAATATGGCATATTCTTCACCTCCGTGATAATCTCTTGTCTATGGCATTTTTTGCTCTAATTCTCTGACTCTAGTACTTCTAGCTATAGTGTTTCCAACTATAGTGCTTCTAGCTACAGTGTTTTCGGTTCTAGTACTTCTAACTCTAATACTTCCAATTTTAGTACTTCTGCATCTAGTATTTCTATTTCTTATTTTTCTGCCTTATGACTTCTTGATTTCAGCTTTTATGCTTCTGCTAATTTTTCCCCTTGTGCAATCGGATATCCTCTTAAGTAGGCATCTACTGCCATACTCTTCTTACCCTCTGGCTGAAGAATACGAAGCGACAATGCACCGTCTCCTGTCTTTACAATCAGATGTTTCTTATCAGATACCAGAACAGTGCCAGGTGTGACTTCTTTTTGCTCGTCTGACAGCTCATCCTGTGCAATCACATCACAATCCCAAATCTTTACAGTTTTTCCATGAATCTTCGTAAAGGTACCTGGCCAGGAATTCAAACCGCGAACGAGACGTTCAATTCGCACAGCGTCCATCGTCCAGTCAATATTTCCCATCCACTTTTCCAGTTTCTGTGCGTATGTACTCTCCTCCTCGCACTGTGGAATGCGCACTGCCGTTCCGTTCTCAAGCTGATCAATTGTTTTTAAAAGAAGCGGACCGCCCAATACACAAAGGCGATCGTGCAGAGAGTCACCTGTCTCCTTCGGGTCAAGCGTGATAGTCTCCTTTAAGAGCATGTCTCCCTTGTCAATCTCACGGCTCATGTACATCGTTGTAACACCGCTTTCCTTCTCACCATTGATAACTGCCCATTGAATCGGACCTGCACCACGATACTTTGGAAGCAGAGAGGCATGTACATTGATGCAGCCGTACTTTGGCATTTCTCGAATAGACTTTGGAACAAACTGTCCAAATGCGACTACGGCGATTAACTCCGGTGCATAACTGCGAAGCATTTCCACTACCTCTGGATCACCAACCTTAACTGGCTGCAAAACCGGAATCCCATGCGCGATCGCACATTCCTTGACCGGTGGAAACTGCATGGTATTTCCTCTACCCTTTGGCTTGTCCGGCTGTGTAACAACTGCGACAACCTCATGCTTCTCGCTCTCAATAAGGCTTTCGAGTACTGGCACTGCAAACTCCGGTGTTCCCATAAAAATAATTCTCAAACCTACCACTCCTTTGACCTTGTTTCATCTTTTTTTATTTTGACTGCATTTTTTGTCTTATTCGTGGATGCCGTCTTCCTCTTCAGAAAACTCCTCATACGCATCCTCGTACAGCTCTTCTTCCTCATCGTCTGACAGATCTTCGTTGTTGACCAGTCCGCCCTCTGCCTTATCGCTGTATAAAATTCCGTCAAGATGATCGCACTCGTGGCAAATACATCTCGCAAGAAGACCTTCTCCTTCTAAGATATACTCCTCGCCATGCTCATTTAATGCCTTTACCTTCACATAATTCGGTCTGGTGACGATGCCGCTCTTTCCCGGGATGCTTAAGCATCCCTCGTATCCGGTCTGCTCACCGCTTGTCTCTAAGATTTCCGGATTGATAAGCACATGCTGATTGTCATCTGTATCTATAACAACGATACGCTTTAGTATACCAACCTGCGGAGCTGCCAAGCCTACACCACCTGTCTCATACATTGTGTCAAACATATCCTCAATTAAAATTTTGGTTCGTAAACTTACGTTTTTCACCGGTTTACATATCTTGCGAAGGCACTCATCGCCCTCCGTTCTAACTGTTCTGATTCCCATATAAAGCTCCTTTCTCTTTCTGTTTTTTTGTTTTTTCCCGAACGGCTTCTCAACAAACCGTTACAGAAATATATACTTTCTGTGATGCAGCCTGCTCTGTGAGCTCCTGAAGCAATTCCATTGCCTCAAGATATGCCTTATGATCATTACTTCTTATATAAAGATGCTTTCTCCACATATCCTTGAGCCTTGCAACTGGCGCATCAGAAGGCCCAATTATTCTAATTATACCACAAAATCTTTTATTTATCAACAACTCAGCCTTATGAATCCATTGATCAGCCAATGCTTCCTGGGAAGAAACAGCCATAACCTCACACATTTGTCCGACTGGCGGATACTGCATGCGCTTACGAAAGCGAATTTCCTGCGCATAAAAGGAATCATAATCCTGTGCCGCCGCAGTCTGAATGCTATAATTTTCCGGATCGTAGGACTGAATGATAACACTTCCAGGTTCGCTCCCTCGCCCGGCCCGTCCTGCCGCCTGTGTCAGAAGCTGAAAAGTACGCTCGGTACTTCTAAAATCAGAGTTGTACAACGACATATCTGCTGCTAGAATGCCAACGAGCGTAACGCCTGGAAAATCATGGCCTTTGACAATCATCTGTGTGCCAACCAAGATATCGGCCTCTCTTCGACGAAATGCATCAAGTATCTGCTCATGTCCATCCTTTTGTGCTGTAGTGTCCATGTCCATACGAAGCACACGCGCCTGCGGAAATTGTGCATGAATCATCATCTCCGCTTTCTGTGTGCCGAGTCCAAAACCTGCCAGATATGGCGAGCCACAGGACGGACAGCCCTGCGGCATTGGCCTTGTGTAGCCGCAATAATGGCAGACAAGCTTACCACCAAGATGCTCAGTCAGCGCCACATCACAGTGCGGACACGCGATTGGCTTACCACAGGAACGACAGCTAACTACCCTTGAAAAGCCGCGGCGATTAATAAATAACATCATCTGCTGCTTCTTTAAAAGGCACTCTTCCATCTTTTCCCGAAGCGACCGTGAAAAGACCGAACGATTTCCTTCCTCGAGTTCCTTTCTCATGTCCACGACCCGAACCTCTGGCAGACTGCTTCCTACGACAGCGCGCTTTGTCAGTGTGAATTTTCGATATTCTCCCGCTTCTGCTCGTGAGTAGGCCTCGATCGATGGGGTTGCCGAACCGAGAAGGAGAAGCGAATTACTCAAATCAGCTAATTTTGCTGCTGTCTCTCTCGTGTGGTAACGCGGAATCTGCTCACTGTTGTAGGCACCCTCCTGTTCCTCATCAATAATAATAAGACCAAGATTTGAAAACGGTGTGAACAGCGCCGAGCGCGGTCCCACCATAATCGAAATCTCTCCATTTCTTGCCCTCTCAAGCTGATCGCTTCGCTCACCATCTGAAAGTCTTGAATTGATCATGGAAACCTGCTCGCCAAATCGGCTGTAAAAATTCATGATGACCTGATACGTAAGAGAAATCTCTGGAATCAGTACAATAACCTGCTTTCCCTGACGCACCATCCACTCGATCAGATGCATATACACTTCTGTCTTACCGCTTCCAGTGATGCCATATAGGAGTGCCGGTGTGCGCACGCCATTTTCATAGGATGAAATAAGTTCATCAACAATGTGTTGCTGTTCCTCGTTCAATTTTTTTTTGGACAGCGACTCCTGCGACTGGGGCAGTACACTCCGGTACAGACGCCTTGTCTCAATCTGAATCAGATTTTCTTTTTCTAGTGCCTTAATTACATCTGATGCAATCTTTAGCTGCTGTCTCGCAAAGCTTGACGAAATACTACCACTTTTTAGAAGAGCTTCCATCAGGCGCACACGTCCCTTCCAGCCCTTTTTCTTTGCAATGTCCAAGTATGACAAAAAGCGCGCCTCATCAGGCGTGCGCACAAGAAAGCTTAACTGCTTCGGACGTACACTTTTTCGTGCTGGCATGACAACGCGAAGAGACTGAATCAAATTACCGCCATACTCCTGATACATCCACACGGCAAGTGCAATGCGAAGCTGATCAGATGAATTGTCATCGGACACAATTTCTGCCAGATCTTTAATTCGACTTGAGTCAATCTTTGGCTTCTCACTGATATGCAAAACAAATCCTTTCTTTGATGTATTACCTCTGCCAAATGGCACAAGCACCCACATACCGGGATGAATCTGTCCTGCAAGCGTTTCAGGAATGCGATACTGAAACGGACGGTCAAGTGCTTCATGCGAAATGTCTATTACGATATCTGCATACATGATTACTGCTCCATCAGATATTTTGTTATTTCCTTCAAACCAACTGCATTTGACGCCTTTAAATACACAACATCACCCTCTGCTAAATTCTGCTTTAAGTACTCGACTGCCTGCATCTTATCTGCAAACTCGCACACCGAATAGCTGCAGCCGTTTTCCTTTGCACCTTCTGCGATAGCCTTTGCAGTGTCACCGATGACAATCAGCTCAGAAATTGGCTCTTTTGCAATCTTCTCACCAACCTCGCGGTGATAATTTAATGTATTCTCGCCAAGCTCGCGCATCTCGCTGAGCACTGCAATCTTACGACCTGAAGCCTCAAAGCCACCTAATACATCCACACCTGCGACCATGGAAGCCGGGCTTGCATTATAAGTATCATCAATGACTTTATAGTTCTTCACATCTATGATTTGAAGACGATTCTGGAAACCGTTGAATGCGTAGAGTGACTTTGCAGCACTTGCTACATCCACACCGTTTAGATGGGCAACGGCAAGTGCAGCCGTTGCGTTCAATACATTATGACGGCCAATGACAGATAATTCAACCGGTACACGCATATCATCATGTATAAATGTAAATGCATAATGACCATCCTTAACGTGAATATCATCTGCACGGTAATCGCAATAGTCCTTAGTTCCATATAATACATACGGATAACCGGTGGACTCGCGAAACTTATAAAGCAATTCGTCGTCGCCATTTATAATCAAAAGTCCTTCTTTTTTGAAGCCCTTTGAGATTGTATACTTTTCATGGCAGATTGCCTCCTGAGATCCATAAAATTCAATGTGGGCAACTCCGACATTGGTAATAACAGCCATCTTCAGCTGGGCAATTTCGGAGATCGTACCAAGTTCTTCTG
The DNA here is from genome assembly GCA_963604075.1 of Anaerovoracaceae bacterium. GTDB lineage: Bacteria > Bacillota > Clostridia > Lachnospirales > Lachnospiraceae > Anthropogastromicrobium. The sequence goes on along the minus strand of CAVCPW010000220.1, from coordinate 2,794 downwards.
GAACATTCATTCCTAGCTCCAATACTGCGATGTCATAGTCGTTGCTCATTAATGACATAGTGATAGGAAGACCGACGGAGCTGTTATAATTTTTCTGTGTCTTATAGACTTTCTTTTCTGCAGAAAGTGCGTAAGCGATCATCTCTCTTGTCGTTGTCTTTCCAACGCTTCCTGTTACACCAATCGCTGGTACATAGATACGGCTGCGACAAAGTTTTCCAATCTCATGAAGTGCAAGTACGGTATCATCCACGTGAATCCATGCGTGATTCGGGTCATCCATATGATCGTGTTCGCTTGTCAGTGTTGCCACACAGCCCACAGAAAATGCACCATCAATAAAGCGATGTGCATCGACCTTTGCGCCAATGATGGGAATGAACAGGTCATTGCCCTGGCTGCTTCTTGAATCGATGGAGAGATGATCAATTCTCTGGTTCTCATCTCCGCACAGCAGGGTACCTTTTGTTGCTTTTACGATATCTTTTATATAAATATTAATCACTTGTTAACCTTGCCTTTCTCTATTTTTATCTTTTTTATTATCTATTTTTTGACTGCTTCCAAAAGTCTAGCCTATAGAAATCATATTGAATGTGTGATTTATGTCAATCATTTAACCAAGTCAAGTAAGTTCCTCGCTTCAATTGCGAATATCTGCTTGACTTATACTGCTCATTGTCACAAAAAAGCTCCTGCAGCATCGCACAGACCGTTGTTTTTCCTTTGTGCCGGTCACGCCGATCAGCAGAAGCTTTTCCTGCGGAAAGTTATAAAAATATGTTAGAATAACCCTGTAATGTTGCCGTCATCATCCACATCAATGTTAAATGCAGCCGGAACCTTTGGCAGTCCTGGCATTGTCATAACATCACCTGTCAGGACAACAACAAATCCTGCACCTGCACTGACATAGACATCGCGAACAGTAATCTTAAAGTTCTCTGGTCTTCCTAACTTCTTTGCATCATCAGACAGTGAATACTGATTCTTTGCCATGCATACCGGAAGTTCACCAAAGCCTAGCTCAGTCAGCTTCTTTAATGCGCGGTTTGCTGCCGGTTGGAATACTACACCGTCTGCGCCATAAATTTCCTTTGCGATCGTAGTGATCTTGTCCTTTAACGGCATCTCAAGCGGATAGAGTGGCTGATAATTAGATGGCTTTGTCTCGAGTGTCTGAACTACCTTATTTGCTAGCTCAATTCCACCGTTACCACCGTCTGCCCATACCTTAGACAGTGCAAATTCGCAGCCTCTCTCTTCACAGAACTGACGGATATACTCATATTCCTCCTCAGTATCAGTTAAGAAGGAGTTCAGCGTAACGACAATCGGCACACCAAATTTCTGGACATTTTCAATGTGCTTCTCAAGATTTACAATACCTTTCTTGACTGCCTCAAGGTTCGGAGCAGCAAGCTCATCTTTCTTAACACCACCGTTGTATTTCAATGCCTTTACGGTTGCCACGATGACAACTGCATCCGGATGAAGCCCTGCTGCACGGCACTTAATATCCATAAATTTCTCTGCACCCAGATCTGCGCCGAATCCTGCCTCCGTCACAGTGATGTCAGACAGCTTCAACGCCATCTTTGTTGCCTTTACACTGTTGCATCCGTGTGCAATGTTTGCGAACGGTCCACCATGTACCAGTGCCGGTGTATGCTCTAAGGTCTGAATTACATTCGGCTTGATTGCATCCTTCAGCAGAGCCGCCATTGCACCGACTGCCTTTAAGTCTGCTGCTGTAACTGGCTCTCCATCCATATTATATGCGACAATAATCTTTCCCAGTCTTTCTTTTAAATCACGGATATTGCTGCACAGGCAAAGAATTGCCATAATCTCAGATGCTACGGTAATAACGAAATGATCCTCGCGCACAAAACCGTCTGCCTTTGCACCCAAGCCAACAACGACATTGCGAAGAACACGGTCATTCATATCGATGCAGCGCTTCCAAACAATGTTTCTGGTATCAATGCGAAGTGCATTTCCCTGCTGAATATGGTTGTCTAACATTGCTGCCAGCAGATTGTTTGCAGATGTAATTGCATGAAAATCGCCTGTAAAATGAAGATTCATATCCTCCATCGGAACAACCTGGGAATAACCGCCGCCTGCGGCACCACCCTTTACGCCAAAGCACGGTCCAAGAGAAGGCTCGCGCAGTGCAACAATTGCCTTCTTACCGATCTTATTAAGTGCCTGTGTCAGACCAATGCTGATGGTCGTCTTGCCCTCTCCTGCCGGAGTCGGGTTGATTGCCGTTACCAATACCAGCTTTCCGTCCGGTCTGTCCTTAATACGATTCCACAGCTCATCGGAAAGCTTTGCCTTATACTTTCCATATAACTCCATGTCATCCTCTGTGATACCAAAGCCTGCTGTTACCTCGCGAATCGGCAGCATCTGTGCCTCCTGTGCGATTTGGATGTCTGTTTTCATAACATTTCCTCCTTTTTGTGCTTTGTAGCAAAACTATGATTGATCTTCTATCTTATCTGAAAAGATCTTGTCTGAAATGGCACCTTAGCATGCAGACAGTTCTAGAATAATCCTAAAACAATTCCAGAATACATCCTTATCTGCCTGCCAGATACTCTTCAAACTCCTCGGCCTTCATTAAGACCTTGCGCGGTTTTGTTCCTTCATCCTTGCTGACCACTCCCGCCGCATAGAGCTGATCCATGATGCGTGCGGCACGGTTAAATCCGATTCGCAAATGACGCTGCAAATTACCAATGGAAGCCTTCTCCTGCTCAATGATGAATCGTCCCGCTGTCTC
>CAVCPW010000219.1:0-5540 GCA_963604075.1 Anaerovoracaceae bacterium | reverse complement strand
GTTACGGTCAGTCTTCTGCTGATCAGGTTAAGTATGCAGTCATCATTGTATCTACAGTTCCGATTTTGTGTGTATATCCATTCGTACAGAAGTACTTTGAGAAGGGTGTAATGATCGGAGCCGTTAAGGGTTAATGGACCAAAAGGCAAAAAGGCGAGAAACGAGAAGGAAAATTAACGAAAACACTGACCGAAACAAAGGGTTAAAGTGCGGATAATGTGAGCTGATATTGCTGCATTATCCGCATTTTTTTGAAAATTATGAGAAAGGATGCTTTGATATAAACATTGACCAGCCAATGAATAAAAACTTGCATTTTTTAGAGAAACAACTTGTCAATGCGAGGGTACAAGTTGTAAAATTAAGATAACAAAATTCAGACAAAGGAGGCTTGTTATGGCAAAATTACATATTCGTCCAGACGTAATTAAAGGACATATCAATCCAGAACTCCAAGGACATTTCTCAGAGCATCTGGGACGCTGTATCTATGAGGGGCTTTATGTGGGAGAAAATTCTCCAATTCCGAACACAAACGGAATGAGAAATGACGTGGTTGAAGCATTAAAGGAAATTCACATTCCGGTACTGCGCTGGCCGGGCGGTTGCTTTGCAGATGAGTATCATTGGAAGGATGGTATCGGTCCGAAGGAAAGCAGAAAGAAGATGATCAATACACATTGGGGCGGTGTTGTTGAGGACAACAGCTTCGGTACGCATGAGTTTATGGAACTGTGCCGTCAGCTTGGATGCAAGACCTATATCAACGGAAATATGGGAAGTGGTACCGTACAGGAAATGTCTGAGTGGGTTGAGTATATGACATTTGAGGGGGTATCTCCGATGGCGGATCTTCGTGCAAAGAATGGTCATGAAGAACCGTGGAAGGTAGATTACTTTGGTGTCGGCAATGAAAATTGGGGCTGCGGTGGAAATATGCTTCCAGAACAGTATGGCATGATGTATCGCCGTTATCAGACCTATATAAGAAATTATAGCAATGCAGCACCGATTAGTAAAATTGCCTGCGGTGCTAATGTGGACGATTATGAGTGGACTGAGAAGGTGCTTGAGACCACGAACCGCCGCATGGCAAAGGAGGCACATGGTGCAATGGATGGTTTGTCCCTTCATTATTATACGCATCCGGGCGGATGGGATAATAAGGGAAGTGCAACTAAGTTTACTGAGACTGAGTGGTATGAGACAATGAAACGCACCTATTATATGGAAGAACTGATTAGACGTCACGGTGCAATCATGGACAAGTATGACCCGGAGAAGAAGGTTGGCATGATCGTCGATGAGTGGGGATGCTGGTTTGATGTAGAACCAGGCACCAATCCGGGATTCTTATATCAGCAGAATACGATGCGTGATGCACTTGTTGCCGGAATCAATTTAAATATCTTCAATAAGCACTGTGACCGTGTTAAGATGGCAAATATCGCACAGATGGTAAACGTGCTTCAGTCTGTAATTCTTACCGATGGCGAGCGCATGATTAAGACACCGACTTGGTTTGTTTTCTATATGTATCAGGCACATCAGGATGGAGAGCTTCTTGACAGTACCCTTGAGACACAATTGATTGGACCGGAAGACCATCAGGTACCAAACATGACTGAGTCCGTATCCATGGGTAAGGATGGAAAGATGCATATTACGCTGACAAACGAGTCTGTTACTGATGATTATCCGGTTGAAGTTGTACTTGACAGTGGAAAGGCAATCGCAGTTGAAGGAATGATCTTAACAGGTGAGATGCATGAGCATAATACATTTGATGCTCCAAATCAGGTAAAATGTGAAGCGTATAATGGCGCAGAGCTTACCAAGAGTGGCTTGAAGTTGACACTTCCAAAGTGCAGCGTGCTTCATCTGGTTGTAACTGTGGAATAAGTTAGAGCGAGGAAATCGAAATGGATGAGAAAACAAACTGGCAGTTACTTGAAAAGAATGGACCGATCACCGAGTACAATGAGCCGTTTATTGAGCAGCGCGCCGATCCGTTTGTGTGCAAGGCTGCTGATGGTACCTATTATTTTACTGCATCTTATCCGGCCTATGACCGTATTTTGCTTCGTAGCAGTAAAACATTAAATGGTCTGAAAGATGCGAAGGAGCGGCAGATTTGGGTAAAGCACGAGCATGGTCCGATGAGCTGTCATATCTGGGCACCGGAGCTTCACTTTGTCTATGGAAAGTGGTGCATTTATTTTGCTGCGGGTGAGGCAGAGGATATCTGGAAGATTCGTCCATATGTGCTTGTGTGTGATGGAGATCCGATGACTGACGAGTGGAGCGAGTTGGGTCCGATGAAGGGCTGTGATGACGATCCATTTTCCTTTACGGATTTTTCACTGGATGCGACCATTTTCGAGCATAAAGGGGACTACTATTATGTGTGGGCGCAGAAGGCATCCAATATATCTAATCTTTACATTGCAAAGATGGCAGCACCGGATAAGTTAGCAACCGTTATGGAGATGATCACGACGCCGGATTACGACTGGGAGCGCATTTTGTTCTGGGTAAATGAAGGACCAGCTGTGTTAAGGCACGCTGGAAAGTTGTGGCTGACATTTTCCGCCAGCGGAACAGGTTCCTGCTACTGCGTTGGTCTGTTAAGTGCAGACGAGAATGCGGATTTGCTTGATCCGGCTTCCTGGACAAAGGAACGTATGCCAGTACTTGCAACGGATCCGGAGAAGGGATTATACGGACCGGGGCACAATAGCTTCACAACGGATGAGAATGGCAATGATATCATGGTTTACCATGCTAGAACATATGATGGCATCAAGACAAAAAATCCATTATATGATCCAAATCGTCATGCACATCTGCTAAAGGTACAGTATGATGAGACCGATCGACCAGTCTTTGCCTATCAAAAGCTTTGATGATGAGCTGCCGCATACTTGTGACTTTAGTCGTGTGAGGCTTCACGATATGAAGCTGTAGAGCAATAGATAAATAAAACAGGTCAAATAAAAGTAGCTAAAATAAAAATAGCTAAAATAAAACAGTATCGATAAATAAATGTGATGAGCATTTAAACATTATAGAAAGGAAGGGTTTTTGAAATGAAAACAGGAAAAAATTATAAATTTTGGTTTTGTACCGGATCACAGGATTTGTACGGTGACGAGTGCTTACAGAGGGTAGCAGAGCATTCCAAGATTATTGTAGAGAAGTTAAATGAGTCTGGAAATCTTCCATTTGAGGTTGTGTGGAAGCCGACTTTAATCACAAATGAGCTGATTCGTCGCACATTCAATGAAGCTAACATCGATGAGGAGTGTGCAGGCGTGATTGTTTGGATGCATACCTTCTCCCCAGCAAAGTCCTGGATTCTTGGCCTTCAGGAGTACAGAAAGCCATTACTGCATCTGCATACTCAGTTTAACATGGAGATTCCGTATGACACTATCGACATGGATTTCATGAACGAGAACCAGTCAGCACATGGTGACAGAGAGTTTGGCCACATGGTAACCCGTATGGGTATCGAACGCAAGGTTGTTGTTGGTCATTGGTCTGATGAGAAGCTTCAGAAGAAGATTGGCAGTTGGATGCGCACAGCAGTCGGCGTTGTAGAGAGCAGTCATATCCGTGTTATGCGTGTTGCTGATAATATGAGAAATGTTGCCGTCACAGAGGGTGATAAGGTAGAAGCACAGTTAAAGTTTGGATGGGAGATTGATGCTTATCCGGTAAATGAGATCGCAGAGTCTGTAGCAGCTGTATCTGCATCTGATACCAATGCACTTGTAGACGAGTATTATAGCAAGTACAATATTCTTCTGGAAGGACGTGACCCGGAGGAGTTTAAGAAGCACGTTGCCGTGCAGGCACAGATCGAGCTTGGCTTCGAACGTTTCCTTGATGAGAAGAACTATCAGGCAATCGTAACTCACTTTGGCGATCTGGGCGCATTAAAGCAGCTGCCAGGTCTGGCAATTCAGAGACTCATGGAAAAGGGATACGGCTTCGGTGCAGAGGGTGACTGGAAGGTCGCTGCCATGGTACGTTTAATGAAGATTATGACCGCAGGAATGAAGGATGCAAAGGGAACCTCTATGCTCGAGGATTACACCTACAATTTAGTTCCGGGCAAGGAAGGCATCTTAGAGGCTCATATGCTTGAGATTTGCCCATCCATCGCAGATGGTCCGATCAGCATCAAGTGTCAGCCACTGTCCATGGGAGACAGAGAAGATCCGGCTCGTCTGGTATTCACTTCTAAGGAAGGAACTGGTATCGCTACATCTTTAGTAGATTTAGGAGACCGCTTCCGCCTGTTAATTAACACTGTAGAGTGCAAGAAGGTAGAAAAGCCAATGCCGAAGCTGCCAGTAGCAACCAACTTCTGGACTCCGCAGCCAGATCTGATTACGGGAGCAGAGGCATGGATCTTAGCAGGCGGTGCTCATCATACAGCATTTACCTATGATCTTACTGCAGAGCAGATGGGTGACTGGGCAGAGGCAATGGGAATCGAGCCGGTTTACATCGATAATGAAACCACCATCCGCGGATTGAAGAAGGATCTGATGCTTGGCAATCTCGTATATAGGAAGTAATTTTACTTAACAAACTATGTTATATAAATGGCGGTGAGGTGAATGCGATTTACAAGGTGGAACATTGAAGCAAGCTGTTCAAATAACGTATGATAAGAGGATGCGTAGTGGGCATCGCTGAAAAGTGACGCTGACAAATACTTCACCTTACTGCCCACAGAAAAAAACTTTAGAGCTGTCAAGAAAAAACACTTGACAGCTCTTGCTTTTTCGTGTATAGTATCGAAGGTGATGTTTGATGGAAAAGATTGTAGAACGCAATATGTTGTATGATTTCTATGGTGAACTGCTTACGCCGCACCAGCAGGAAATCTACGAAAGCATTATTTTTCAGGATCTGTCGCTGAGTGAGGTGGCAGAGTTGCACGGCATCAGCAGGCAGGGAGTTCACGATCTCGTGAGGCGCTGTGACAAGCTGCTCGAAGGATATGAGAACAAACTGCATTTGGTAGAGCGCTTTGTGGCACTCAAATCCTCCGTAGGCGAGTTAAGAGAGCTTACAAGGGAGTATGAGAGGAGCAAAGATGTGTCACTGTTTCGACAGATTGATCGGCTTTGCCAGACAATACTCGAAGAGCTGTAATGAAAGACAAAGCAGAAAGGAGCTGCAAAAGTGGCATTTGAAAGCTTATCTGAAAAGCTTCAGAACGTATTTAAGAATCTGCGCGGCAAGGGTCGTCTGACAGAGGCGGATGTAAAAGCTGCTTTGAAGGAAGTAAAGATTGCGCTCCTTGAGGCGGACGTCAACTTCAAGGTAGTAAAAGGCTTCGTAAAATCGGTTGAGGAACGAGCTGTTGGACAGGACGTTATGAACGGCCTGAATCCGGGACAGATGGTTATCAAAATTGTAAATGACGAGCTTGTTTCCCTGATGGGTTCCGAGACAACAGAAATCGCTCTGCTGCCTGGAAATCAGGTGACGGTCATTATGATGATTGGTCTTCAGGGTGC
>CAVCPW010000218.1:0-5290 GCA_963604075.1 Anaerovoracaceae bacterium | reverse complement strand
AACCTATGACCCTCTGCTTGTAAGGCAGATGCTCTCCCAGCTGAGCTAAGACCCCTTGACGAAAGAAAGTATAACTTATTTTGCAAAAAATGTCAAGCAAATTTTAAGAAAAAATTCGATTTTTTTTATAGAATGAACGTAGAAAATATAGAAAAGTCATGATATGATAAGAGACAGTTGTAATTCTGTAGGAGATGAAAGCTAAAATTGGCGAATAAAAATTAGCTTTCAGAAGCAGATTTTGCTCAACATAGTGAAAATATGGAAAGGTAAGGTTATAGAATATGAGAGTTGGTATGGGATATGATGTGCACCGTCTCGTAGAAGGACGCAAATTGATCTTAGGCGGAGTGGAAATTCCGTATGAAAAGGGACTGCTGGGCCATTCGGATGCGGATGTGCTGCTTCATGCAATCATGGATGCATTGCTTGGCGCAGCAGCTCTTGGCGATATCGGTCAGCATTTTCCAGACACGGATCCGGCATATAAGGGTGCATCCAGCATAGAATTGTTAAAGAAAGTAGGAGAGCTTTTAGGGGAGAACTGCTATTATATCAGCAACATTGATGCGACAGTTATTGCACAGAGACCGAAGCTTGCCGGTTATCGTGAGCAGATGAGAAAAAATATTGCAGAAGCACTTCATCTGGAAATTGATCAGGTTAATGTTAAGGCTACTACTGAGGAAGGCCTTGGTTTTACTGGAACAGGAGAGGGTATATCATCACAGGCGGTATGCCTGATTGATAAGCCGGAATTTTACATGGACGGCAATATTGGATGTGGCGGATGTGGCGGATGTAGAAGCTAAGCTGTGAAAATTTGCAGTTTAACCAAATCAAGCAAGTAGCGAAGCGGATTGCGAATATCCGCTTGACGGGGCGTAACCTGAATTAGCGATGAGACGCTCATGATTAAATTTGAAAGGATAACAAGTAAATAATGGGAGAAATCGATATTTTCGGGTGTCTCTGGCTCTTTTTTGTATATTCATTTCTGGGATGGATTGCAGAGACGTGTTTCTGCGTTTTGAAATACCGCAAATTTATGAACAGAGGTATGCTAAACAGTCCGCTATGTATTGTATACGGATTTGCAGCGGTCATCATAACACTCGGTTTTCCAGAGCTGTTTGATGAAATACCGGTTTTGTTTCTGGGATGCGTAGGCGTATGTACGCTTCTTGAATGGTTTACAGGAAAGATACTAGAAAAAATAGATCGTAAGAAGTGGTGGGATTACTCCTCAAAGAAATGGAACCTGGATGGCTATATCTGCCTTCAATATTCCATGTTGTGGGGCGTGCTTGGCGTTCTGTCTGTAAAGTTTGTAACCCCGGTGTTGATGAAGCTGTATTATATGGTGCCGTCTTTGATCATGGAGATCGTGATGTGGGCACTTCTTGGTGTGCTGGCGGTTGATGTGATCGGTTCAACTTATGTCATCCGGGGCAGCGCAAAGCGAAATGATACCATTCAGAGAATTGATCAAGAACTTTATACCAGAAAAAAACGTTTTGGCAGATGGATTGAAAAGCACATTTTAATGCGTGTGGAGAAGGCATATCCGGCGATTAACAAGGGAAAACGTCTGGAGAAGACAAGGACAACCGTATTTGCCGAAGGCAGCAGTTTCTATAAGCTGGCGATTCTTTTCTTTATTGGTGCCTTTGCAGGAGATTTGATCGAGACAGTATTCTGCCGTATTACAATGGGCTACTGGATGAGCAGAAGCAGTGTTGTATGGGGACCATTTAGTATTGTGTGGGGGCTGGCAATTGTTGTGGCAACGTCACTTTTGTACAACTATAGAAAACGTTCCACTTCATTTATTTTTGTGATGGGAACCGTGCTTGGCGGTGTCTATGAATATTTGTGTAGCGTGTTTACTGAGATAGTATTTGGAAAAATCTTCTGGGACTACAGCGCATTTATGTTCAACATCGGTGGACGAATCAACCTGCTGTTTTGCTTTTTCTGGGGAATTGCATGTGTCGTATGGCTGAAGGGACTTTATCCTATTCTGTCAAAGTGGATCGAGAAAATTCCGATGAAGATTGGAAAGATTCTGACATGGTGTCTGATTGTATTCATGGCGTTGGACAGTTTGGTGTCTGCGGCGGCACTGATCCGCCAGGAAGAGCGCGGAAATAATATTCAGGCAAGCAATGTCGTACAGCAGTGGCTTGATGAAAATTATGACGATGAAACGCTTTCCAAGATTTATCCGAAAGCAAAGAAACCAAAAAAGGTTGACAAATCGGCAGACATCACATATAGTAACACTAGAAATGATGAAACACTGGAAAGCAGTGAACAGGCAGACTGAATAAAGGTCGATATAAGATTGGATATAGGATCAATATCAGGCTGACTTCATCATAAAACAATAAAAAGCTTCGGAAAGGCGTTGAACGGAAAGAGTACTGTTGCAGAAAATGTTAGAGAGAGCAGGTCATGGCTGAAAACCTGTTTCATTGAAAGCGACAGGAAGTGCATCCGGGAGCCGGTCGTGTGAATATTTTGCAATATTGCAATAGTAACACGACACGCTGGCTGCGTTATCGCCGGCTGCTTTTGCAGCATAAGTGTCAGCATTTATATGCTCTCACAGGAGTGGAACCGCGGAAAATTTTCGTCTCCTGGCTTTAGCCAGGGGGCGTTGTTTTTTTGATACAAGATTTTGATTTGCAGACTTGAGAGAATTGCGATAAAGTGGAGCAAGTCGCAGGTATCAAAAAGCGGATAAGCATTTTCGAAGCTGGAAGGGAGTTGCATGAGAATCGTTCAATATGTACTCGATGAAATACGGCTGATTAGAGAGCGGGATCCGGCGATTAATTCGCCAGCCGAGGTATTTTTATACCCCTGCTTCTGGGCGGTACTATGGTATCGTCTTGCGCACAAGCTTTACCTTAAAAAGCGGTTTTTTGCAGCGCGTATGATATCACAGTGGACAGCACGAAGAACGGGCATTGAAATCCATCCTGGGGCAAAGATTGGCAAGGGGTTGTTTATTGACCATGGTCACGGTGTTGTGATTGGCGAGACAGCTGAGATCGGCGACAATGTTACCCTGTATCAGGGTGTCACGTTAGGCGGTACCGGAAAAGAACACGGAAAACGCCATCCAACCATTGGAAATAATGTCATGATTAGTGCAGGCGCGAAGGTTCTCGGCTCTATCACCATCGGAGATAATTGCAAGATTGGTGCAGGAAGCGTTGTGCTGAAGCCTGTTCCGCCAAATTCCACAGTTGTGGGTGTGCCGGGGCGCGTTGTTAAGCGCGACAATGTACGTTTGCCGCAGAACGATCTTGATCAGGTTCATTTGCCTGATCCGGTACTTGCGGATATTGATCAGCTGAAAAAGCAGTACAGAGAACTCTACCATAGGGTAGAGAGATCACGAATGAATCAAAAGCGAAGAAAGGAATCAACATGGAAATCTACAATACATTAACGAAGAAAAAAGAAGAATTTAAACCACTTGAGCCTGGAAAGGTAAAAATGTATGTGTGCGGACCAACTGTATACAACTACATTCACATCGGAAATGCACGTCCGATGATCGTATTCGATACAGTCCGCCGTTATATGGAGTATAAAGGCTATGAGGTAAATTATGTTTCCAACTTTACCGATGTAGATGATAAGATCATCAAGAAGGCAAACGAGGAAGGTGTAGACGCATCTGTTATCTCAGAGCGCTTTATCAAGGAGTGCAAGCAGGATATGGCCGGTATGAATGTAAAGCCGGCTACTACTCATCCGCTCGCAACACAGGAGATTGATGGTATGATCGACATGATCAGCACATTAATTGAAAAAGGCCACGCCTACGAGAAGAATGGCACTGTTTATTTCCGTACTGCAAGCTTCAAGGAATATGGCAAGCTGTCTCACAAAAATCTGGACGATTTGCAGTCTGGTTTCCGTGATCTGAAGGTCAGTGGAGAAGAGGAGAAGGAGAGCCCGCTCGATTTCGTATTGTGGAAGCCTAAGAAGGAAGGCGAGCCATACTGGACATCACCATGGAGCGATGGCCGTCCGGGTTGGCATATCGAGTGTTCTGTTATGTCAAAGAAGTATCTGGGTGAGCAGATTGATATCCACGCCGGTGGTGAGGATCTGATTTTCCCGCATCATGAGAATGAGATCGCCCAGAGCGAAGCTTGCAACGGAAAAGAGTTCTCACATTACTGGATGCATAATGCATTCTTAAACATTGACAATAAGAAGATGAGTAAGTCATTAGGCAACTTCCTGTTAGTAAGAGACATCGAGAAGAAGTATGACCTTCAGGTGCTTCGTTTCTTTATGTTAAGCGCACACTACAGAAGTCCATTAAACTTCAGCGCCGATTTGATGGAGGCGGCAAAGAACGGTCTTGAGCGTATTTTAACATGCGCAGCGTGGCTGCAGAATCAGGCATCCAAGGATGGCGAGTTGACCGCTGATGAGAGTGCTATGGTTGAGAAAGCAAAAAAGTATGTTGGCAAGTTTGAAGCATCCATGGAGGATGATTTTAATACCGCAGATGCTATTGCTGCCATCTTTGAGCTTGTAAAATATGTCAATACAAATAAGTCTGAAGCAATGTCAGGCGCTGCTGCAAAGGCATTTTATGACATTTTAAAGCAGCTTTGCGATATTCTTGGAATTATCATCGAAAAGAAGGAAGAACTTCTTGACGCTGATATCGAGGCGTTGATTGAGGAGCGTAAGCAGGCAAGAAAGGCAAAGAACTTTGCTCGCGCTGATGAGATTCGTAAGGAGCTGGCTGATAAGGGCATTCTTCTTGAGGATACCAGACAGGGCGTTACATGGAAGCGCGTATAAGTTTGTGCAAAATGGAGCGTTGAACCATTACCATTATTTATTGAAAGAGGAACACAGATAAATGGAACAAAATCAGGAACTGCTTGACCAGATCCGTCAGAAGTTTGACTTGAAGCAGATGCCTGCACATGAGTATTCTCCACTTGTACTGGCTTACATTGGAGACGGCATTTACGATATGGTTGTCCGTACAATCTTTGTAAGTCGCGGAAATACACAGGTGGATAAGCTGAATAAGCAGGCAAGCGGCGTGTGCCGAGCATCCTCACAGGCAGCCATAGCCTTTGCAATCGCACCGCTTTTAACAGATGCAGAATCTTCTGCCTATCGAAGAGGTCGCAATGCGAGGTCCTTCACAAAGGCAAAAAATGCCACGATGTCCGATTATCGCCATGCGACCGGACTTGAGGCACTGTGTGGCTATCTGTATTTAAATGGAGAGACTAAG
>CAVCPW010000217.1:0-25961 GCA_963604075.1 Anaerovoracaceae bacterium | reverse complement strand
ATCACAGAAATGATCACAAATGGCGGAATAATGGTTCCGGCGATTGATGCTGCCACACCAATCAGTCCTTCCAGCTTATAACCGACTACAATCGCACCATTTACTGCAATAGCGCCTGGTGAGGACTGCGCGATTGCAACCAGATCAAGCATCTCCTCCTCGTCAATCCAGCCCAATTCATCGACAAATTTCTTTTTCATCAATGATACGATAATATAACCGCCGCCAAACGTAAATGTACTGAGATAAAGAGTGGACCAAAACAGTTTGAGCAGACGCATTTTTTTCGATGCTGTCTGCTCCAGATTTTGTTCAAACCTTTTTTTCTGGTCTGCTTCCTGATTCGTTTCCAGGCTGCCATTCTGTTTTTTCTTCAGCTTTTCTTTCATGCTTTCTCCCACTGTCCGCCTTCTACCAGACGATTTTTAACTGTCTCCATACGCTGATCCAAAGTATTAATCATCTGCGCACATTCAAACAGTTCTTTTTGAAGATAATCCTTCTCTGATTCAGGAATTTCTTTTTTGTAGCGCAATTTATGCTCGAGGCTCGCCCAGAAATCCATTGCTATTGTACGAAGCTGTACCTCAACCTTCATCATACATTTTTCATTCTGTAAAAAAATCGGAACACGCACAATCAGGTGAAGACTTCTATAACCGCTCGGCTTCGGTTCTTTAATGTAATCCTTTATCTCTAAAAGCTCAACGTCGTCCTGGTCGAGAAGACATTTTGCCAATGTATAGATATCGGCCTGAAATGAGCAAATGACTCTCACGCCCGCTATATCGTCCAGATTCTCTTCCATTGATTTTGCACTGAAGGATTTTCCTTTCTGGGCCAGTTTACGGCTGATGCTCTCTGTAGATTTTAATCTTGTTTTGATAGACTCAATCGGATTGCGATCATATTGAAGCGAAAACTGTTCATTCAGCACCTTAAATTTGGTTTCCATCTCCATTAGTGCACAGCGATATTTTGACATCAGCTCATCAAATGGACGCTTATTATCCTGAATGATTTCCATCACATTGGAATTAAGAATAGCATTTCGAAGCACGCGGTCACGGATCTCTCCTGTAAATTCGCGATGCTCAGTTCTGAGTTCTCTTATATCCATCGTACTCCTCGTTTCTGCGCACTGCCTGCGCTGTTCATTTCCGCAAAGAAAGCTGTCAGCAAACGCCGACAGCTTTCCACATGTGACAGTGTGGATCACAAATTACTGCCCATTACTGTCTTTTTTCTTTTCTTTCTAATTGACATTCATAGAACGCCAACTCATTCGTCCAATCATCTCTGTCAATCCTTGTTTAAATGTCAAACGAATATTCGCAATCCGCTTCGTTATTTGGTTAAGTTGATCTAAAGCTAATCGGATGCGTAAACTTTAAAATCAGATCAGAGACTTGTACAGCTCTGCAATCTCCTCAACGCTGGTCTCTCTCGGGTTACCTGGTCTGCAAGCGTCATCATATGCGGACTGAGCTAAGAATGGAATATCCTCTTCCTTAACGATAGCCTTTAAGTCAGCCGGAATACCAACGTCCTGAGACAGCTTACGAACTGCATCTACTGCTGCCTTGCGATACTCTTCCTGAGTCATCTCATCAACACCCTTAACGCCCATTGCTCTTGCGATCTCGCGATACTTCTCACCTGTAGCCGGAGCATTGTACTCCATAACGGTTGGAAGGATGATTGCGTTTGCAACACCATGCGGTGTATCATACAGAGCTCCTAAAGGATGTGCCATGGAGTGAACGATTCCAAGACCTACGTTGGAGAATCCCATACCTGCAACATACTGTCCGAGAGCCATGTCTGCTCTTCCCTCTGGAGTGTTTGCTACTGCGTTACGAAGGCTTCTGGAAATAATTTCGATTGCCTTTAAGTGGAACATATCAGACAGCTCCCAAGCTGCTGCAGTGATATAACCCTCAATTGCATGGGTCAGAGCATCCATACCGGTTGCAGCGGTCAGACCCTTTGGCATAGTAGACATCATCTCCGGATCAACAAATGCAACAACAGGAATATCCTTCGGGTCTACACATACCATCTTACGGTTCTTCTCAACATCAGTGATAACGTAGTTAATAGTAACCTCGGCTGCGGTACCGGCAGTTGTCGGAACAGCAAAGATCGGAACGGACTTATTCTTTGTCGGAGCAACACCCTCAAGACTTCTGATATCCTCGAATTCCGGGTTTGCGATAACGATACCGATACCCTTTGCGGTATCCATAGAAGAACCACCACCGATTGCAATCAGATAATCAGCACCAGACTTCTTGAATGCAGCAACACCAGTCTGTACATTCTCGATTGTTGGGTTTGGTTTAATATTGGAGTAGATCTCATAATCCAGACCAGCCTCATCCAGTACGTCTGTTACCTTCTTAGTAACACCGAACTTAATCAGATCCGGATCGGAGCATACGAATGCCTTCTTGAATCCTCTTCCCTTTGCCTCGGTAGCAATCTCCTTGATTGCACCTGCGCCATGATAAGATGTCTCATTTAACACAAATCTGTTAGCCATTGTCTTTCTCTCCTTTGATATAATAATATTGTTTCAGCTCACAGTCGGTATTTTCACAGAGTATAACATATCGAAAACAGCCCGACCGTGATCTGTCTTTTGTCAATATAAGATGACGATTTCTCTCTGCCAGCCACTGCTATTATATTTCTTTTAGCAATCGTTCTTTACTTCTCGTAAAGGAATTCCTCTGGAAGATTTACTTTGAAATCTTTTGCCAGATCGCGGAAGTTCTGTGGAGTGATAGTCTGAAGCTTGTTTGGCTGCATTGACAACATCTTAACAAGAATCTCTGCAGACTTCTCTACGGTATGCATCAGACCGAATGTCAAATCAAAATCCTCACCTGCTGCGAACATTCCATGATGAGCCCAGATTGCTACATCATACTTCTTCATTAACTCACTGGTAGCAACCGCGATGTCTCTTCCACCTGGAACCATCCACGGAACAACTCCTACACCTGCTGGGAATACAACTGGACACTCAGTAGCCATCTCCCACAGCTCTCTTGTGAACACCTTGTCCTCTAATGGAAGAACAAAAGTCAAAGCAATCACATTAGTGGTATGTGCATGGTAAATAACACGATACTTGCCATCTGTTGCAAGCTTCTTTACCTCATGGTTCATCAAATGGGACGGCAGCTCACTGGTCGGTCTTCCGCCATTTACTAATCCCCATACGATACGGTAATTCTCACCCTTATCGTCTACCTCGATCATGCACATGGAGTCTTCCGGCTTAATGATCACGTTGCGGAAGTACTTGCCGCTTCCTGTTACCAGGAAATACTCGCCTGCCAGATTAGGAACACTTGTACCAATCGGCTTCCACTCCTTTGCCTCAAAATTCTCTCTAACAGACTCTACTTCCTCCGGCTTTACACGATAAGAAAGGTTTCCACCGTTTCTCTCATGCCATCCCTGCTCCCATCCGTCGTTTGCCATACGGATGAATCCCTGAACAAATTCTGCATCTAAAAATTTCATGATCGTACTCTCCTGTCTGCTGTCATTAACAGCTCGTAGATTGTTGCTTATTGTTTATAGGAATACAGATTGCCTTCTACATATTCCCTTGCGCATTTATCTGTATTGTAGCCTATTTTTCACCAAAAAGAAAGTCTTTTTTTATAAAATATTATTTAATTTCGACTGTAATCACTTAATTTCAACAATCACGAAGCTCTGTGGTACAAGTGCAATTTCACTGCCGTTTACAGCTGTTTCCTTTGGTACAACTGTCTCTGGATGCTCTGCACAGTTATAATCAGTTAATGCTGCACACATAACGGTCTCGCGAACTGGTATCAGCGCATTTCCTTCCTCATTCTCTAGAGAAATGAACACCGCATTATCAGTTGTGTTGACCAGCTTTACAATAGTCGTACCGTCCTCTGCCTCTCCTGCGCTGCAATAAATTCCCTGTGCACGAAGTTCCTCAATCTGAGCACCCAAATCAAGCGTATCCTTTGCGTGGAATGCAGCAAACAGCTTCTGTACATAATAACTCGGTGTTCCCCAGCTGGTATTCTCATCCATCCAAATCAGATCAGGTGCCCACTGTGTGTAATTGACTCTTGCAAACAGCGGTGCGTAAGAAGACAGTGCAACAACATCAGCATTTCTCTCGATCCCAGTCAAAAATGCTGCCTCACTGATACCAGCTTTCCAATTATTCTTGCTTACATGTGCCACATTGATCTCTGGGTCATGCGCGGCATATTCACCGGCAAATACTTTGATGTCTCTCGGATATTTGTCATAGAAATCATTATGATCTAAGAACCACTGCGGCGGCATATAATAATGCTCATCAATTGCATAAACAAAGTTTGGATTACTTGCCTTTTCCTTGCGATAAAACTCCCACGCATCGGTATAATGCTGTGAAGTGACATCCGGTCCTGCAGAACCAATCAGCTTGATCTCTGGATAAACAGCATGGATGCGCTGCTCGAAAATCTTGTAGCGGGCAAAGAAATCTGTGTTGTCCATCTGCCACTGCTCATTTCCAATTCCCAGATATTCCAGACCAAACGGTGCCTTGTGACCCAGACTTGCACGAACACGTCCCCACTCACTGTTCTCGTCGCCATTTGCAAATTCAATCAAATCAAGTGTATCCTGAACCATCTGTTCAAACTCAGGACTTCCAATCTCCATGTACTCATAGGACTGATACTGGCATGCCATTCCAACATTCATAACCGGCAGAGGCTTTGCACCAATCAGATCGCACAATAAGAAAAACTCGTAGTAGCCGATTCCAAGTGTCTGATTATAATGAGAGAATACACTATGGAAGCCATTCTCCTTGCGATTATTATGAACAGCCCAGCGATTCCAGTTGCACTTTCTGTCCTCGATTGGCTTTAAGGTATCCTTAAAACGATAACGGTTGGACATTGTATTTCCTTCTACGATACAGCCGCCTGGGAAACGCATAAATGCTGGTTTTAAAGACTTCAGTAATTCAAAGGTATCCTTACGGAATACGCCTGCTACAGCATCTGCCGGAATCATGGAAATAAAATCAAACTCTGCAGTTCCCGCCTCTGCAAGTGCCAGCACAAACAGTGCACCATTTACATCTTCGGATGCAGTTACAGTCAATGTATACTTATGCCAATAGTGCATTTTCTCTTCCTCTGCCATCTGCACACTGCCCTCTGCATAGGTCACACCATCCTTTACAACTTTTATACTGATCTCGCCTAAAAAGCTAACTGCTCTTGCATAGAAGGAAACATTGTACGCTGCACCCTTCTTTAAAGTAATACCGCTGTAAGCCTGGTTTGAAAAGCCGGCTCCTGCCTCATTTGCAGTAAAACGAAGATAATGCGGATTCTCATCAGAAACCGGACTTCCGCAAACGACCTGAAGGCGAGCGCTGTCCTCTGACGGGTATGCCTTCCAGCCATAACCACCGTCGAAAATGGTATAATAATCACCCTTATCGCCGTAGCAGTCTACAAATTCAAAGTTTCGGTTCTCAATCAGCTCTGCATAGATGCCACCATCGGCGCCGTAGTTGATATCCTCAAAAAATACACCGACCAAATCCTTTGATATCGGTGTTGTTTTTTTCTTTGATACTGTTAATTTCATGACTTTTGTATCTCCTTTTTTATTTTTGTATGGTTTTGTTATTACTTTCTTACTTTGTTTTTCTGCTTATTTGTTGCTTTCCATCTTGACACCATTTTTCTCGCAAATGTCATTCAAACAGCAACAATAACAATATGGTATTGTCCTTGCGGTACAGACCTCACGTCCATGCATGACAAAGCGATGGCATAGATCACTGCCCTCCTTTGGCGGCACAATCTTCCACAACTCCATCTCCACCTTTTTCGGTTCTTTGACGTTATGCACCAAGCCGATACGGTTGCAGAGACGAATGCAATGAGTATCAGTTACCATTGCAGGCTTTCCAAACACATCACCCATAATCAGATTCGCACTTTTTCTGCCAACACCAGGTAATTTTAATAACTCATTAAAATCGTCCGGTACCTTACAGTCGTACACATTGCGAAGCATTGTCATACAGGCTTTTATGTCTCTTGCCTTACTCTTTCCCAATCCGCACGGACGCACAATCTCCTCAATCTCAGACTCACTTGCATCCGCAATTGCGCTGATAGTAGGAAACTTCGCATACAACCCCGGCACGACCTGATTGACTCTCGCATCAGTACACTGTGCCGCAAGGCGCACGCTGATTAAAAGCTTCCATGCATCCTCATACTCTAAGGTACACCCAGCATCAGGATATTCATTTTTTAAACGGGCGATTGTCTCAAGTGCAAGCTCTTGTGCGGTCATCTCATGTTTTTTTGATCCCTGCTCTTTTAAATTTGCTTCTTTTGTTAACTTCGGTTCTTCTGTTAACTTTTGTTTTTCTGTTAACTTCGGTTCAGCAAGCTTGTCTTGTATGATTTCTTGTATGTTTTTTGGCATGATTTCTTGTACTTTTTCTTGTATTGTCATGCATTCCTCCCGGACGCATTTTCCGCATCCTCGTAGGCACGAAGAAGTTCTGCCACACTCCACGCCTGCGCAAAGCAACCTCTTGACTCACCCGGACACTCACCATCATAAATCTCTGCAATCTGCCCAAGACATCCTTCAAAAAGCGCTGCCTTTAACTGATCTAACTGGTGCAAAACGAATTCCGCCTCTGTCTTTTGATCATTTGCAAAACGCACACATGCCCTGTAATACGCGCCAAGCGGATATGCCCACACAGTTCCCTGATGGTATGCCATATCACGCTTGAACTGAGAGCCGCCGTAATGCGGATGAAACTGCGGATCATACATGGAAAGACTTCTTAATCCTACCGGCGTGTAAAGCTCCCTTCTTACCTGTGCAAGAATTGCCTTTGCCTGATTTTTTTCAATCATTGTAAATGGCATTGTAAGTGCAAAGATTTCATTGCAACGAACCTGTCTGGACGCAGCATCTGGTTTTCCCTTTTCGGGAATCACATCGTAGAGTGTGCCATCCGGCTTTGTAAATTTTGCAAGAAAATTTGTTTTGATCTTCGCAGACAGTGTATCAAGACGTGCTGCCTTTTCGCTCTCTCCATGTTTTTTGAAAAGCTCCCGCAAAATGCACACTGCATTGTACCAATATGCATTGATCTCAACTGGCTTTCCATGACGCGGTGTCGGCAAAATGTCACCATAGCGCACATCCATCCAGGTTAACTGCCACAGACCATTTCCAGCTGCAAGAAGTCCATCCTCTTCCATGTGAATGTTATAATCGGTTCCATTCGCGTACCAGCTGATAATGGATTCGGCTGTCTTGATTGCCTCTGCCTCAAACACATCATCACACTCTTTATCGGTCACATGCTGCAAATAATCCCACAATGCATTTATAAATAGAAGCGATGCGTCAACGGTATTATATAATACCTCATCCTTACCTTCCGGGAAAAGATTTGGCATAATACCCTTACGGCAATAGCGCATAAATGTCTTTAAGATGCTCTTTGCCGCTTCCATCTCACCTATCGCCAATGTACAGCCGTAAAATGCAATCATCGTGTCACGTCCCCAATCACCAAAGAACGGAAAACCTGCCATAATGCTCATACCATCAGTAGAATCACGTCTTGTCAAATGTGCTTGCGCGCTAACCGCCAACTGACATGCAACCTCGCTGATACGACCGCTTTTTTTCATTATGATATTCTGACGTTTTTTCTCCTGATTCCATAAAAGTTCAAATACATCAGCACGATTGTTTACCATTTTTTCATCAACCGATGCCATATGCATCATCCAACATTCATCCATACCATAAATAAGATCAAGTGTCGTGCAGCCCTTTAATGCACAGCTGTCCGTCTTATCACCCGCTGTATGTGCAGACACAATGCGGTGCAGCTTTAACCCGCCGCCCCATCCATCACGTCCATCCGGTCCATCCTGATCAAACCGATACCAACAAACGTTAGTTTCCTGTATCTGCTCGATACATCCGTTCGTGTCCAGATATAAAGCAGCTTCCTTTGATGTCATCTTCAATATGTCATCTTTTTTCTCACAAGTAATCGTATCATAGACGAGAGGACGATCATTTTTGGAGTGGAATCCATATACTGGAATTACCTCTAGCCATGCATCCACGCCCTCATCCGCCAAAATCTTATACTGTATTGCAAGGCTGTTTGTGCCATACACCAGTGTCAGACGCTTTGTGACACGCACACCCTCTGCCATATATTCCCAGCATGGCAATCCGTCATAAAGAAAACTGTCCAGATATTGAAAACCAAGCGCATCATCCGCCGATGTAACGTAGCTTTGCGAATCAAGACGGTATGCATTTGCGCCCACATGAAGGATCTCTTCCATGCGGCGCACCATAGCAAAGCGCTTTGTCGGTGCCACGAGCGCTGCAGTTAGCAGATTGTGATCGTGACGCGCATTCGAGCCAATTACTGTCTGACTGCAATAACCGCCTAAGCCATTTACAAGCAGGAAGCTGTGTTCTTCTCCTCGCTGCATTGTTTTCCAGTCTGACTTTCCTAAAATATAGTTCATAGTTTCTCTATATCCTTTTCTGTATTTCTATTCTTGCATTTTTGTTTTTGCATTTGTTTCCCTGCATTTTTATTTTTGCATTTATTTCATCAAAAGATTTTTCAATCATTTTGTGAAAAGTATAACATAAATTATCTGCAAAAACAATGGACACAGGTCAGAGAAAAAATGAATTTTCTTTGACCTGTATCCATTCTCCATTCCATATACCAATATGCATAAAATCTCATGCTCATCTTTTATTTTACACACTAAAAAGCGGGCATCTTTTTATTTTCCTGATGCCCGCCACTAAACTATTTCATCCATTGGACTGTACCTCTTTCCGATCATTTTGCTTTTCAGCTCTATTTTTTAATCTTTTATGATCTCACTTTACTGTCCCATCGGTCCGTACCTCATTTCGATAAATTTTGCCTTCCAGCTTTTACTGGGTTTGGTTTAACTCACTGTCCCATTGGACTGTACCTCCTTTTTTAGATTTTTTTTAGTAAGAACCTTTCTTTTTCTTGCTTGTTTCGTCTTTTCTTTGTTTGTGTCTTTAATATAGCACGTGCCCTTTGCTTTGTCAAGCATCTTTTCATATTTTTTCAAATTATTTTTTGCCTTGTTTTATGTACCTATATTGTCAGAATATTCTATCAATTTTATTTTTGAGGGATTGTGTGTTTTATACATATGCAAAGAGGATGAGCCAATCGACTGACTCATCCTCCTCAAATGCTATTACTATTCCGCTAGCATTCTACTATTATTATTCTGTTATTATTTTGTTCTCGTTTACTGGTTATCTTTTGTTGCAGTTCTCTCTAGCTTAATATCTTACAGCCTTACAACCTGATGTCCCGCTGCTTTAAGCAGACGATTCATGACCGCAAAGCCACAGCCGCTTGCATCGAAGCTTTCTGAATAAATAAAATCTACATTTTCTTCGTCAAACTCACGAAGCGCACGAAACAGATTATGGGCTACGCTATCCATAGCGGAACGACTTCCAACAGAAAGAACTACATCTGCCTGATATTGATCCTTTGACTCATTCGTTGCCATAACACCGATACGCATGCCCTGCTCTCTTTTCTTTTTCGTTTCCTCATTGATATAATCAATCACCTGATCCTGCGCACCTTCCACCAATACCATGGACGCCTTCGGTGCATAGTGGCGATACTTCATACCCGGTGCCTTTGGATGCACATCTTTTCCAACTTGATGATATACAGCCGCATCGGTCTCTATTGTGCCGAGCACCTGCTGGAGCATTTCCGGTGTGACAAATCCCGGGCGAAGCAACATCGGAACGTCGCCTGTCAAATCAATGATTGTAGATTCTACACCTATTCCGACATCACCACCGTCAATGATCATCTCAATTCGTCCATCCATATCTTCAATTACATGACTGGCACTTGTTGGACTCGGACGGCCAGACAGATTGGCACTTGGCGCTGCAATTGGCAGTCTGCATGCCTGCAAAAGTGCTTGTGCTGCCGGATGGGATGGCATACGGATTGCAACAGTATCAAGTCCGCCTGTTGTCTCGTACGGAATATCGTCAGCCTTTGGCAAAATCATAGTCAGTGGTCCCGGCCAAAAGGCATCGGCAAGTGCCTCGGCGCGTGCTATGATCTTTGCGTTACCAGTCTTTACAAGCGGATAGAACTGATTCATCTCTGCAATATGCAAAATCAGCGGGTTATCGGACGGACGACCTTTTGCAGCATAAATTTTCTTTGACGCTTCTTTATTCAAGCCATTTCCACCAAGACCATACACGGTCTCTGTTGGGAATGCAACCAAGCCGCCGTCAGCCCATACTTTTGCAGCCTCCTTTGTGGTTGCCTCTATGTTTTCTTTTGTTATCTGAATAATTTTTGTTTCCATTGTCTTGTGAGGTCCTTCTGTATTTACAATAAAATTGATTTTGTTCGAGTTTATCTTATCACACTCTCATTTCTTTCGCAAGGTACAACCTCTGGCAAGTCAATGTTATGTTCTAATTCAAAAGCATATTTATTGCTCTGTATGTCTGTTGCTCTGCATATTTATTATTCTATATATTTATTGCTCTGTATATTTTCGGATAATGTTCCATGTTTCCTGATTTTCCATATTCAGCTTAAAGAATGCGACACCGCCCGGCTCATAGGAACAAGCTGCCTGCATCTTTAAATCCATAGAATTTTCATCTTCAATCCAAAGTCGATACCATGAACCATTTTCCTCATACTCAGTATAGAACTGACCCACATCTTCAAGCCACGTCAAGCTTAAATCATGCTCGCGGATGATGTTGTCCTCACCTTCCATGCTGACACCTTTGCTGCTTAACAGATATTTGCTATTCTTTGAATCAAGCGAACCATCGCTATTATCGACAAATACCTGTGAATCATCCGTCTTGTCTGACTCGCTGTCCGCCGATGTCTCACACCAGAGTCTGCTATAAAATGGAAGTCCGATAATCACCTTTTCCTTTGGTACCTCGGCTATCGTGCGTTCTGCAGACTGCTTTACAAATGTAAGAGATGACGTGCTTCCTGCCTCCTGTCCCTTTGCATAATGCTCATCATATGCCATAACAACCACATAATCGACTACCTGTCCCTGCTGAGCTCTATCATAAAATGCAGTATGCGGCATCGGTGAATAGTTGTCAACGGAAAGGACAAGATTTTCCTTACGGCAGGCTGCAGAAAGCTCGCGGATAAACTGGATGTAAGATGGACCAACATCTGATTTAATCGTCTCTACATCAAGATTAATTCCATCCGCGCCAAGATCCTTGACCGCATCAATCACTGCTGTAATCAATGTCTTTCTGTGAGATGTGGTACCAAACACCTGCAAGCCATCTGTTGATATGTTAATATCATCGAGCATGACCCATACCTGAAGTCCTGCCTTATGTGCCTTTGTCACATATTTTTTCTCACCAAGGTTCTGAATATTTCCATCATTATCCTTGATCGTAAACCAGGTTGGACAGATTACATTCATGCCCTTAGCAGTAGAAATGATGTCATCGAGCTGACTATAACCAGATTCACTGAACACCTGATGCCATCCCATCACTACCATGCCATCCATCGTAATATTAGTATACTCTGGCAACGGTCTTCCGTCCGGTACTGTTCTTGCCTCCTCTGTAATCTCGCCAAGCATCTTATTCTGTACATATCCTGTCAGACCAGTCTGTGTCTGCACCTGACTCCAGGATGTGCCTTGTTCTAAAACAGTAACTGATTCCCCTGCGGCAAGTGACACCACAATGTTATTCTTGATGCCTGCCTGTGTGCGCACCTCAGTGTCCTTAAGTATAGATGTATGCGATTGCTCACTCCAGTCATTGAATACCCAGATAGACTTCATCGTATCGTCAATCGTGTAGTATGAATAATCCATTAATTGCAAATAATCCAGTGCGATACACAATCCTCCATCTTTAAAATAACATGGCTGATAGGAAAGTGTATACTTGATTCCATCAGAATCAGTGTAGTAGCTTTCTCCCGGTGTTGCCGAATAGGTCTGCAGCGGGCCTGTATACAAAAGTGCCAATCCATCATAATAAAAAGCATTACAAATCTGATAGTACAGTGTAGAAAATGGAAGATACCATACACCATTCTCCTCAAACGGCGCACCATCCGTAATATCAATAATCTCAGAATTCACAATCAATCCGTATTGGTTGTCATCCTCCAAGCCAAAGTATTGATTATGACTCACCCGACTTTTTGACGGAGTCAAAAGATATATGCCTGCGCCAATAAATGCCACTACAATTAAAAACAAAAGCAAAAAGACTGCTGTTCCTTTTCTCTTCTTTTTTTTCAGTTTTGGTGTTTTTCCTTTCGGTACCATTTTTTTATTTTTATTTGTCTGTGTTTTCTTTTCAAAATCCTTTTCAGAATTTTTCTCATCACCCATAAGCTTTTCCTTTTCTGTTTGTGGTAAAGGCAGATAAGAGTCTCGGTACAGCAGTTGCCTGCTTTTTATTTCCTATCTGCCTTTCTTTTTTCTTTTGTAATTTTACATGGCTTACGTTCTCTTTTGTCTGCTGAAGGTGGAAAACACGCCAGAAAACTGTCTCTCTCATCCAGCTTTTCCGATGTGCGTGGCTCAAATGCGAACCTGTGTGATGTAATTCATATACCGTGTTCACCTGTGCTGCGCCGAGTCTGATGCGTAATTGCTTCCTTCTCAAAGGATGTGTTACTCCGCCAGCCCATGCGTTCCATTTTTCAGCAAACAGCAGGTTTTCAACTCTGCCGCTACTTTTACCTTATACTAAAATTTACAATAAATCAATGCTGTTCATGCTTTTTTAAGAAAAAAATACATATTGTAAGTATTCCTTAAAAATTGCAACAAAATGTGTGATTTAGCGATTCAGTAATCTCTTGAACGCCCCCACACTGCAAAGTTAACCGGATTTTATCGCCACCGTTAGGATTTCTTACATTATGCTATTTATCAATGATATTCGCAATCCGCTTCGCTACTTACTCATATAAAAGCGGCATTCCATAGATGAACTTGATTTTTACAACTTTCCTCTTTACGTAGAATCTTTTTGCGGTTATACTATATACTACCAGTAGGTAAGTCTGTTTTTCGCAGCAAGCTGCCTGCTATTTTATCATATTCCCCAGTCTTTGCGATCCCATTTATAGAATTACAGAGTAGTTCTAAATAGTTCTATGTTGTTCTATTCACAGGATTTTCCCGCAAGACATCTTTTATTTTTAATTAGAAAGGATGTGAGTAAATGCGCATTGAAAAAATAAGTGACAAACAGATTCGCTGCACACTGACGCAAACCGATCTGCAAAACCATCATATAAATATTGGAGAACTCGCCTACGGTTCTGACAAGGCTCGCTCTTTGTTTCAGGAAATGCTTTCTCAGGCTTCCAAAGAATTTAATTTCCATGCAGAAAACATTCCGCTAATGATTGAAGCTGTTCCGATGTCTGGTGATAATCTTGTCCTTCTCATCACAAAAGTTGAGGATCCAGACGAGATTGATACCCGTTTTTCTCGTTTTTCACCTTCAATTGACGATGAAGATTTTTCCGGTGATTTTACCGATGTAGAGGCTGCCTTCAGTGATACCAAGGCCGATGAGATTATTGAGGAGTTTAACCGCCTGTGCGAAAATCACATCGATGATGAAGAGTCTAGCGATTCTGCCTGCTCAAACGAACCTGACTTTTTCCGCATCTACGTTTTTTCCTCCATTGATGAAATCTGCCGCGCATCACGTGCATTGCAGGATGCTTACGACGCCGACAACTCTCTTTATAAAGATCCACAGCATAATCGTTATTACCTTGTTCTGCACAAGGGAAGCCACTCTCCTCAAACCTTCAATAAGATATGCAATATTCTGTCAGAATATGCAGAGAGCGTTCACAGTAATGCTGGTACAGAGAGCTACTACAAAGAGCACTTTATACTGATTCTTGCAGCTCACGCGCTGCAATCTTTAAAACAATTGTAACTAGAATAAAAAAGGCGCCTCGACAAAACAATTGTTGAGACGCCTTTTTTAATCCACCGAGTAGCTGTCAAACAAACCCCTTGCAAAATCTATGATTTCTGCTATACTTGTTGTGTGCGCCCTTAAGGCGACCTGTGCAATACCGTATAAAATTGGAGGATTATTATGACATTACTTGAGCAGTGGAGAGGCAGTGCCTACAGCGAGAACATGACTCAGGAACAGTACAATCAGTTCTGGAATCATTATTTTGTAATTGAGAAGGGATTTTATGAGTCTCTTCTGGCTGATAACGAAGTTGTAACCGGAACCATCCCGCAGCTGGCTGAAAAGTACGGCATCGACAAGATGATCATGGTTGGTATTCTTGACGGCATCAATGACAGCTTAAAGCAGCCAAACCCGATTGAAACAATGGATGATACAACCGAGCTTTCCTTAGACTATGACAAAGAAAAGCTGTATTACAACATGGTTGGTGCAAAGGCTGAGTGGCTTTATACTCTTCCTCAGTGGGATGCTCTTCTTACCCCTGAGCGTCGCAAGGAGCTCTACAAGGAGCAGAAGTCTTCCACTACTATTGTAAAGGATAAGAAGATCGGCCGTAACGATCCGTGTCCTTGTGGAAGCGGCAAGAAGTATAAGTACTGCTGTGGCAGAAATAAATAATCAAAATTATTCAAAAAATGCTAGCTGTGAGGCGGCAGTCGTTGCTTAGTTGCTTACATTCCATACATTCAATATAAATTGATCTATTTTATAAAAGTGCAAGAGCACGTAGTGCTGCTTTTATATGAGCAAGTAGCTAAGCGGATTGCGAATATCATTGACTATTTTTCTGTAAATAAATCATAATCAGATCATAAAAACAGTATGAAAATAACATAAAAAGGCACTTGTCTGGGAAAATTTCTTTGACAAGTGCCTTTTTCTCGGTACAATAACCGCATAATGCCGTACTATAGCAGAAAGGCAGGTTATTCCTAATGGAGGAGCTGATCACGTAAGACAAGATATTCGTCCTGCTTACAAGCCGCTTAGCACTCAGAAAGAATATGTCGATCTGCATGACAAAACGTAAGCGTTTCTGTTACTTCATCCAGTACATCAAAATAATGCTCGAAGGTCTTTCTGCAGCACAGCGGATCGTGAATGATGATTCCCTCTGCGCGAAGTCCGACAAGACTAAAGCCCATTGCCATACGATGGTCATCATAAGTCTGAATCAAAGCTGGCTTAGGTGTGCCCGGCCAGATTGTGATGCTGTCCTCGCCTTCCTCACAGCGAATACCCATACGTGCCAGCTCGGTGCAGATTGCCGCGATGCGGTTACTTTCCTGCAGACGGATGTGTGCGATTCCTCGGATGGTAGTCGGCGCATTTGCAAACGGTGCTATGGCTGCCAATGTGATTGCCTGGTCAGAACAGCTGTGCATATTGACATCCACGCCCTTTAATGTGCCATCCTTAGGACCACTGACACAGATTCCCTGTGGCGTATCCTTGCAGGAGCAGCCCATTTTTTCGAGAATATGTACAAATTCAACATCGCCCTGCAACGATTTTTCATGCACGCCCGGAACCGTGACTGAAATACCAAGAAGTGCCGCCATCGCATAAAAATAACATGCCGCAGACACATCGGGCTCAATGTCATATGGCTTTGCCTGATAGCCGTCCTGCGGTGCAATTTTATACACACCATTTTCAGACTGCACACTGATTCCAAATTGCTCCATCATGCGTACTGTCATATCAATGTATGCCATTCCATGCGTTCCTTCAACGTGAATGATTGACTCGCCTGCATAGGCACCAAGCGAAATTAGTAATGCACTCAAAAACTGACTGCTGTCGTTGATGTTGACACTGACTTCAATCGAGCTGTGCTCATTTCTGCTTTCACTGTATTCATCATCATTTGCATTCTGTTTGCATATATTTTGATTGTCATTTTCATTTGCATTATTAGCGCAGTCAGTGCCGGCAAGCAATCCTGCACCTGTCACCTGAAATGGAAAATGGCCTTCCTTTTCTTCAAAGGAAAAAGACGCACCCATGCCAGTCAATGTATTTAACAATGGCCCCATCGGGCGCTTTCTCATCTGAGCAGATGCATCCATGCGGTGTGTGCCGTCTGACAAGCCAAGAAATGCTGCCAGAAAACGGGCTGCTGTTCCAGCGCTTCCGACATATACAGCAGCATCTGTTGCCGGTACTTGCCCACCATGGCCATTTACTGTTACACAAAATGCATCCTCATCTACTCTTGTCTCAATCCCCAACTTTTGCACGCAGTCCAAAAAATGTCTCGAATCATCAGAAAAGAGCACGCCGTTAAGCACGCTCTCTCCGTTTGCGAGCGCCGCTAAAAGCAGCGCCCTGTTTGTTATACTTTTTGATCCGGGCACGTTTACCGTTATTCTTGGCTGTTTGATTCCATTTACTTTTTTTACGCGGTATTCTTCCATACATCTGAATTGCCCTTTCCCTTTATGTTCAATTACTTCAGAATTGCTTTCAGTCTCCACTCTTCATGTTGATTTCTAAATCGATTCCTAAATTTTCATTCAAACACGGGATTTAATAAATCTTTCATGACGAGCGAACTGTTTCATCACATCTTTGCAATTCTCTCAATCGCTTCTTTAGTGTTCTCAGCACTTCCGAATGCAGTCAGACGGAAGTATCCCTCACCGCTCGGACCAAAACCGGAACCTGGGGTACCTACGACATTCACAGTCTCAAGCAGATAATCGAAGAACTGCCAGCTAGTCATATTATCCGGTGTCTTTAACCAAATGTACGGAGCATTTACACCGCCAGATACACTATAACCTGCACTCTTCAGACCCTCCAAAATCATCTTCGCATTATTCATATAATAATCGATCTGTGCCTGAAGCTCTGCCTGTGCCTGAGGAGTATAAACAGCCTCGCCTGCACGCTGAATGATGTATGGAGCACCGTTATACTTGGTTCCATGACGTCTTGCCCACAGTGGGTTAATTGCTACGCCGTCACAGGTCAGCTCCTTCGGAATTACAGTAAAGCCAAGACGCATTCCGGTAAAGCCTGCATTCTTGGAAAAGCTTCTTAACTCGATTGCGCAGGTACGTGCACCGTCACACTCGTAGATGGAGTGCGGAATGTTTTCCTCAGAAATATATGCCTCATATGCAGCATCGTAGATGATAACGGAACCCTTCTCGTTTGCATAATCAACCCACTTCTGAAGCTCATCCTTTGTGATAACGCTTCCGGTCGGATTGTTCGGATAACACAGATAAATCAAATCCGGTGTCTCCTTCGGCAGCGCCGGAGTGAAATTATTTTCCTGTGTACACGGCATGTAAATGACGTTACTCCAGGTTTCAGTCTTCGGATCGTAAATGCCGGTGCGTCCTGCCATAACGTTGCTGTCTACATATACCGGGTAAACCGGGTCGCATACCGCAATGCGGCTGTCAGCTGCAAAGATCTCCTGAATATTTCCACAATCACACTTTGCACCGTCAGAAACAAATACCTCGTCGATGTCTACACGGCATCCTCTATCCTTATATTCTTTTGCAATGGCGCTGCGAAGAAACTCGTATCCTAAATCCGGTGCATAACCGTGGAACGTCTCTGCATGACCCATCTCCTCAACTGCCTTCTGTGTAGCAGCGATAATGGATGGCGCGATCGGCTGTGTAACATCACCGATTCCCAGACGGATAATCTTCTTATCAGGATTTGCTGCACTATATGCTGCTACCTTCTTTCCGATTGTGGAAAACAGATAACTTCCCGGAAGCTTCAGATAATTTTCATTTACTCTTACCATTTTTCTCCTCTTTCCGCCATTAAGGCTTATTCTTTTTCATTCTTGCCCAGTATAGAAAGCACCATCTGAGCCGTTTCTATCATATTTACCCCGTTTGCCATGCTGCGCTTCTGTAAATACCGATGTGCTTCTTCCTCTGTCATACCTTTTTGTTTCATCAACAGCTCTTTGGCAAGCGTGATTTGCTGCTTATCAAGCATGTTACGCTGCTTTGGCTGCTGACGCGCTTTTCGCTTTCGCGTCTCACTCGCCTCCACTGCTGCATCAACATTTGTAATCAGTTCATGCACCTTAAGAGGCATTGCTACGCATCGAATCCGCTTATCATCGATCTCACTGATAAAACGCATAGACGCAAGAAGCAGCATATCAAATTGATCCGACAAATCCTCCCTCAACTGACTGTAAATCATGTCGGTCAGACGGTATCCGCACACAACGACTCCATTATGCAAATCGTCAGCATACTGAAGTGTCTGTGCACCCGAGGTACAGACGGCAACTACGGGGAACCCATTTTTTACCAAAATATTGCGGATGCTTTTGGCATCCTCCGGTTTGGGAAATGCTACTATCAAGTTTGTCACCGATTTTCCCCCTTTTACACGTAAAAATAACTATTTGTGTACAATATCATCTGCATATACTCTTTACTACTTTTTAATATTTGTTGAGATACTGCTGGGTTTCCCAATCGGTTACATAGGCCTGATACTGGCTTACTTCTCGCTTCTTTGCGCGAACATATTTTCCAGAAATGTAATCGCCAAGCGTTTCCATCACTAACGAATCCTTTTCCATTTCTTCTAAAGCCTCGGACAAGCTCTCCGGCAGACGCTGCAAATTCATCTTCTTGCACTCATCCTCACTGAGGCAGCAGATGTTTAATTCGGTAGCTGCCTGTGGCTTTAAGCCTTTCTTTATGCCATCAAGACCGGCAGCAATGATACCGGCAAATGCCAGATAAGGATTTACACATGGGTCTGGATTCCTTAATTCAATATGAGTGCGCTGTGCAGAAGTGCGCGGCACACTGATAAGTGGAGAGCGATTTCCAGATGACCATACAATATATGCCGGTGCTTCATTGCCCGGAGCAATTCGCTTATATGAATTAACAAGCGGATTCGTCACAGCGGACAGTCCCTTGATATGCGCCATGATACCTGCCATAAACTGATATCCGGTTTTACTTAATCCATATCCATTTGAGTCTGACTGATCAGACAGAATATTATTTCCCTCCATATCCATCAGTGTCATCTTCAAATGCATACCGCATCCATCCGAATCATTCATCGGCTTTGGCATAAATGTAGCATACAAACCATGACGGCTGGCGATTGTCTTGCACGTCATACGAAATGTGACAATATTGTCTGCTGCCGCAAGCGCATTAACCGGCTGTAAATCGATCTCGTGCTGGTACGGAGAATGCTCATGATAGGAGCTTCTTACATCAATATCCATATCTTCGAGTGCGAGAATAATATCTCTTCGCACATTTTCGCCTGTATCGAGCGGTGCCACATCAAAGTAGGAGCCGTGACCCTGTGTCTGTAACATAACCTCACCGTCCGTATCATAAGGGAACAGACAAAACTCGCACTCTGGAGCAATATATGGATAAATGCCCATACTGGCTGCCTCACGCATAACCTTCCTTAATACATATCGGCTGTCTCCCTCAAAAGGAGTGCCATCATCTTTATGAATATCACAAATCAGGCGGGCTACCTTTCCTGTCTGTGGTCTCCATGGAAAGATCTCAAAAGAATCCAGATCTGGATACAGATACATGTCATCTTCTTCAATCCGCACAAATCCGTCAATTCCAGAGCCATCAAATGAACACTCGTTACTTAGTGCCTGCTCCAGCTGCCCTGCTGTAATTGCAATATTCTTTACAGTTCCAAATACATCGGTAAACTGGAGACGGATAAATCCGACATCCTCCTCTTCCACCATGCGAAGAATATCTTCCTTTGAATATTTTGACATACTGATGATTCCTTTCCGATTTGATTACTTTGCCGACAGGGCGCTGACTTACAATTTGATTACAATTAGAATATACACAAAGATATACATCTAACTTATGTTCTTGTTTACTAACCCATATTTTCGACAGTGGGGGCAAACTGTGTTGCCCCCGTTGGCATATTCCTATATTAACATATATTTATTTCATGTTCTATATATTTTTTTATTTTTTGGCAACTATTCAGAGCCATACAAAATTGCGCGTAGGCTTTGTTTATGCATTGCTACAGTGCATAAAAGATGTGATTTTGTAAATGGAAGTGCTGAATAACTACTTTTTTAATAAGCTTTGCCCCAGACAACCATCTTCTTTGCTTTCTTTCCACAGCATACGCATACGTCGGAAATCTCCTCCTGCGTAAATGGCATGCAGCGGCTGGTTGCAGACAGTTCTTCCTTTACCTTATCTTCGCAAGCACGATCACCGCACCACATAGCCTTTACAAAGCCTGGCTTGTTTGCAAGGATGTCCTTGAACTCCTCATAGTTAGTTGCTGTATAGGTATGGGAATCTCTGTGTGCTCTTGCTCTCTCAAGCATTTCCTTCTGCATAGTCTCAAGAACCTCACCTACCTTTGCAGACAGCTCTTCAAAGCTTACAGTGATCTTCTCTCTTGTATCACGGCGAACGATTACTGCCTGTCCTGCCTCGATATCCTTCGGACCAACCTCGATACGAACCGGAATACCACGCATCTCTGCCTCTGCAAACTTGAAGCCCGGTCCCTTATCAGAATCGTCAATGGTAGTTCTAAAGTTCTTTGCCAGCTCTTCCTTGAGTGCATATGCCTTATCCATAACGCCTTCCTTATGAGCAGCGATCGGGATAACGGTTACCTGAGTCGGAGCGATTCTTGGCGGAAGAACAAGGCCGCTGTCATCACCATGAACCATGATTAACGCACCGATAATACGGGTGGTCATACCCCATGATGTCTGATGCACATACTTAATCTTATTGTCCTTATCAGTAAAGGTTACATCAAATGCCTTCGCAAAGCCGTCACCAAAGTTGTGGCTGGTTCCAGACTGTAAAGCCTTTCCATCATGCATAAGAGCCTCGATGGTGTAAGTGGATACAGCACCTGCAAACTTTTCCTTCTCTGTCTTTACACCCTTAATAACCGGAATTGCCAGTACTTCCTCGCAGAAATCAGCATATACATTTAACATCTGGATGGTTCTTGCCTCTGCCTCCTCTGCGGTTGCATGAGCGGTGTGACCCTCCTGCCATAAAAACTCCCTTGTTCGTAAGAATGGACGAGTTTCCTTCTCCCAACGTACAACTGAACACCACTGGTTATATACTCGCGGCAGATCACGGTAGGAATGAATGTCTCTGGAATAGAAATCGCAGAAAAGTGTTTCAGATGTCGGACGCACACACATACGCTCCGGCAGCTCGGTCAATCCGCCGTGAGTTACCCATGCTACCTCTGGTGCAAAACCTTCCACATGATCCTTTTCCTTGTCCAGAAGGCTCTCCGGAATGAACATTGGCATTGCCACGTTCTGTACACCTGTTGCCTTGAAACGGCTGTCTAATTCGTGCTGGATGTTCTCCCAGATTGCGTAGCCATACGGCTTGATTGCCATGAATCCCTTTACACTTGTATAATCGCAGAGCTCAGCCTTCTTTACAACATCTGTATACCACTGTGCAAAATCTTCGCTCATTGAAGTGATTGCTTCTACTAACTTCTTTTCCTTTGCCATGTTAACCTCCATTTTTTCGATGCGGGTGTTTTTCCTTTTGGACGTTTTTTCTTTTCCCAGACGAATTTTGTCCCAGAAACGAATGTGTCCAGCGATAAAAAAGTCCCCTGTCAGTAATTTTCACTGACAAGGGACCAAATCACACTTTGCTTCGGCGGTACCACCCTTATTAAAACCATACGGTTTTCTCTTTTTTATGCCCATAACACCAGGCCGCGTCCGGTTTCCCGGAATGCTCCAAAGTAGGTTCGTTCCCGCGCATTTGTACACTCTCACCAACCGCATACTCTCTGTGAAACCGCCTGAAAGTACTATTCTTTTTCATCGCATATGACAGATCCAGCAACTGCCTGAACCTGAACGGTTCCATATTACAAAACAAAAAACATTTTGTCAACCCGTTTTACAGCTGTGATACGACAAAAATATCATAAATTGCCTTGATTGCAGTCTCAAACTCGGAATTCTTGACACCAACAATGATATTGATCTCACTAGAACCCTGGTCAATCATCTTAACATTGACCTTTGCATGAGCCAGTGCTGAGAAAATACGTCCTGCAGTTCCTCTTGCCTCTCTCATACCGCGTCCTACGATAGCAATCAGCGCGATATCCGGCTCAAGGTCGAGTACGTCTGGATGAACCAGATGCTTGATCTCGGTTAAAACTTTCTGCTCCTTCTCCTCGAACTCGGTCTGATGGACAATGACAGTCATTGTATCAACACCGCTTGGCATATGCTCGAATGAGATGCCGTATTTTTCGAAAGCCTCCAATACCTTTCTGCCAAATCCAATCTCGGAATTCATCATATCTTTTTCGATATTGACTGCAACAAAATCCTTCTTTCCGGCGATACCGGTAATAGTGTACTTCGGAATATGGCATGTCTTCTCAACGATCATAGTTCCCTTATCATCCGGTGCATTAGTATTTCTGATATTGATCGGGATACCAGCCTGACGTACCGGGAAGATCGCATCTTCATGAAGAACGGAAGCACCCATGTAAGAAAGCTCACGCAGCTCCTTATAAGTGATGGTTGTGATTGGTTCCGGATTCTTGATGATACGTGGGTCTGCGATCATACAACCTGAAACATCGGTCCAGTTCTCATACAAGTTTGCATTAACAGCTCTTGCCACAATAGAACCTGTAATATCTGAACCACCTCTGGAGAATGTACGGATGGTGCCATCCTTCTCGGCTCCAAAAAAGCCCGGAATAACAGCGCGCTCTACGCCTTCAAGACGCTTAGACATAATCTCATTTGTAACAGCTGCATTAAAAGAACCATCCTTATTAAAGCGAATGACCTCTGCCGCATCAACAAACTCATAGCCTAAGTAGTTTGCCATAATAATACCATTTAAATACTCACCGCGGGATGCCGCATACTCTTTTCCGGCTTTTGCTGCAAACTTTGACGCAATCTCCTCAAACTGCGTATCAAGTGAAAGGTTCAGTCCGAGACCACTTATAATCTCATTGTATCTTGCCTGAATCTTTGCAAGCTTATCAGAAAAATCCTCGTCCTGCTCAGCTGCTGCATAGCAGGTATAGAGCATATCTGTTACCTTGGTGTCACCAGAAAAACGCTTTCCCGGCGCAGACGGAACTACATAGCGTCTGTCAGCGTCGCTGCAGATGATATCCTTTACCTTTGTAAACTGTTCTGCGCTCGCCAGAGAGCTTCCGCCAAACTTAACAACCTTCTTCATAATCGTATCTCCTCAATTCACATTCGTTGCTGTTCACCGAGTCTAAATATACCGTTCGCAAAATAGCTGGTACTGATATGACGTGTGAACGATACAGTCATCGTCTGATCACCTTCCGGTAACTGTTGTTATATTGGTATCATCATTCCAGGAAAATGTCAAGTATTTTCCTGTCACCGGATGACAAAATGACAATTGTGCTGCGCAAAGAGCGATAGCTCCACGCGGTCCATTTACTGACGCACCGCCATAGCGCATATCCCCTGCAATCGGCATTCCCGCATGGGAAAGCTGGGTGCGGATCTGATGATGACGCCCCGTCTCTAATATAATGCGAAGACAGTGCCAGCCACTGTCCGGTGATGGACTGTTTAAATATGGTGCCATCAAATCCATTGATTTTAATTTCTGTACTGGAATTTTTTCCCAGGTTAAGACTGCTTTCTTGGCATCCGGATTTGATGAATCGGATACCGATGCCATCCCGGTATGCTTATCTGCGATCAGATAGTCCTCCAGTCTGCCCTCACAGCATAAAGGCTCCCCGCTCACAACAGCCTCATATACCTTTGAAAAGCTTTCCTTTTGCAGCTGACTGCTTAAGGCTGCCGCTGCCTTTTTTGTTTTGGCATAGACCATCACACCTGCCACCGGCCTGTCAAGCCGGTGAATGACAGCCAGATACGGGCGATCACTCTTTGTCTTTGAAGATAAATAGCCACGAAGCAGGCTCTCCAAATCCATTGCAAAGCTCTTTCCACGCTGGGACTCCATACCAAAAGGCTTTTTTACTACGAGAAGGTGCTCATCCTCGTATAGAATGAACACCTTCTGATTGCTATATCCTGCCATCTTATGCCAGATACTTCTTCAGTTCTTCAGCCTTGTCAGTCTTCTCCCACGGAAGATCAACATCGGTTCTGCCAAAGTGGCCATATGCTGCTGTCTGAGAGTAGATCGGACGTCTCAGGTCGAGCATCTTGATGATTCCTGCCGGACGAAGATCGAAGTTCTCACGTACGATGTCAACAAGCTTTGCATCCTCTACTACGCCAGTTCCAAAGGTGTTTACCATAATGGAAGTCGGATGAGCAACACCGATTGCGTAGGAAACCTGAATCTCGCAACGCTGTGCTAATCCAGCAGCTACGATATTCTTTGCAACGTAACGGGCTGCGTAAGAAGCAGAACGGTCTACCTTGGTGCAGTCCTTACCGGAGAAAGCACCGCCACCGTGTCTTGCCATACCACCGTAGGTATCTACAATAATCTTTCTTCCAGTCAGTCCGCTATCACCCTGAGGTCCGCCAATTACAAAACGTCCAGTCGGGTTTACGAAGAACTTGGTATTCTCATCAACAAGCTCTGCCGGAATCACTTCGTCAAATACATACTTCTTGATGTCCTCATGGATCTGCTCCTGAGTTACATCCGGATCATGCTGAGTGGAAAGAACAACTGCATCCAGACGTACCGGCTTGTCGTTCTCATCGTACTCAACGGTTACCTGAGTCTTTCCGTCTGGTCTTAAATATGTCAATGTACCATTCTTACGAACCTCAGTCAGCTTACGAGCCAGCTTGTGTGCCAGAGAAATCGGATATGGCATCAGCTCTGGTGTCTCGTTGCTTGCGTAACCAAACATCATACCCTGATCACCGGCTCCAGTATCAAGGTCATCATTGTCCTCGCCACTCTTTGCCTCAAAAGACTTATCAACGCCCATTGCAATATCGGTGGACTGCTTGTCTAAAGTGGTCAGAATTGCACAGCTGTCTGCGCTGAAACCATATGCTGCATCGGTATAACCGATCTTACGGATGGTATCTCTTGCTACTTTCTGAATATCAACATGAGCCTTTGTAGTGATCTCGCCCATGATTACAACAAGTCCGGTGGTGGTGCAAGTCTCGCACGCAACACGGCTCATCGGATCCTGCTCAAGCATTGCGTCTAATACTGCGTCAGAAATCTGATCGCAGACCTTATCTGGATGTCCTTCAGTTACGGATTCAGATGTAAATAAATAATGTGCCATAATTCTCTTCTGTTTTCCTTTCTTTGTATATCTATATATGCGCAAAAAAATGGCCCACCCTCTAAGGGGCGGACCGACAAAACTTATTATCCGTTCACCTCTTATTGTTCGACTGCAGGCATGCCTGCTCGCTCAGGTTGGCACCTTCCTCTCCAAAGGGGTTGCCGTGACTTCATAGATCCTATGTATCTCCATCACTCTGAATAAGGGGGTATATCTGACTGTTTTACAGCCTTTCTTTTTTTCGCAAAGGGCATTATAAACCTGTTTTTGAAAAATTGCAAGTAGTTTTTATATATTCATATATTTTTTTATGATTATTTTTTTCAACAGGTTCTCAGCTATTGGTTGTTCCATTTTTCAAGCGGAATCTCTGGATATCCTTCTCAGTCTCCACTTCCTCGATGATGCCGCCAAGGCTAGTAAGCTTTTCCGCAAAATCCTCGTAGCCTCTTTTAATATAAACAATGTCCTCAAGTACACTGACACCC
>CAVCPW010000216.1:0-4948 GCA_963604075.1 Anaerovoracaceae bacterium | reverse complement strand
ATAGACTCCTGTCGCTTCACAGACTTCTTTCATTTTCTTCAATCCAGCCTGGAAGCTCCTCGAGATTCAGAAGCACTGCATCCGCTCCAGCCATTAGTAGTTTCTTTCTTGCTTTGTCCAATACAGATTCCTTTTCAGTGAGAGACAAAGCCTCATACTCTTCCTGAGAAAGTCCAAGAACACTGCTGCCCTCTAATACACCGAGGGATTTCACACCGGCATTTTTTCCTTCCTTGATATCGGAAACAGTATCTCCCACCTTGATTACTTCCTCTGTAGAAGCTATCTTGAAATGGCGCATATTCTCATAAATCATATACGGATAAGGACGGCCCATCCCCTCTACTGCATCCGGTGAAAACCAGGCATCCGGCTCATATCCCTGCTCTCTGGCTCCATTTGTTACTACTTCCATCATAGCATCAGTGTAACCTGTTGTAGAGCCGATATGAATTCCCATCTCACGAAGCTTGGCCACTGCCTCCAAAGTTCCTGGCTTTGGTGCCGCATAATCATTAAGGCTCTTCATTAAAGAATCCTCAAACACACCATAAATTTTCTCTACTGCTGCATCATCCGGCTCACTTCCGTATTTTTCCATCCACTGTGCCTTCAGTCTGTCCATAGAAAGCATCCTACGGATATGATCTCTCTTCAACATGCCCATCGGCTCACGAATCTCATCTACTGTGGGTTCAAGACCTACAGACTGAAAAGCCAGCGCAAATGCATTTACTGGTGCAAAGCAACCATAATCCACTGATGTTCCTGCCCAATCCAGAATCACAAGCTTTGTCTTCATGCCTCTACCTCCTTCAAAAACTCAGCCATAATAACTGCCAGTTTTTCAATATCATCCAAATAAATCTCTCCGATATTACCAACACGGAATGTATCTGCTTCCATTACCTTACCCGGATAAAGCACATAGCCTCTTTCCTTGATGTATTCATACATCTGTTGGAAAGTGAATCTTGCTCCTTCCGGATAAAAGAAAGTAGTGATGATAGGACCCTGAACAGACGGATCGAGATACGGCTTAAAGCCAAGTGCTCCAAGTCTCTCTGCCAAAAGCTTCTGATTTTCTGCATAACGAGCATGTCTTGCAGGAATACCGCCTTCTTCTTCCAGTTCTTCCATAGCCTTTGCAAAAGCTAAAACTACATGAGTCGGAGAAGTAAAACGCCATTTGCCATTGCCTTCTTCCATGCCCTTCCACTGATCATAAAGATCCAAAGCTAAGGAACGGGCTGTTCCTTCGCTTTCTACCAGTTTTTCTCTATTTGCAATGATAAAAGAAAATCCTGGCACACCCTGAATGCACTTATTTGCACTGGAAATTAAGAAATCAATATTCCACTCCTTCATCGGAATATCTACTCCCCCAAAGCTGGACATAGCATCTACAATAAAGGTTTTACCTTCTGACTTTGCCACATTTCCTACAACTTCAATATTATTTAAAATACCGCTGGTTGTCTCACTGTGTACCATAGCAATATGTGTGATCATAGGATCTTTTTTCAGCATATCCTGAATCACCTCTGCCTGAGGCTGTTTATTATTTGCCTCTTTATAAACAACATAGTTCACGCCTGCATGCTGGCAAATATCTGCCATACGGAGACCGTAAGCACCGTTTGCAGCAATCAGAACCTTGTCTTCCTGCTTTAAAATACTGGTCAAAACAGATTCTACACCAAAGCTTCCGCTTCCCTGCATAAGAACCGCTGTGTATTCCGGTTCTTCCACATGACCAAGTTTCAAAAGTCCCTTGCGGATACGCTGCGTAATCTCTTTATAATCATCATCCCAAGTACAATGATCAAAAAGCATCTCCTGCTTTACACTGTCTGTTGTTGTAAGTGGTCCTGGTGTTAATAACTTATATTGCTTAATCATTTGAAAAACTCCTTATTTTTTTATCATTTTTTTGTCTAACAGGCTCATCATGGCTTTGCAGCTTCAGAAATTTCCTGATGGTGCTCGTAAAGTTCGAATGTCAGATCTTCGCTAAATGTCTTAGGATAAGTAGATTTATTTGTACTGTCTGAGCTTTCTCCTTCATAAAGTGCGTTTGGATAGTAAGACTGAAGTTCCTCACGTCCATTCTTGATGATACATTCAGCCATTTCCATTGCCAATTCATTAGTATCATCACCCTTGTCAAGTACCGCAACAGACTCTGTCAAAGAAAAGTTTCCTTCTGTCGGATCAACATAATCGATTGGAAGTCCTTCTTCTTTTGCAGCAACTGCCTGATGTCTTAAACCAAATCCAACTGCAACTTCACCATCTTCGCAAAGTTTCAGTGGCGCAGATCCAGAAGATTCGATATGATCTCCTGCATTT
The DNA here is from genome assembly GCA_963604075.1 of Anaerovoracaceae bacterium. Taxonomy (GTDB): domain Bacteria; phylum Bacillota; class Clostridia; order Lachnospirales; family Lachnospiraceae; genus Anthropogastromicrobium. The sequence goes on along the minus strand of CAVCPW010000216.1, from coordinate 2,596 downwards.
TCGTAAATCTTGCTAAGGATTTCCTGTGCCTCATCCTCTCCATACTCAGAGATCAGAGCCTGCAAAAGCAGCCATGCTGTAGATGAAGATTTTACATCTGTTACTGCCAGATATCCTGAGTAAACCGAATCAGCCAAATCCTTCAGGCAAGTCGGTGTAGGCAGATTATTTTCTTCCAGAAGCTCTGTGTTTATAATAATGGCGCCCTCTTGAGAAGTAATTGGAGCTGTGTAATCTGGAACCTCTTCCAAAGTATCTACATCAAATGTAAGCGGAAGAAACATATTATTCTGCTCCTGTGCACTCTTCAGATAGAAAGTACTCATTGTTACCATATCAGCTTCCAAATTAGTACCTTCCGCTAAAAGTTTTCCGCCAAGTTCAGAAGTACCAAATGTCTCAAAAATGTACTTTCCCTCATATCCATTGTTATCCAGGGCATTTGACATTGCTGTAATTGCCTCATCATCTGCATTTGAGTAAATAACTACCTGACTTGCACTGCTGTCAGTAGATGTGCTTGTGCAGCCTGCTAAAAGACTACATGCTGTGATCATTGTCAGGCCTAATGCTAAAATTCTGTTTCTTTTCATGATCTTTCTTTTTTCCTTTCTTGTACGCTTAGTTTTTTACCCGTTTAGAACGGTTATTTGCAATCCATGAGAAAATAGCCTTTGCAAGCAGATTAGTTACTAAAATCAGCAGAGAGAGAACAAATACTTCATTGTACTTATTCACATATTGCAGTTGCTTGATCTTGGTGGTAAGTACCATAGTTTTAGCTCCAGTTATAAATACCAAAGCACTGATGGTTACCATGGAATTGATGAAATAATAGCTGAACACTTCAATCAGACTGGATGCTGCATTAGGCGTGACCACTCGCAAAATAGTCTTCAGCCATGTGTCTCCCATCAGCATACCTGTGGTCTCCCAACCAGAATTCATCTTGGAAAGAGAGTTCTTCATCATCAAATATGGAGTTGAAAAATAATGCACAATGTTGCACAATATCATAAGCCTAAATGTGTTCTGCCAAGACGTTCCAGAAAAACTGAACATCAGGGCTAAACCCATTACCATACCTGGAATCGTATTTGTTACCAGGGCAATGGATTCGATACTGCTCTTACAGAATTTTGGCAAATTACTTCTTGCCGTAATAAGGGCCGCCACATACGCGATCAAAGTACCGAATAGTGCCGTTAATGCTGCCATTTCCACAGAGTGCAGATAAACCGTCGTCAATTCATTATCCTCAAAGACTGCCTGAAAATGTTCTAAAGTAAACCCTGTCTTATAAGGCCATCTTTCCATCATTGGTACTATAAAAATGACTGCAAACATTGCAATGATAATAAGAGACAGAACTGCACCGCTCATTCCCCAGCTTGTATCACGAGCCTTATTTTTTCTAAGTTCCGCATCACTGATACGTTCATATCGAATGTTGTATCTTTCCAAATAACGCAAAATTAAAATACTTACAATGGATGGCAGAAGCATGATAACTGATACAACTGCTCCTCTATTAAAATCCGGAATGCCTCCCAGCATTTCGTTATAAAGTGTTGTAGCTATAACATCATATTTTCCACCAACGGAGGCCGGAATACCGAAATCCGTAAAACAAAGGAAAAAGGTCTGAACAAAAGCTCCCGCCAGAGTTCCCAGCAAAGGCCTTAGCACAGCGATCCAAAAAGTGGAAAGTGCTCCATCTCCCATTGCCTTGGATACAATCAGAGTCTTCTTATCCACATAGCTCATGGTATTGTGAATCAAAAGATAAGCCACGGGAATGGTATAAATCACATATCCCACCAGAAGTCCACCGAATCCATAGATATTGAAAAGCTGATGTCCCAAAAGTCTTGTAATCAGTCCCTGCTTTCCAAACGAATAAATAATGGCAAAACCATATGTGATGGTAGGCAAAAACATAGGCATAACAGCAATTGCCTGCAGGATCTTTTTGACTCCATTCGGTATCTTCGTATAATGCACGGTATAAGCCATGATAAAGGCGATTAAAACTGCCAATACTGCTGCCACTGCTGATACAACGAAACTATTTGCTAAAATCTTGCCGAAATGCTTGCCTGTCAGAACCGAAATATAATATTCCAAGCTCAATCCGCTGCCCGTCCAAAAAGATTTAAAAAGAAGTCTAAGAACCGGAACAATCAAAAATGCTATAAAAATAACTGCCAAAATAAGATAGAGCAACATCAGCCCCTTATTACGCTTCTTCATACACACCTCGCATATGAGTTTTCCTTCGCATTAGCGCCACCAAAAAGTGCATAAATATTGTTACGCTTGATTTCAAGCTGATTCAGAATAAATTTACGAACAAAATCATCCTTTGGCTGCTCAACAATCTCAGACGGCTGTCCATACTGGGCAATAGTGCCCTGATTAATGATAAGTACACGGTCTGACAAGGTCAAAGCCTCCTCTGGATCATGCGTTACTATGATCGTGGTCAGATTGAATTCTCTGGCAATGGTTTTGATACGATCTTTTATGGATTCTTTAATCACACCATCCAAAGCAGAAAGAGGCTCATCCAAAAGAAGAATACGTGGTTTCATTA
>CAVCPW010000215.1:0-39360 GCA_963604075.1 Anaerovoracaceae bacterium | reverse complement strand
TTTATATTCATTTAATTTAATACGTAAATCAGCGAAGCGTTTATTATTATGCCCCCCCCAAATTCACCATCATACATGGATCAATATATTCATCATAAACACGTTCTCGATTTACTTCAAGTATATCCGAAAAAAGTCCCATTAATCTCTGCCTCCGTAAACTGATTTTATTCAAAAATTGTACAAATTTTGTATTCTATTGTAGCATTTACAATATATTTTTTCAATCGATATTCCAAAATCTTTTCAAAATATTTTAATAGCTCTTAAACATTGGAAAATTGCTCGATTAATGGTATTTGTACATTCCTATAAAAAAGAATACAGAGATTTTTCTTCTAACGCATTTAAACATATTATTGATTTATCCAATCCCCCCTCAGTCGCTCTTTGAGCAATGTATTTCTTTTTGTCACTGTCACATTTCGCACTGCATAAGCAAGCGCCTTTTTTGTGCCAATAAGCACCAGAATTTTCTTTGCTCTAGTAATTCCTGTATAGAGAAGATTTCTCTGAAGCATCACAAAATGCGTCATCATGACTGGCATTACTACAATCGGATATTCCGACCCCTGCGCTTTGTGAATCGTGGTGGCATAGGCATGTACAAGCTCATCTAACTCTGACACATCATACTCTATTTCTCTGCCTTCAAAATTTACCATCAGTGTTCGTTCCTGTACATCGACAGAGCTAACCATTCCGATATCACCGTTAAAGACTTCTTTATCGTAATTGTTGCGAAGCTGCATAACCTTATCTCCCATGCGAAATGCCAGTCCGCTGCGTCTGAGTGCTTCTCCATCCGGATTTAATGCCTCCTGCAATGCCAGATTTAGATTTGCCGCACCAACAACACCGCGCTGCATTGGTGTCAGCACCTGAATCTGCGTGGGCGGTATCTGGTAATAACGACTTAACTTGTGCGTCACCAGTTGTGTAATCAACGTCACCGCCTTCTCCGGATCTTCCTGCTCCATAAAGAAAAAATCTGTGCTTTTTCCATTTGAAATGTCAGGCATCTTTCCCTCGTTGATTCGATGAGCATTCATGATAATGCGGCTTGTCTGCGCCTGTCGGAAAATACGTGTAAGACGCACAACTGGAATTACACCTGAATCAATGATATCACGAAGCACATTTCCCGCACCAACCGACGGTAGCTGATCAATATCACCAACAAGAATGAGCCGCATCCCTGACGGGATTGCCTTTAGCAGTGAATTCATCAAAATAATATCAATCATAGAACATTCGTCCACGATAAGCACATCACCCTCCAACGGATTGTCCTCATTTTTCTGATAGCCTTCCGATGGCTTATATTCCAGCAGACGGTGAATGGTTTTTGCCTCCATCCCTGTCGCTTCGCTCATGCGCTTTGCTGCACGACCAGTCGGTGCTGCCAGTAAAATCTTAAGACCAAATGCGCGATATGCTGTGATAATTCCCTGCGCTGTTGTTGTCTTTCCGGTACCAGGACCTCCCGTCATTACCATGATCTTAGAAATGGCTGCTTTTCGAATTGCTGCTGCCTGCACCTCATCATATTGCATCTTAAGCTTTGTCTGAATTTTCTCAACATCAATCGAAAGCTCGTTATTGCCTGTTTTCTTTCTCGCCGCTGTCAACTGCTGCCACAATCGATCTGATGCTGGGGCATCCATCAATCGTTTCAGTTTCGCTGCCGTTCCCGTTTCAGCGTAATAAAAGGCTGGAAGGTATAGTGCCTGAAAGCTACCGGAATCATCTGATACCACCATTTCCTGTGATATTGTACTTTTCTGTATAGCACCTTGTGAGCTTGTATTTTGCAACCTTATATTTTGTAGCCTTGTATTTTGCATTTTCAAACTTTGAGGTTCTACATTTTGCGCAATCAAGTCCTGTGCCTCAACCATCTGCTCAATAACAATCAAAACCGTTTGTTCCTCTGCCTCTAGCAGTTCCTGTGCCGTTTTTACAAGCTGATCTTTCTTGGCAAATACGTGCCCCTCATCCGCCAGATTGCTTAGTGTGTAGAGAATTCCGCTTCGCACACGCACCTTCGCATTTTTCTCAAAGCCAAGCTTTTGCGCAATACTGTCTGCTGTTTTAAATCCGATCCCCCAGATATCATCCGCCAGACAGTAGGGATTTTCCTTCATTTTCGCAATGCTGTCATTCCCATATTGGCGGTAAATTTTTGCAGCAAACGATGTACTGACACCGTGTCCCTGCAAAAAGAGCATCACATTCTTGATTTCCTTCTGCCGCTCCCAGCTCTCGTGAATCTTTTGAATTCGCTTCTGACCGATTCCTTCCACCTCATGCAAGCGCTCAATATCATTCTCAATCACATCAATCGTCTCAGTGCCAAATTTGCGCACAATTCTTCCGGCAAACTTCGGCCCAACTCCCTTGATCAAACCCGAGCCTAAATATTTTTCGATTCCAAAGACAGTTGCCGGAAGCGTCTCTTCCCACGATTGCGCTGTAAACTGTCTGCCATATTTGCTGTCAACCTTCCAGTTTCCGTCAACCAGAAGAACGGAGCCAACACTGACATCCAATATATTTCCCACAACCGTGACCAGTTCCTTTTCATTTTTTACTGCGCACTTTAAAACCGTATATCCATTTTCTGGATTCTGATAAGTGATTCGTTCTACCACACAGCGTAGCTTCATAATCCTGCTACTCCTTTCCAAAGGTTAACCTTCTTACTTATCGTTTTTTTATAACACCATGGTCAGCACCATACTGACGCACACGCTCAAACCACTCATTTACGCCTGGAAACAATGCTACTTTCGAACCATACTCCTCCAATGCCTTTCGACTTAGATCAAAATGCCCTCTCGCTTCGCGCACCATCTTATACATATACGCAAGATTAGAATCCATTCCATTTTCCCTTGCCATCTGGTTCGACTCTGCCCAGAAACGATCCACATGATAATTAACAGACTGAATATATCCCTGCGCCTGCATGTCATCCGGGGATAATGTCTTATCAAAATCGTAGCAAATTGCAAGTACCGGGCGTTCTTCCTTACTTTTTCACTTAAAACCGTATGTATTTTCCCAAACTTCAGACTTCACATTCATGTCCGTATCAAATTCATCAAATTCTTTTTTCTGTCTGCTCACACATTTACCCTTCCTAGTATGCTTATTTTGCCAACACTGGTTTATTTTATCAAAATGGCAGCACGAATTTTTCTTCTTCGCGCCGCCATTCTCATCTTATGTATCTTGGTATCTTGCTATCTTAATGCTTTACTGTCTTACTTTCCTACTATTCCAGCATCTTGCTCACTGCCTTAGTGCTTTGCTATCATCCTAGTACTGTATTCTTTTTATTCAACCGTAACACTCTTTGCCAGATTTCTCGGCTTATCTACATCGAGCCCCTTAGCAACACTGACATAATATCCCATCAGCTGTAACGGAACGACTGCCAGACTGGTTGCAAAATGCTCGTCTGTCTTTGGAATGTATACAGTAAACGATACGGTATCTTCAATATTGTAGTTTCCGTAGGTGGTCAGTCCCATCAGATAAGCTCCGCGGCTCTTACACTCTACCATGTTTGAAACTGTTTTCTCATACAGCTCAGACTGTGTCAGAACGCCGATTACAAGTGTTCCATCCTCGATCAGACTGATCGTTCCATGTTTTAACTCGCCTGCCGCATATGCCTCTGAATGAATGTAGCTGATTTCCTTCATCTTTAAGCTTCCTTCAAGGCTGATTGCGTAGTCAATTCCTCTTCCGATAAAGAAAATATCACTCGCATTGGCCTGCTTTGCCGCAAACCACTGAATGCGCTCCTTATCCTCGAGAATCTTTGCAATCTTGTCTGGAAGCTGCTGCATCTCCTCAATTAGATGAGCATACCTTGCCTCGTCAATGGTACCTCTCACCTTTGCAAACTGGATTGCCAGACAGTATCCTGCAATCAGCTGTGTGCTATATGCCTTTGTCGTAGCAACGGCGATCTCCGGTCCCGCTAATGTATAGAAAACATTGTCCGCTTCTCTTGCAATCGAGCTACCGACTACATTGACAATGCCAAGTGTCTTTAAGCCTTTTTGTTTTGCCAATCGAAGTGCCGCCAGACTGTCAGCTGTCTCACCCGACTGGCTAACGATGATGACCAGACCTTTTGGATCAAGAATCATTCTGCGGTAACGAAACTCGGATGCCAGTTCCACACGGACCGGGATCTGCGCCAGATCTTCAAATACATACTGACACGCAACGCCTACGTGATAAGCCGAACCACATGCAACAATATAAATCTGGCTGATATTTTTGATCTCATCCTCCGTCAATCCAACGGAAGACAAATCAATCTGCCCATCCTTTACAACAGAATTGATCGTATCACGAACTGCCTTCGGCTGCTCATGGATTTCCTTTATCATGAAATGCTCGAAGCCAGCCTTTTCTGCCGCCTCGGCATCCCATTTAATCTCTGTAGCATCCTTCTCGATCTCATCCCCATCCAGGTTGTAGAAAGTGATCGTTCCACCAGCCATACGCGCCATTTCCAGATTGCCAATATAATAAACAGTACGGGTGTATTTTAAAATTGCCGGAACGTCAGATGCTACAAAGCAGTCACCGTCCGCCATGCCAAGAATCATCGGACTGTCTTTTCTGGCTGCGTAAATCTCACCAGGATAATCCTTAAACATCATGACGAGCGCATAAGAACCGCGGATACGAACCAATGCGTGGTTAATCGCATCGACTGGTGTATGTTCATATTTCTTATAATAGTAGTCGATCAGCTTTACCGCCACTTCAGTATCGGTCGAGGAATAGAAACTGTAACCCTTACGAAGCAGCTTCTCCTTCAGCTCCTGATAGTTCTCAATAATACCGTTGTGAACGCCAACCACATTGCCATCGTCGGACATGTGCGGATGTGCATTTGTCTCACTCGGCTCGCCATGTGTCGCCCATCTGGTATGACCGATACCACAGGTACCAATCAATGCATGGCCATTATCTGTCTTTTCCGCCAGAGATTTCAAACGTCCCTTTGCCTTAACAATCTCCGTCTTCTTTTCTCCATCGCGAACTGCAAGTCCTGCCGAATCGTAGCCGCGATATTCCAATTTTGACAGACCATCCAGAAGGATCGGAGCAGCCTGAAGATGTCCGGTATAACCAACAATTCCACACATAATTTTTCTCCTCTACAAGATCTTCTCCATCCACAACATTCGTGAATCCTATTCATCACGCAGATGCAAATGACGCGGCACACCATCTACGTAAAACGGATGAATTTCTCCTTGAATTAATGGTCTTGCGTAACGTGCAAACGCTGGTGTCACATACATGCCATCTGCACTGATCCACTCATCCGGAACACGCTTTTCCTGATTTGCCACCTGGCTTACATCTGCTAGTCCAGTCTCTGTACGATATGGAATATCAGAAATACGCTGAATCGTACACATTTTTCCAGTCTCTCCCTGGAAAGCAGCTTCTACTGCTGCTCCACCCACCTGATATGCCTCCGTAATATCCGTGCGGCTTGCAAGCGGTGATGCACAGCGCTGTAAAACAGACAATTCAACAGCTCTTGTCTTACAGCCAAGATGCTCACGAATCAAATCTGCCAGATAACGTGCTGTTCCTGAAAGTGCAGCCTTATGGCCAAACGCATCTACTGCTCCCGAACCAGACACAAGATCGCATAAAAATTCACCATTCTTATTCTTTACGCCCTCACTCACCGCAATGATAAGTGTATGACGCTCCTTCTCAAGTTCTGCTACCTTTGCTAAAAATGCTTCTTCATCAAACGAACGCTCTGGTAGAAGAATCATATCCGGTCCGCTGCAATCTGCCCCTGCTGCCAGAATAGCTGCTCCTGCCAGCCATCCGGTATGTCTGCCCATGATTTCAACAACAGTTACACTGTTAATCTCATAGACACTGGAATCACAGATAATACCCTTAAGCGTTGCCGCGATATATTTCGCTGCACTTCCATATCCCGGCGTATGATCTGTAAACATCAAGTCATTATCAATAGTCTTTGGAACGCCGATAAAACGAATGCTGCTGTTTTTCTTCGCACCGTAGGCTGCCAGCCTTGCAATCGTATCCATCGAATCATTGCCGCCAATATAGAATACCGCGCCAATCTCATACTTTTCAAACAGATGAAACAACTGCAAATATGGTCCCTCATCCACATCTGGATCCGGCAGACGGAAACGACAGCTGCCCAGGTAGCTAGCCGGTGTGCGCTTTAACAGCTCCACATCCATCTTATCGCTCAGACACTCGTTTAAATCCACGATCTGTTCCTGCAAAAGTCCCTGAATTCCATAACGCATGCCATACACATGCTCTGCACCCATCGCTCTCGCCGTCTCATAGACACCTGCAAGACTCGAATTAATTACCGCAGTCGGTCCACCCGACTGTCCAACTAATACATTTCTGATTGTTTCCATAAAGCATACCTCCTCAACGAGGATAGTATATCCTATTTTAAAGAGTTCGACAAGGCTCTAATCCTTATTGTTTCGCTCTTGATTTCATTTTTTGCAGCAACTGCTGGCTGATTTCCCATACCAGAGGCTCTTTTCGAATAATTAATACAATTCCATATGCTGCAAAAAACAAAATCGCAGATATCATTAATGTCACAAAATCACCAAAGCCAACCGTTTTTACCCAGATCGAACTGATCATAGCAATAACAATTGCAAGCAAAATAGTTCCATATCTTACCTGCTTGTATGCAGACACCACCTCTCTTCGAAGCGCAATATACTGCACAATTAAGACAACCGCCTCTGCCGCTAATGTTCCAATTGCCGCTCCCGCTGATGCCATATTAGGAATCAGCAGCGCATTTAATATCAGATCCACAACAGCTCCCGCAATTTCGGAATACAGTACAACCTTCTCCCCTCCAAGCGGAATCAGCATTTGAATTCCCATAATATTAGTCAAACCAATAAGCAATAACGTCGGCATAATGATTTGCATTGGGACAATAGAAGCTTCATATGATGATCCTGAAAGGAAAAAGATTCCTTCCTTTGCAAAGATCATAAAATAAATCATCATCGGTGTCGCAATAAGGAATACAAAATTAATCGCTTTTTTGGTAATTCGGTAAAACTCATCCATCAAATGATGTTCTACATAATAGGATGCTCTCGGTAAAAGAACTACTCCCAAAGAAGTTACAATACTTACTAGGATTCCTTTAATTTTAACAGCAGCATTATAATAACCAACATCGGCATCAGAAGTCATAAAGCCCAACATGACCGTATCCAAATTTGTATAGATTGTTGTCGCACATGACATCGCAAAAAAGATGACAACTGCTTTAAAATGTTGACGAAAATTATATTTTCCGATTGGTTTTAACGACACGTATTTATGCATATGAAAGAAATTAAAAATATTCGACGCAGATGCCGCTAAAATTGAAATTCCTCCATAAATAATATAATCCTTCTGCTCATGCACCAAAGCAAACATTGCCACCAATGCTATAAATTTGAAAATGATAGAGCGAACGGTTATATACGTATATTGCTCCAAGGCTTTATACAACCACTCCATGCCAATGGTATTAAACAAAATTGTCAGGCCAACAATAAGGAACAATTCTTTATCCTGTCTCATTCGCGGCACAAACGCAATCGCGCCAAATAATGCCACATACGCGATGACGCTCATGACCAGATTAATGAAAAACAATTCATGAACTGTTCTGGTCAATTTTTCCTGATCATCACGAACCTGCGCACATGCACGAATACCATAGGTTGGGATACCTAGCTGTGCAAACATCGCAAAATATGAAATGACGGATGTTGCAAACGAAACCTTGCCGGTTCCAACCGGCAGCAAGATTCGTGAAATGTAAGGAAACGTAATAAGCGGGAATATGAACTGCGACATCGTCAGGATCGCGTTCATAATAAAATTAAACTTTAATGATTTTTTTTTCATTGTATTGCTCCCTATATAGTTAAACTTTCTTTCTCCATTTCTTTTGAATCCATTGTGGACCATATTGGATTAAACTATACACCCCAAACAATACAACCAGCGTTGCTATTGTTGCCTTACTAAACGTTTCCAGATAAAAATAAGCATCAATCGGATGAAGAAAGATACAATATGCTAAATAAGAATACAAAATTATTGCAAAGTCAGTTCTTTTTCCTTTTTGTGCCATTACCTTGATTTTATAGTAAAATCCGCTAAAAAACGCTGCCATTACAGACTGTAGAAGAATCGTTCCAACAATTCCAAAATCTTGCATCCATCGTCTATAGGCTGTATAGATATTTCCAATCATAATATCATTATAATATTGGAAATCAAAATGACCGCTCGCAAGTTCCTGCAAATTAAAATTTGTAATGCCAAGTGAATCCAAGTCTACGATTAAATGGTAAAAAGTCTCTTCACCGAAAATCTTTGAGTGTTCTGGCATATTTTGGAGATAACGGTTAAAACACTCTATGGAGCCACCACAGTAATATGTAATATAATCAAACAAACCTTTTGTATTGATTCTTCCGATTATACTTGCACTATAGTAGAACACAATTAATCCAACAATTCCTATGACTCCGATTTCAACCAATACTCGAACCTTAACACTTTTTTTCCACTTATTCTTTCGATTCCATAAAACAAAATACATTACCAGCGCTGCAATCGCGAAATCAATAATCGCACCTCTATTCGACTCCAGCAAGCGCTGTACAATATACAAAATCGTTGGAAACAAATAATACCAATATTTAGTAAGTTTCTCTTTCAAAGATAAATTTTCTTTTAAAATACCTTTAAAAAAGAAAAATGTCATTATATAGGCACACGCAATCACCGGTTTTAGCATTAATGTTACATACCCAGGCAACTGTGTTTCCATTTTATACGATGCATGATCTTTATAAATAGTCAATGCTTGCGAGAACGTTGAGAATTCACCAAACGCTTTGGCTATTTTAAGTATTTCACTAACCATAAACCATATTGTCAAAATACTATATACGCTGACAATTAAAACTACTGCGACTGGTATTTCTTTATTCATTTCAGACTGTTGGTTTTGCTTTAATATTGACTTATTAGCAGTACTAAAAACATATTTCTTAGTACCGATTGAAACACCCACAAAAATCGCAGCTCCTATTACCAAAAAAACAACCGTATACCATTTCATGTGAATATTCCATTTTTGTATATTCAGCAACGCACAAAAAACACTTACAATATACATTGCACAAAAGATTACCGCAGGATCCATAATGTCTTTTTGCGCTCTCTGGTAAGCAAAAAAAAGTATCACTAGTAATGCCACCAGCAAAACACACATCGCCATGTTTTTTTCCCCTTTCTTTTATTGCATTTTTTGCATAACACTTACGATAGCCTCTATTGTATTATGCCCATTTCTAAGTCCTCGTGCAACATCAAAAACATTTTTTTTCCACGTTTGATATTCTAATTCCGTTATTTTACTTATTCTATCCTCTATCTCATATAGTGAACTTATTGCAAAACCGACCTGTTTCTTTTCTACAAATTCTGCTAATGCAGATTCTTTCCACACAATTACAGGGAGTCCACTTGCCAAATATAACGACAGCTTATGTGGATTATTATACCGAAGATATTCACCAAACCTTCCACTACAAGTAGTACATGAATTTCCATCCCATACTAATCCAAAGCCTGCATTCAATACTCCGGGAAGCTCCTCTGCTGGAAATTGTCCACAGTAAACTAGTGTTTTTGACTTGTTTCCCTCAAAGTTAGGACCATATACCATCCATTTTAGGCTGCTTGGTTGATCTTCCATTTTATATAAATAACCAGCCTTTTCTTTTTTCAAATTTCCCGCTATTGCAATGGAATTCTTACTTTCAAACATTTTCTTCTCATTTAACGGAACATCGGTTAAATAATCAAAAATACCAATTTCCGTCACAGGACACTGAATTCCCATCTTTCGGATGAATGTCGTCATACGAGAATTATGAGAAACAATCCCATCTGCCATTTCTAAAAAAATTGTTTCTCCGTTTTTTTCTGTATTTCTCTGTTCACTCATTCTCATACTATCCAAATCATGAACCAAATAAATCAGCTTTATTTTTTTTAACTTTTTTAAAATTTTTAAGAAAGGTACCGCCAAGAAGCTTACCTTCGGATAATTTGCCAATGGATACTGCACAATCATACATGCCTTACTTTTTATTTTACAGCATACAAGAAACCAATCTTTAACCGTTATAAAACACATAGCGATTTTATTGGCAATTCCTCCACCATTTTCTTTTATTACCCATACAGGCTCCCATCCCTTGTTCATTAAAATATTAACAATATCATTTCTCGCTTTTGAACCTGCATGATTCTCCACACTATGTTTCTCTGCTATAATGTATCGATTCATTCGCCACCTCCTTATTCTTGCTGATTTGCAACAGACAGAAAAAAGTCCTCCATTTTTTTTGCTTCACAAGCAATATCAAGTCCTGCATCCACAAAACATTTACAATTATCTTTTCTTTCACAATTGAGTGCTTCTAATATTGCCTCAACCCATTTTGAAGGCTGCGCATCTAATGATAAAAACTGAAAATTCTCTTCAACCTTTGATTTCGGTGAAATCTGATCCGATGCAATACACGGAAGACCTGCTGCTTGTGCTTCAAGAATCGAAAGACTCAATCCCTCAAAAACTGAAGGAAAAATAAATACATCCATTGCCCATAATAACTGTTTTATATCATCTCTTACCCCTAAAAAATATACACAGTCTTGCAGTTGTTCTTCTCTCACTCTTTGCTCGATTACCTTTTGATCGTCTCCTTGGCCAACCAATAATAAAACTGCATCTACTTTTCGTTCTTTCAACAGCTTCATAATTGGAATCAAAAATTTCTGATTTTTTTGAAAGTGAAATCTTCCTACATGCCCAAGTACAATTTTATTCTCTATGTTTAATTGCTTTCGATATTGTGCTCTAACATTCTCATCTAACACAAACTCTTTCGCAGCAATTGCATTATTAATTAAACGATACTCTGGTCGCTTCTCAATATCCTTTTTTCCATAAAACCATTGGTTTGCATCAGAAGAACAGCTCCAATAATCTGTCGCCAAACGAATTGCTTTCCTTTGATTCAATTTATGAATCATCCCCCGCAAAAAGCTATCACCATTGGCAGCATTATGGCAATGTATAATTCGACATGGAATTCCTGCTTTCTTCGCCTCTTTCAAATAATCAATATTTGCTAAGGAACATGTATTAAACCAAAATGCAGTGTATCGCTTACCGTTCTCTGCAAAAAATTTTTTCAATGCTTTTCGAAAAACGCCAATACCATCTTTTCTTGCAGGTATTCTATAAATCACTCCACCCAACTGAAGGATTTCGCTCTCATATGCTACTTTTTGTGTATTGCAAAGAAATTCCATTTGAACTTTATCGCGATCTATATAACGATAATAATTCATAATTACGCTTTCCATTCCACCTGGATTATCTGTGATTCCAAATACAAGGATTTTTTTCATTATCGCCCTCACATTTTTTTATTTTTTGAAGCACCAAATTGGCAATGTCTTATCTTAGCAATTGCAGCCACACCTATCCAAAAATGGCAATAAATACAAATAATCGCAATTTTCCTTGTTAAGGAAAATTGGTTTAGCCGTAAATTTTTCAGCGCATTCTTAAAGATTGGCAGCTGTACTTTTTTTTTCAAGTCCGTTATCTGATCGATAATCGTTCCTGGATGTTCCGGATGAAAGCAATCATTTACTGCAATCAAAAGTAAATGATATAAAATAAAATTATCACATTCTATTTTATATTGCGGCATTTCCTGTTCTACATACGTTTGAATGCAATTCATAGAATCAATATAAGACTGCGCATAATTCTTTCGATAACGTCTAACGGCAGAATCTGGATTAAACCAATAATGGTAAAATTGCTTCGGTGTATACAGAATCGTTTCATATTCTGGAATTGCACGAATTACAAATTCTGCATCCTCAGCCATCGACAGCTGTTGCTTAAAGTATAAATTTTCTTTTATTAATATTGTTCGATCCAAAAACTTTCCACAAGCATATCCCACTCCAGTCTGTGGTGAAAAAGCCTTTTTCATGAAACTTTCTTTATCGAGTTTTTTTATACCTCCAGCATAATCATCTGCTACCTGTTTTTTCGATTCACTTTCCGCGTATTCTCTAACCATACAAAACATTATAATAGCCTTGCTTGTTTCCAGTAACGTCTTTTCAAAAAACTGAAAGCAATCTTTAGATAACCAATCATCCGCATCCAGAAATAAAATCCATTTTCCGTTTGCTTCATTTATTCCTCTATTCCTTGCTGCACATACACCTTCATGTTCTTTGGTAATCCAATGTACACGTTTATCATATAATTCTTCCAATGCGTTATATTCCTCATGTACACCATCAAGAACCAGTATAATTTCTATTTCGTCTGACGGTATTGTCTGCTGTAAAACACTGTCTATACATCGCTTTAAGTACATCGATTTTACATGATATACCGGAATTACTACACTAATTAATGTATCCATACTCTATCCTTTTCCTTCAAAAAACTTTCAACTCGATTTTCTTCGTAAATAATATCGTTTTTCAGGATTTTTTCAAAAGCTACCCCTATACTTTTTATGAAGAAATTTTGCCTTCAAAAAAGCCGGAATTCGCTTTCTCAAATTATTTTTTTCAATATTCACAGCAGGAACACTTTTATACTTATACTGCTTCTGTTCGATCCATACATTTAACAGTAACTCGCTGACTCTTCCAAACATACGCTGCTGAAACTTATCGTATTGTCTAAAATCTACTCGCTGTTCCAGTTCCTCCAAAATTGGAAATAGCCAACTACAATATTCATTGCATTTTTCTTTTGACATAACAAACATATTAAACATATGCCCTGATGTCCATTTCATAACACGATCATATGCTTCCACATACTCAGGCGTCATTTTCTCAATAATCTCTCTAGTAATAATCAAATGTTCCTCATAATGCGTATGTGCATAATGTGAATATAATGTTTCAATATAATAGTGGCGTTTTGCTGGAAGAATAATATCCGTTTTTTCTAATAGTTCTGCAATCTCATTTCCAGACAAAATTGCGTAAAACGGATCTTTTTTCCAAAACATCGCTTTACGTTTTTTACTTGCCAGGTATCTACGATAATGAACAAGTCCAACATAATCCGCATCCAAATTTTTCCATGCCCAATACAGACCTGTCAATTCGCAATAACACCAATTTTTCTCTGAGATGTTATCTCCAGTGTCATCTCCTTGGTATCCTAAACTTGCTTTTCCTTTTTTTCCCACTTGCAACGGCAAGTAACAGCTATCATCAGGCATGCGATACTGTCTGTGTGTTGCCACTATGATTTTTGTATTCATGTCAATTTTCACCATATTTATATGGCAATCCTTCCTATAATGTCAAACCCTAAATCATTGATTTTTCAGGCTTTTCTTTTATTTACCTCTCAAAATAGAGTTGATGTCCATTCCTTTGCTTTTACAAAGCCTTCTGGATCATTGGTAAATAGCAATGCGAACTTACTGAAGTCTCGACCTCTGGTATCAATTGCTCCCAGATAGTTGTGAATAGTAAATTTCCCTGCCCACATCGCATCCTTAACTGTTTCATTGTAATATATTATCAATCTGATATCAAGAACCAACTTATGGACGAACTTGATAAGGCAACAACTACCACATACATTATTACACATCTACTCATGCAATTGTCGCGTCATAGTGTGACAATACAATTATATACCAGTTTGTTTTTTCAAAAATGTACTTGTAAACTGTTATGTGAAAACAATTTCTACACGGTTTGTTAATAGAACTTTAAGATTCTCCACATTTCAATTCAAGCCGCTACTTATGGAGTAACGTGCTTTAGAACAGGAATCCGCTGTATTATCCAAACAATTCCCGCACTAATCAAGAAAATCACACTCGCTCCTACAGTTCTCCATACTATACTTTCCGTATTGATTTGCAGAAAAGAAGAAATTTCTTGCAAAAGATACATGTGAATCAGGTACACTCCAAATGTTCTCTTAGCCAACCATTTTATTATTTTTGTCACTACTTCACTGTGAGGAGTATGATACTTTATTACCACAAATACTGCGCACGACTGTAAAAATGTTGGTAAATTCAAATATCCCTTAAACGTATCATTAATCTCCCCTGGACCTGAAAGCGCGATTGTTCCTACAAACTGAGTTGCCCATCCAATTATGCCTAGCAGGTAAATACCTCTTCGTTTTTTAGGGTCAATCTCATTCTTTTGCAAGAGATATCCAACAATGGGATATAATATATACCCAGACATAATGCACGGCTTGAATGCAACATTATAACCCATCGAAAATAGAGAGGCAATTAGCGGCAGTATTACGATAAAAACAATTCCAAGATACGTCATATAAAGGTACGTTTTTTCTTTATCTGCGATTTGCGCTAGCACTGGAATGCTCAAATAAACAGCAAATAGCGGTGGAAAAAACCAATACACACTCATATAACGGCAATTCATGATATTGTCAATAATATGAATGATATTCAAGTCTACTTCTCCACCATTCTGAATAGTGCCCTTTGCAGCATATAAAAATCCAATAATACTCCATATAAAAAATGGCACGACCACTTTTTTGATTCGCTTTTTAAAATACTCTTTAGTGGAATACCTTTCATTATAACCAAGTAATGTTACTCCACTAATCATAAAAAAAATTGGCACTGCAAAATAAAAGAACGACTCCAAAAAATTGCATGTTATCCAAAGCCGCCCTTCTGGTCGATTCCAAAATTCACCATTACAATGTAAAACTATTACACTAAAACACGACAATACATTCAATGTCGAGATGTAATCTAGCTTTTTTGTTTCTACTTGTTTCATTTCCCCCACTGTTACCTTTTTTTCATTTTTTCAACAACAGCCTTGCACCTTTTCTTATAAATAAAGTTGACAGCCTATTCTCAAGCCATACTGCCAGAGCATATATCATGCTTTAATCCAGTGTATTTGATTTTGCCATCCGACAGTGCAAATTTTGTTGGTTCTCTTACTTAGTGATCTTCGCTTCCCTGACCATAATATGCGTTCGCACCATGCTTACGGAAGTAATGCTTATCAAGCAGATACTGCTGAACGCGCTGTGTTCTCGGATTTAATGTCATGGTATTGTATGCCATCTCTGCAACTTTATCCAGAACAACAGCATTATATACAGCACCTGCCGGAGTACGTCCCCATGCAAACGGGCCGTGATTCTTTACAACAACGCCTGGAACTGCCATTGGATCTTTACCTGCAAATGTCTCAACGATTACATTTCCGGTATTCAGCTCATAGGCTTCCTCGATCTCCTCTGCTGTCAAATCTCTTGTGCATGGAATATCACCATAGAAGTAATCAGCATGCGTGGTACCAAATGCCGGAATATCCAGACCTGCCTGTGCAAATGTAACACCATAAGTAGAATGTGTATGTACAACACCGCCAGTCTGTGGAAATGCTTTATAGATCACAAGATGAGTTGGTGTATCTGAAGACGGCTTATACTTACCCTCTACCACATTTCCATCCATATCGACTACAACCATATCTTCCCACTTCATTGTAGCGTAGTCAACACCGCTTGGCTTAATAACGACAAGACCCTTTTCTCTGTCGATTCCACTGACATTACCCCAAGTGTAAATAACCATTCCCTTGGCAACAAGATCCATATTTGCTTCATACACTTCTTTTTTCAGTTGCTCTAACATTTTGCTCCTCCTAATCATATCTCTTACTTTCATATTTTTTCATGTTTAGTGTGTCCAGAGACACAAAAAATCTATCTTCATTATGCGTCATTTGCCAGCATCTGTCAACAACAAAAGACGTGTCCTAAATGCCCTATATTGTATTATATAGAAATCACGAAAAAGCCTTGACATATGCTGACTTTAAAAGCTAAAATATAACATATTTCGACATCTTTTACAATGTCTTTATCTCATTTTTACATTACGATACTGGGGGATGCAATGCTCCTTTTGCAAGTAGGCTTACATCAAAGCTTTACACCTTTTGACCCTAGTGTCACATTATCACATAACCAGGAGGTTTTGAAATGCTTCAACTAATTGGCTTGTTTTTTCCGGCATTTTTATCTCTGGCCGTCTACGATGGTCTTGATGTCGATTCTAACACGCAAAAGTACGATTTATGGAACCGTCTAAAGTACTATGGTGCGTTTACATCTTTAGATGTTGTTACTGCATGTCTTATTGAGAAAATATTAAAGCCGTCCATTGCCTTTGCACAAAACGGGAACCTTAGCGATCTTTTTTTGTCTGTTTCGTATCTTGTTTTCGTTGTTATTGCTGCAATCTTTTGGGGATACGCGCTTCGCATCTTACGTGGTGTTCTCCAAATTCAAATTCAGAATCGTGAGGATGCCATGAATACTCACGAAGAAGAGAAAAATTGAGGTTTTCGACATGAAAAAACGTTCTCGCAATTTACTTCGTATAATTGGATGGGTTATTCTTTTTCTTATCCTTGAGCTTGGTTTTCTATTTGGGAAAACACTTCCTTGGGCAACACAAACATTTGGTGGCATCTCAGCAGAAGAGATTCTATTCCATTTGAAGGTTCCCCTTCAGGGTACTGATACTTCTACCATCTTCTCTTTTCTGCAAGAAGCGCTCTTTCCGTCACTTATCGAATTTCTTCTTTTTTTCGCTGTCTTTTTTGCTTTTCCCAGATGGGAACGAAGAATCCGCAATCGGCAGGAGACGAAAAACGGAAAACAGCTTGTTCTTGTTTCCAGTTTTCAACTTAAGAATGTATTAAAATGCAGACGCAGTCCAAAGTGTAAGAATAACTTGCAACATGCCACGCAGTCAGGCAAAAAAACTGCTTATGTGTTTTGGAAAGTGCCAGGCTGGTGTCTGTGCATCATTTCACTCGCTCTCTTTTTCGTGAACGGTTACAAGCTCTGCAACCAATATTCAGTCCTTGACTATATCAAGCAGCATCTTTCATCTTCTACATTCATTAAGGAGCAATATGTAGAACCACAGGATTCTTTACTTACCTGGCCGCAGAAAAAGCGAAATCTCATCTATATTTTTCTTGAGTCCATGGAAGCATCCTATTCTTCTATTGAAAATGGAGGCGGATTTGAGGAAGATTTGATTCCTGAGCTGACAGCTCTTGCCAAAAAAAATATATCTTTTTCCGACAAGGATGGGCAACTTGGTGGAGCATTGCCTCTTCCTTCTACTGGTTGGACAATTGCCGGCATGTTTGCACAGACTGCCGGACTTCCACTTACACTTCCGATTGATAGTAACACAATGGGTGAATATTCCACCTTTCTTCCAAATGTTGTTTCTCTTGGAAATTTGCTGGAGGATGCTGGTTATTATAACTGCCTTATGATTGGCTCCGATGCTACCTTTGGTGGAAGAAAAAATTATTTTGAGCAGCATGGAAATTATGAAATTCTTGATTACAATTGGGCAAAGGATACTGGTGTAATCGCAGAAGACTATCATGTTTTCTGGGGTATGGAAGACAGTCGACTTATTGATGAAGTCAAAAATAAACTGACAGAGCTTGCTTCCAGTGAAGAACCATTTAATCTCACCATGCTTACGGTCGATACTCACTTTCCAGATGGCTATCGCTGTGACTTGTGCGAATATCAGCATGATTCCGATTACAAGGATGCTCTTTCCTGCTCAAGCAGACAAATTGCTGATTTGGTGGCATGGATTCAAGAGCAGGATTTTTACGAAAACACTACTATTGTAATTTCCGGTGATCACCTCTCTATGTCTACTGAAATTACAGAAGAGCTCTCTGATTATGAACGGCATGTTTATAACTGTATTATCAATTCTGCCGTCACTTCATTTTCTGAGGAGAATGAAACGAATCGTGTATTCTCTACAATGGATATGTTTCCAACAACACTGGCTGCAATGGGTGTAACAATCGAAGGCGATCGCCTCGGTCTTGGAACCAATCTTTTTAGCGACCGTGCTACTTTATTAGAGGAATTCGGCTATGATTATGTAACGGAAGAATTAGAGAAAAATTCTGAATTCTACAATACGCATTTTGTCTATTAATCAATAAAAGATGCTTTTCGATAAAAACAGTAGTAAAAGAAACCAGCAGCAAAAGGAGCAACAAAATGGACAATTTTATATTCAGCATCAACGCAACCTTTCCGATCTTTTTAACCATGATTCTCGGACTGGTATTTCGCAAGACCGGTGTGTTCGATGATGCTTTTACGAACAAAATGAACAGCTTTGTATTCAAATTTGCACTTCCCGCATTGCTGTTTGAAGATTTATGGGAAGAAAATTTTTATCAGGCGTGGGACGGCGGCTTCGTGCTATTCTGTTTCTGTGCGACATTAGGTTGTATTATTGTATCTACTGCCCTGTCATCGCTCTTAAAGGATAAATCCGACCGCGGAGAGTTCATACAAGCCTCATACCGCAGCAGTGCAGCGATTCTTGGAATTGCGTTCATCGTCAACATCTATGGTCAGTCCGGTATGGCACCACTTATGATTATTGGAACTGTGCCACTCTACAATATCTGTGCGGTAGCAGCGCTGACATTAACATCCCCATCAAACAAGACAGGTTCCATTTCCACTCGTGACCGTCTCCTTCGCACCGCAAAGGGCATAATCACAAACCCGATCATCCTCGGAATCGCCGTAGGCTTTGCGTGGTCATTGCTCAAGCTTCCTCACCCAACCATCCTTCAGAAGACCGTACATAACCTTGGAGTACTTGCTACACCGCTTGGTCTGATGGCAATGGGAGCATCCTTCGACATCAAGAAGGCTTTTTATAAGCTTAAACCTGCTATTGCCTGCACCTTTTTAAAGCTTCTTGGCTACTCTGGTGTTCTCATGCCGGTTGCGATTGCGCTTGGCTATCGCAATGAAGCACTTGTCGCAATTCTCGTTATGCTCGGATCTGCTACGACAGTCAGCAGTTACACCATGGCAAAGAGCATGGGACATGAGGGAACACTTAGTGCCAGCGTTGTTATGCTAACCACCCTGCTTTCTGCATTTTCTTTAACCGGATGGCTATTTATATTAAAAACAGTTCAACTTATCTAAGACAATAAATTCACCTCTTGCCATTTTTAATATACTGTGCTATACTTTAGTACTTGAAAGCACCAACGTGTAAAAGTGTGCTGGTAAGCATTAGCGTTGGCTCTCGCATTAAAGATTTTAAAAATGAAAAAGGAGACTACTCGCATGAATATGGAATTTTACAGAAAGCTGCCAACCCCAAAGGAGTTAAAGGAAGAATTCCCGGCAAGTGAAAAAATACAGAAAATAAAAGCCGCGCGCGATGCAGAGATTCGCGATATCTTTGAAGGCAAAAATGACAAATTAATTCTTGTCATCGGCCCGTGTTCCGCTGACCGTGAGGATGCTGTCTTAGAGTATATTGGCCGTCTCGTAAAGGTACAGGAGAAAGTAAAGGATAAGATCTTCATCATCCCGCGTATCTATACAAACAAGCCGCGTACCGTTGGCACCGGTTACAAGGGTATGCTCCATCAGCCAGATCCGGAAAAGAAAGAAGATATGCTAAAAGGTATCATCGCTATCCGTGAACTTCATAAGCGCGCCATTGAGGAAACAGGCTTTACTTGTGCAGACGAAATGCTTTATCCGGAAAACCACCGCTACCTGTCCGATCTTCTTTCCTACGTTGCCGTCGGAGCCCGCTCTGCTGAGAACCAGCAGCACCGTCTCACTGCATCCGGTCTGGAGATTCCGGTTGGCATGAAGAATCCTACAGGCGGTGATATCAGCGTCATGTTAAATTCCATCGTAGCAGCACAGAACAGTCATACCTTCCTCTACAGAGGCTGGGAAGTTAAAAGCCATGGCAATCCATATACACATGCAATTCTTCGTGGTTATGTCGATAAATTCGGCAACAGCATGCCAAATTACCATTATGAGGATATTCGCAACCTCTACGAGCAGTATCAGAGGCGAAATCTTGCCAATATGAGCGTCATCATTGACACTAATCACTCCAATTCCGGTAAGCAGTACGAGGAACAGATTCGTATCAGTAAGGATGTTATGCACAGCTGTCACATTTCACCTGAAATGCATCGCTTCGTAAAAGGTCTGATGATCGAGAGCTACTTAGAGGACGGCAATCAAAAGATTGAAGAACATTGCTATGGAAAGTCCATTACTGATCCATGCCTTGGCTGGAACAAGACAGAGAAACTCATCTACGATTTGGCCGATTTATGGTAAAAAATAAGTCATAAGAAAAGGACCTCCAAATGGACAACGTCTTAACTAAATGACATTGTCCGAATGGAAGTCCTTTTCTTATTTTACTATTTACTATTCAATCATACTAATGAAGTAGACCTTCGCGAACTTTGCTCACATTTTGCAAACGAAATTATGTTTTGCAAATGAAATTATGTTTTGTAAACGAAGTTCTGTTTTATAAATAGATTTCTGAATTGTTATCTTATTTCTTGATTAACAGGCTCTTTCCGGTCATTTCCTTTGGCTGAGTCATTCCCATCAGCTCGATCAGAGTCGGAGCGATATCTGCTAAGCAGCCGCCCTCTCTTAAGGTGTATGATGGATCTGCATTTACGAGAATGAACGGTACTGGGTTGGTAGTATGAGCGGTAAATGGCTCGCCAGTCTCATAGTCAATCAGCTGCTCTGCGTTTCCATGATCTGCACAGATGAAGAGCTGTCCGTTTACTTCCTTAATAGCTGCTACTGCCTTTCCTACACACTCATCAACAGTCTCTACTGCCTTGATGGCTGCTGCCTGTACACCGGTGTGGCCTACCATATCCGGGTTTGCGAAGTTGATGATAATAACATCATACTTTTCGGACTTGATAGCATCAACAAGCTTGTCGCATACCTGATATGCGCTCATCTCTGGCTGTAAATCGTAGGTGGCAACCTTCGGAGACTTTACAAGGATACGCTCTTCGCCCTCGTTTGGCTGCTCTACGCCGCCGTTGAAGAAGAAGGTAACATGTGCATACTTCTCGGTCTCTGCGATTCTAGCCTGCTTTAAGCCGTTCTCAGCAAGGAACTCACCGAAGGTATGAGTGATCTCTTCCTTCTTGAAGGCAACGATCTTGTTCGGGATGGTTGTATCGTAGTCGGTGAAACAAACGTATGTCACGTCTGGTCTAGCCGGTCCACGGTCAAATCCAGCAAACTCGTTGTCACAGAATACGTGTGTCATCTCTCTTGCACGGTCCGGACGGAAGTTGAAGAAGATGATAGAATCCTTATCCTGAATCTTACCTACTGCCTCGCCATCCTTTACAACTACTGTAGGTACGACAAACTCGTCGGTAACTCCCTCATCGTAGGATGCCTGAATTGCACAAGCGCCACACTTTGCCTGATTGCCCTCACCGAAACGAAGTGCACGATATGCTTTCTCAACACGGTCCCAACGATTATCTCTGTCCATTGCATAGTAACGACCCATAACTGATGCTACCTGACCTACTCCAAGCTCCTCACACTTATCCATAAGTGCTGTAACGTACTCCTTACCTGATGCCGGCGGAGTATCACGACCATCTAAGAAGCAGTGGATGAATACTTTTTCTAAGCCCTGACGCTTTGCGAACTCAAGCAGTCCGTAGATGTGGCTGTTATGGCTGTGAACACCACCATCGGATACAAGACCCATCAGGTGAAGTGCAGAACCATTCTCTTTGCAGTTTTTAGCTGCTGCTAAGAATGCCTCATTCTCAAAGAAATCGCCGTCCTTGATGGACTTGGTGATACGAGTCAGCTCCTGATATACGATACGGCCTGCGCCCATGTTTAAGTGTCCTACCTCAGAATTGCCCATCTGGCCTTCCGGAAGACCAACTGCCAGTCCGCTTGCCTGTCCCTGTACAAACGGGCAATTTGCCATCAGATCGTCCATAACAGGTGTATTTGCCTGCTTTACAGCGTTGCCTTCTACTTTGTCATTCAGGCCATAGCCGTCAAGAATCATTAATACGGTTGGTTTCTTCTTGCTCATAATATTCCTTTCATACCGGCACACATCCTCAAAGGCTTCTTTGAAGTGCTTCAAACAATTAGATTTTCCCTGATTGTGATTGCATTTCTTTGTTTAATTGCATTTCCCTTATTGCATATCATCTGATCATTTAAGATTGTACATCATCTAATCGTTTAAATCTTTGATTATACTTCTTTGTTTATATATCATCTAATCATTCAAAAGTCTTAGAAAACGCTGGCTCTGCCTTACCAAAAGCAGAGCCAGAGCCGGAAATATTTACTTATTGATTACTTGTTGTAATTTACAATCTTTCCAAAATCCGGCTTTAAGGATGCGCCGCCTACAAGGCCGCCATCGATATCCGGCTGTGCAAACAGCTCTGGAGCGCTTGCTGCGCTTACACTGCCGCCGTACTGGATACGGATTGCTGCTGCAGTTGCCTCGTCATACACCTCAGCGATGCATGCACGAATTGCGCCGCAAACTTCCTGTGCCTGCTCAGTTGTAGCAACCTTACCGGTTCCGATTGCCCAGATTGGCTCGTAAGCGATAACTGCTGTAGCAGCCTGCTCTGCGGTTACATTCTGGAAAGCAATCTTAATCTGCTGACGGATCCAGTCGATGGTGATACCCTGCTCTCTCTGAGTCAGAGTCTCGCCGCAGCAGATGATTGGGGTAAGACCATACTCGAAAGCCTTTAATACTTTCTTATTTACGGTCTCATCGGTCTCTGCAAAGTACTCTCTTCTCTCGGAATGTCCGATGATGACATACTTTACACCGATGTCAGTCAGCATAGCCGGAGCGATTTCTCCAGTATATGCACCCTTATCCTGGAAGTACATGTTCTCAGCACCAACCTGAATGTTGGTTCCCTTTGTTGCTTCCATAACCGGTACTAAATCGATAGCCGGAACACAGAATACAACATCTACTTCATCATTAACTACTAAAGGCTTTAATGTATTTACCAGCTCAACAGCCTGAGAAGGTGTCATGTTCATCTTCCAGTTGCCGGCAACAATCTTCTTTCTTGCCATTTTTTATTCCTCACATTTCTTTTCTCTGATTTTACTCAGTCATGGGCAACCGTATCAGACCTATATGTCTGACACGTGATTGCCCTAGAGACTTTACATCAATCCTTGTCGTCAGCTGCTGCTACGCCTGGAAGCTCCTTACCCTCAAGGTACTCAAGGGAAGCGCCGCCGCCTGTAGAAATGTGGCTCATCTTATCAGCAAATCCTAACTGATTTACTGCTGCTGCGGAATCTCCTCCACCGATGATAGTGATGGCATCAGTCTCTGCCAGAGCCTTTGCTACTGCAATGGTACCCTTTGCCAGAGTCGGGTTCTCGAATACGCCCATCGGTCCGTTCCAAACAACGGTCTTTGCAGACTTAACAGCCTCAGCGTACAGCTCTGCTGTCTTAGTTCCGATATCAAGACCTTCCTTGTCAGCCGGAATCTGATTAGACGGTACTACAGTTACATCGATCGGTCCATCGATTGGATCCGGGAAGCTATCAGCTACAGTGCTATCTACTGGAAGTAACAGCTTCTTGCCGAGCTTCTCAGCCTTCTCCATCATCTCCTTGCAATAATCAAGCTTGGTATCATCTACTAAGGACTTACCAATCTCCTTGCCCTGAGCCTTCAGGAATGTGAATGCCATACCACCACCGATGATTAAGGTATCGCACTTTTCAAGCAGATTGGAGATAACATTTAACTTATCTGCTACCTTTGCTCCACCGAGGATTGCTACAAACGGACGAACCGGATTCTCTACTGCGTTTCCTAAGAAAGCGATTTCCTTCTCCATCAGGTAACCAACTGCGTTTGTGCCGCCCTTAGCGCTGATGAACTTGGTAACGCCTGCTACAGATGCATGTGCTCTGTGTGCGGAACCGAATGCATCGCATACATAATCATCTGCCAGATCTGCTAATTCCTTGGAGAACTCCTCACCGTTCTTTGTCTCCTCAGCACCGCGGAAACGAGTATTCTGAAGAAGAACAACATCTCCGTCCTTCATGTCAGCTACAGCCTTGGTTGCAGCCTCGCCGGTAACATTGTAATCAGATACAAATACAACATCCTTGCCCAGCTTCTCGGACAGTCTTACTGCTACAGGAGCTAAAGACTCTTTCTCGCTTGGTCCGTTCTTTACCTTACCTAAGTGAGAGCACAGGATTACCTTTGCGCCGCCGTCGATCAGCTTCTGGATGGTCGGCAGTGCAGCCTTGATACGGGTATCATCAGTAATCTTTCCGTCTTTTAACGGTACATTGAAATCACAACGAACAAGAACTCTTCTTCCCTGAAGATTCTTAAGATCGTCAACAGTCTTCTTTAACATGGAATATTCTCCCTTCTGATTATTACTTTTGTACAATTCGCAAACACCCATTCGTAAAACGCTCTTACGAACGTTCGCTGTTTCACAGCTTCTCTTCGCTCATGAACAGGTGTTCTTATCGCCACATGACTCATCGAATCTCCATGCAAGCATGAGATTTATCCGGGGCTGCCGTGACGTGTGAACTGTAAAATCAAAAACAGGGTCCGGTCCTTTCAGACCGGACCCCGTAGGTCTTTGCGATTAAGCGAAAATTATGCTAACTCAGCGAAGTACTTAATTGTACGAACCATCTGGCTGGTGTAGGAGTTCTCGTTGTCATACCAAGAAACAACCTGTACCTGATACAGATCATCGCCCAGCTTGGAAACCATAGTCTGGGTAGCATCGAACAGAGAACCAAATCTCATACCGATAACGTCAGAAGATACGATCGGATCGGTGTTGTAACCGAAGGACTCGGAAGCTGCTGCCTTCATAGCTGCGTTGATACCCTCAACGGTAACATCGCTGCCCTTAACAACTGCAACCAGGATAGTGGTGGAACCTGTCGGAACCGGAACACGCTGTGCAGAACCGATCAGCTTGCCGTTTAACTCTGGGATAACCAGGCCGATAGCCTTAGCTGCACCAGTAGAGTTTGGAACGATGTTAGCTGCACCAGCACGAGCTCTTCTTAAGTCACCCTTTCTGTGCGGTCCATCGAGGATCATCTGATCTCCGGTGTAAGCATGAATGGTGGACATGATACCGCTCTGGATCGGAGCGTAATCATTCAGAGCCTTAGCCATAGGTGCTAAGCAGTTTGTTGTACAGGAAGCTGCGGAGATGATGTTATCCTCAGCGGTCAGAGTCTTCTCATTTACAGAGTAAACGATAGTCTTCAGATCGTTTCCAGCCGGAGCGGAGATAACAACCTTCTTTGCACCAGCGTCGATATGAGCCTGTGCCTTAGCCTTGGAAGTATAGAATCCAGTACACTCAAGAACTACATCTACACCGATCTCTCCCCACGGAAGCTCAGCTGCGTTTGCCATCTTGTAGATAGTGATCTTCTTTCCGCAAACCTCGATATAATCCTCTCCTGCTACTACGGTATCAGCATACTGATACTTTCCCTGTGCGGTATCATACTTTAACAGGTGAGCCAGCATAGCCGGGCTTGTTAAATCGTTGATCGCTACTACTTCATAACCTTCAGCGTTGAACATCTGTCTGAAAGCAAGACGGCCGATACGGCCAAAACCATTAATTGCAACTTTTACTGCCATGATTTTAATTCCTCCTAAAAGAATTTATTAGATTATATTATCACATGCGTATTGTTAAAATATAATCAATTACTGATATTTTACCCTATCCTAGGAAATATATCAAGTGTTTTTCTTTGTTTTTTTGTTTTTTTTTGGGGGTGTGCAACCTAGCAGATTGACTTTTATACAGTAGCAGCGTATTCTTGATAATGGTAAGTCTATCGAAAAAACCTTAAAGGAGGGCAATTTATAATCTATGATACACTCAGATTTTCATGTTCATACATCATTTTCAACAGATTCGGATACACCTGTTGAAACACAAATTGAAAACTTAATTAAAAAGGGAATTACCGAAATCTGCATTACAGACCATGAGGATATCGGGTATACAGGAATAGAAGCGGCAGACGCAAACGTGAATGCAAATGCTGATTATGCCACACCAAATGAGATAAATCAGTCAGAGTCCCGTCCATTTCGCATTGATCCGTTTACTTATTACGAAACGCTGCTGCGCCTGATTCCAAATTACGCACACCGCGCTCATATCTCAATCGGTGTGGAGCTTGGTCTTCGCACAGATTATCATCACAGCATCGAGGATTTTGCAGATGTTTGCCCTTGGGATTTTATCATCGGTTCCACACATGTGGTAAAGGGAATTGACCCGTATTATCCGCAGTACTGGGCAGATAAGACAAAAAAGCAAGGTATCTTGGAATATTACGAGGACACACTAGCAAATATACGCCAGTTTGACTGCTTTGATGTGTATGGTCACATTGATTATATTGTGCGCTATGCACCGGGACAGCGCGATAACTATTCGATTCTTGATTATAAGGATATTATTGATGAGATTTTGAAGCTTTTGATTGAGAAAGGAAAGGGAATTGAGTGCAATACAGCTGGATTTAAGTACGGCCTAGGCTATCCAAATCCAGAGCCGTATGTATTAAAACGCTACCATGAACTTGGCGGTGAAATCCTTACAATTGGTTCAGATGGTCACAAGCCAGAACACACAGCATATGACTTTGACAAGGTTCCGGCACTTTTAGAGGCTTGTGGAATCCATTATTATACGGTATTTCATGAACGAAAGCCGATTATGCTTCCCGTTTGACACTTTCCATGTGTGAACTACTCGATCATTGAATGGCCGAGGATTCCCGCGCCTAATTCCTAAAAGCAGTAGCTTTACGGTGACATTTTGTAAGCGATTGTACCGTAAGTGTAAGCTCCAAACAAAAATCGAGGACTGACCGTACTTCTGGTTTGTCCCCGATTTTTTTTATTTGTTCTTTAGTCAAGCGGATATTCGCAATCCGCTTCGCTACTTGATTTGGTTAAATTAATACTTCAGCACCTTTGTTGCAGTAACTGCAAGTGCTCCCGGTCCGATATGGCATGCTACACTTAAGGACAAATGATCAATGTAAATATCATGTCCAGGATAGATTGCCTTTATCTCCTCTCGAAACTCCTCTGCTGCTGCCAGATTATCGGTATGCGCAATGGCAATGTGAATATCCTCTGGAGAAGACTTTCCGTCAAAACGGTTCTGAATATCTTTTGCGATGGCTTCAAGCATGGTATTCTTTGCAATTTTATAGGTACGTGCCTTTGAATACGCATCAAGCTTTTCACCCTGAATCTGAAGAACCGGCTTTAAACGAAGGATGGTTCCGAGCGCTGCTGCTGCCGGTGTGATTCTGCCACCTTTCTTAAGATAATGCAATGTATCAAGTGTAATATAAATGGTGGAATCAAATTTTGTTTCTTCGAGACGTTTCTGAATCGTCTGGCCATCATATCCAACTTCTGCCATACCCTTTGCATCCAGAACAGACTGACGCAGCGTAACGGAGATTCGCTGATTATTTACTACAAATACCTTTCCCTCATACTCTTCGTCCTGCGCTAACATAAGCGCAGTCTGACAGGAGCCTGAAAGTCCGCTTGACATTGGCATATGAATGATCTGGTCATATTCTTTCAAAAGTCTGTCCCACAAATCTGTAATGCTGCCCGGTGCTGGCTGGGAAGTGGAAATATTTCCGTCATCGCGCAATTTCTTGTAAAACTCTTCCTGTGTCAGCGTGATATCTTCATAATATGTCTCATCATTGATCTGAAACGGCATTGGAATCACGTATACACCTAATTCCTGTGCCTGCTTTTGTGTAATTCCGCTGTTGCTGTCCGTAACAATAGCTACTTTCATAGTTTTTTACTCCTGTCTGATCTTGCTTTTCTATTCTTTAATTATCTGTACTTCTCTTATGGGTTTCCTTTCTCTTCCCATTTGTACGCTGATATATCATCTGATTTAGCATGACTACTGTTATGCAATGATATCAAATAATGGCTTGCATACCGGATAGATCTGCTTAAACTGCTGATAGCGTGCCTCATACTTTGCCGCCAGCTCTGGATCTGGCTCTACAGTATCAATCACCTTTACAATTTTTTCTGCTGCCTCCTCTACGGATGCATATTCGCCGCAGGCAACTGCTGCAAGCATAGCACCGCCTAGTCCAGGACCTTCCTCACTCTCAATAACATCTACGCTGATATTTAAGATATTTGCAATCATCTTTTTCCACAGCGGACTCTTTGCGCCGCCTCCGCAGATCTTGGTGCGCTTAATGTCAATTCCAAGTGACTTTGCCACTTCAAATGAATCTCTGAGTGCAAAGACAACACCCTCGAGTACAGCCTGCGTCATATCGGCTCGGGTGGTGTCCATTGTCATGCCGATAAAAGTTCCTCTCGCCTTCGGATTATTGTGAGGAGAACGTTCACCCATTAAATACGGCAGGAAGTAGACATGATTTTCACCAAGCTTTGTGATATCAGCCTGCTCCTTTGCAAATTCCTTTGTCTGAATAATTTCTTCCATCCACCACTTGTTGCAGGATGCGGCACTCAGCATGCATCCCATCAAATGATATGTGCCATCTGCGTGTGCAAATGCGTGAAGCGCGTTATTACTGTCTACACGGAAATTCTTAGAGGAGATGAAAATTGTGCCGCTCGTTCCAAGAGAAATGTTGCAGCGTCCTTCTCCTACGGTTCCGGTTCCAACTGCAGCAGCAGCGTTATCACCTGCTCCGGCTGCCACGGTTACGTGATCGTTAAAACCAAGCTCTGCCGCCACATCAGCCTTTACACATCCAACCTTTTCATAGCTCTCATAAATACCTGCGAGCATATCCTCACTGATACCGCAGATCTCACACATTTCCTTTGACCAACAGCGGTTCTTTACGTCAAACAGCAGCATACCGGAAGCATCAGATACATCGGTACAGAATACTCCAGTCAGACGATATGCCAGGTAATCCTTTGGCAGCATAATCTTTCTGATACGAGCAAAATTCTCTGGCTCATGCTTCTTTACCCAAAGAATCTTTGGCGCGGTAAAACCTGCAAATGCGATATTGGCAGTGTACTCGGACAGTTTGTCCTTTCCAATCACATTGTTCAGATAATCCGTCTCTTCTGTTGTACGGCCGTCATTCCAGAGAATCGCCGGGCGGATGACATTGTCGTTCTCATCCAGGATAACAAGGCCATGCATCTGACCTCCAAAGCTGATTCCTGCTACCTGAGTGGTATCAAATCCGTTTACCAGCTCCTTGATTCCTGCAATCATCTGATCATACCAATCGTATGGATTCTGCTCGGACCAACCCGGATTTGGGAAGGAGATTGGATATTCCTTTGATACAATATTACAAATTGTTCCATCTTTTTCCATCAAAAGTAATTTGATAGCGGACGTTCCAAGGTCAATTCCTATATAGTACATATTCTTACCTCCTGTTTATTTGCTCACTAGGTTGAGGGCAAACTTATACGTCTTACCCTCAATGCTCTCATTCATTTTCTAGTTCAAAATTTATAAGTTCAACTTTTTTCAGTTTTCTTTTTATTTTTTATTTCAAATTCCCTTTTTATTTCAGATTTTCTTTTTATTTTTCTTGTAGCTTCCTTCTCTCAGGCCTTCTTCTCAACTACCACGCTGCTGCATACATCTCCTGTCAGTTCAGCACTGCGCTCGTCTGGCTGTTGTGCACCAATAAAGATGTGATAGGTTCCCGGAAGCACCTGCTTTATGCCGTCCTCATCACACAAGCCAAAGGCTTCCTCATTCAGATGAATCTGAACCTTTTTTGCCTCACCTTTTTTAAGGTGAACTTTTGCGATTCCCTTTAACTGTGCATTCGGTGTACCCTCACGGTCAGCTTTTACATAAACCTGAATAGTTTGTGTGCCGTCCATTTTACCGATATTGGTGACATCTGCTGTGATATCGATGCCATCCGGCGTGATTTCATGCGTGCTGAGTACGGCGTTGCTGATTGTAAATTCAGTATATGATAAGCCATAGCCAAACGGGTACCGCGGTTTATTCTTCATATAGCGGTAGGTTCGTCCCTCCATGCTATAATTAGTAAATTCAGGAAGCTCCTCGGTGGTGCGATACAGCGTAATCGGCAGACGTCCTTCTGGGCATGCATCGCCAAACAAAACCTGCGCGATGGCATTTCCACCCTGCGCGCCAGGATACCAGCACTGCAGAATCGCATCTACATGCTCGTCAGCCCAACTAAGATCCATTGCGCTGCCTGCAAGCACAAGCAAAATCACTGGCTTGCCACTCTCGCATGCCGCCTCAAGCACTTCATTCTGAAGACCTGGAAATCTCAAATCACGCTTATCACCACTGAAAAACTCATTTCCGGTATCACCTTCCTCGCCCTCTAGACCAGCATCCAGACCAAGGCAAACAACTACGACATCACTTTCCTTGCATACACCCTTGACCTCTGCCAATCGATCCTGACGCTCAGCCAAGTTGCTGGTGCGATCCTTATACAAATGACAGCCTTCAGAATACATTACGCGCATTTTATCGCCATTTGCTTTCGGATGCTCGTTTGCGTAATCTTCGATGCCCTCCAGAACGGTCACATAGCGTGATGCGGTACCTTCATAGTTGCCGATAAGTGCTCTTCGGTTATCTGCATTTGGTCCAATCACACCGATAGTATGTATCTTCTCCTTGTCGAGCGGTAAAATTTTTGATTCATTTAATACTTTTTTCGATTCTCTCAATGGTGCCTGACACCCATTCTTCAACAACGTCAGGCATCTTTTCGCTGCGGTAAGATTTAGCTGCTGCATTGGCTTTGAATCGACAACGGAGTACGGAATCTGATTATATGGATTATCCTCTGCCTTGTCAAAAACGCCCAGCTTCATACGCGTGGTAAAGAGATTGACAAGTGCCTCATCAAGACGCTCCTCCTTTACAAGACCGTCGCGGATGGCATCAAGCAAATAAACAAACAATGTACCACAATTTAAATCACAGCCATTGTTCATAGCAAGCGCTACCGATTCCTCTGCATCCTTTGTCACCTTATGACCTTCATAGAAATCCTTTATGGCCCAACAGTCAGAGGTAACATGACCCTCAAAGCCCCATTCGCCACGCAAAATATCCTTTAACAGTGTCTTACTTCCACAGCATGGCTCGCCGTTTGTGCGGTTATAGGCACCCATAACAGCCTCCACCTTTGCCTCCTGCACACAAGCCTTAAATGCTGGAAGATACGTCTCAAAAAGATCCTTCTTTGACACTTCTGCGTTGAAATGATGACGCATTTCCTCTGGTCCACTGTGAACCGCAAAGTGCTTAGCACAGGCTGCTGTCTTTAAATACTTCTCATCATGGCCTTGCATTCCTTCAATGTAACGCACGCCCAATCTAGATGTCAGATACGGATCCTCACCAAGCGTCTCATGGCCTCTGCCCCAGCGTGGATCACGGAAGATATTGATGTTCGGTGCCCAAAATGTCAGTCCTTTATAGATATCATGATCGCCAAACTCCTGCTGCATGTTAAACTTTGCACGTGCCTCAGTAGATACGGCATCTCCGATTTGTTCCATAAAATCCTCGTCAAAGATCGCTGCCAAACCGATTGCCTGTGGAAAAACGGTCGCTGTACCGGCTCTTGCTACACCATGCAGTGCCTCATTCCACCAGTTGTAAGACGCAATACCCAGACGTTCAATCGCCGGTGCATTGTAAAGTGTCTGATACACCTTTTCCTCGAGCGTCATCTGACCAATCAGTTCTTTTGCGCGTGTGCGAAATGCGTCGAGACGTTCTTTATTATGCACTAAATCCATCATTTCATATATCTCCTTTCATTCCACTGACATTTTCTTCTAACATTTTATCCATCAACAAAATCTTAGTTAAAACCCTATTATAATTATAATCTTTGTTAAGACCCTATTATAATTATAATCTTGATGCAATCTTTTACAGCCTTTGTTCAATCTTATTACAGTCTTAATGCCTTAATATGGCCTTATTTCATCATCGCTGTCGTTTCCATCGGTGATGGAACGGATCACAGCATAGTATCCCATCTTCTCATTGACCTTTACATAAACACGATCCCCCTCTTTATGACCGTTGATTGCCTTTCCAAGTGGTGATTCGATGCTGATTTTTCCCTCTATGGAATCGCAACGCACAGAAGTTACTAACTTAAACTTCTGTACTTCGTCCATTTCCTCGATGTAAAGTTCAATCGTTTTATTTATACCGACAACGCCCTCCTTCGACTCATCTGAGATGACGGTGGCATTTTTTAACATTCTCTCCAAATAGCGGATGCGGCTCTCATTTTTATTCTTGTCCTTCTTTGCCGCATAATATTCAAAATTCTCACTGAGATCACCCTGTGCTCTTGCCTCCTGAACAGCTTCAATCGCCTCTTTTCTCACAACAAGGGTTCGGTATTCGATCTCCTTTTTGATCTTATCTACATCTCCCTGCGTCAAACGTTCTCCCATGTGAATCTCATATCCTTTCTATAATATCAAGAACATCAAGCCATAAATTATTAATTTTTCAGGCTGTTCTCTAAATATTTACCTTTTTATTTTATTATCATTGTCAACTACCCACCACTTAAAAGCAGTGGTCTTGTAACTGCCCAGTCGTTATGAATTATGGTGAATAATATCAAGCACCTTTGCATTTGTTGCCTTAATAAAATCCTGTGGCGAAAGCTTTAACTGAACACCAAGCTTTCCTGCGCTAACACAGATATAGGAACAGTTAAGCGCACTTTCATGTATAATGGTCGGATACTCTTTTTTCATTCCGAGTGCCGTGCAGCAACCGCGAATATAACCAGTAACGGCATTAATGTCCTTAACATGAATCATCTCAACTGACTTCTCATTCACAGCCTTTGCGCACTCCTTTAAGTCCAGCTCCTCCTCGATTGGAAGTACAAACACACTGTACTGCTTACTCTTTCCCTGAATGACTAGTGTCTTAAAGCAGTTCTCATGCGGGATCCCCAGTGTATCTGCAGTGTGGATTCCATCTATAAATTCATCGCACGAATATGACAACACCTCATAA
Organism: Anaerovoracaceae bacterium; assembly: GCA_963604075.1. Taxonomy (GTDB): domain Bacteria; phylum Bacillota; class Clostridia; order Lachnospirales; family Lachnospiraceae; genus Anthropogastromicrobium. Next base: position 6,081 of record CAVCPW010000215.1, on the reverse strand, counting down.
GAAATCTTGAAGCGATCCAGTATTCGCATCGCATTTGTCTTCGGTATTTTTTCCTTTGCCATTGTTGTCTTCCTTTCTCTCATCTTCAGGCGCGCCTTTTTTTCATGAAAATGCCAAGGAGCACTGCACCTGCGGCAAACATGAAAATTGCAATAAACTGTGACGTAGATAACATGCCAACCGACCCTCTCGGGTCATTTCGCAAAAACTCAATGACGAAACGGCCAACTGCATACAGCATCAGGTAAACAGCGGTCACCAAACCCGAACCCTGCATAGTTGCTGCTTTTACATTCACAGTCTGTTTCGTTGCTACTTTTGTATTTGTCATCTGCTCACGCTTATGATACAGCTTTCTTTGCAATACAAATAAAATCAGTGCGAATACAAAATCTCCTGCCGACGAAATCAACTGTGTTGGTATTAATGCAACACCTGACGGTGCCAGAGAATCCACAGGAAATGTGACACCATACCAGGCAGATGTCTCTTTTCCATAACAGCAGCCTGCTAAAAAGCAGCCAATTCGTCCGCAGCCTTGTGCAAATGCCACACCTGGCACCGCACAGTCCAGATATGGCAGAAAAGGAAGTTTCTTTGCCTTCGTGTAGATTAATGGACTTAAAAATCCTGCAATCAGGCCGCCATACACTACAAAACCCTCACCGAAGTTTAATAAAATCGACGGATCTGCAAGTATAGACGGAAATTCTACAACATAATAAAGCAGCTTTGCTCCGATAATACCGCCAACAATACCAACAAGTCCCATCGAAAAAAGCGTATCGTCATCTAGGTCGGAGCGCTTTGCAAGGAAGCATCCAAGCGCAAATGCACAGATCACACCAATGGCAATCATAAAACCATAACCATACACATGAAGTGGACCGATGGAAAATAATATACTTCGCACTTTACTCGTCCTCCTCGCTCTCGACTCCCGCCTTTTTACGATAAATCAACCAGACAACCGCCACTAAAACGACGAAACCAATGCCATGAACGGTATCATTTTTCGCTGCTGGAATCAGTCGGATAATGATAAGCTGATAAAGCAACTCCCAGATAGCAAGTGCCGGTATGATAAATAGCATAAGTTTTGCTTCAAAACGATCTTTCATACACAAATCCTTTCGTTTTTATCTTCTTTTTTGACTAGTCTCATAATAACACAGCATCTGGAAGCAGTCAAGGCAACTTACTGTGATGTGCATCCGCACAATCTTCGTCTCTGCATTTGCCTTTGTAAAGATGGCTTCATTTCTGCAAGACCTGTTGCACGAATACCTGTCAGACTCTTGCTCTCTCGTTAACCTGATTATTTGACAAAATATTATCATACTTTTTATTTTCCATCAAGCGATTGATTCTTTCTTGTAAAACAGCTATACTGAAATTGTTACAGTTCACGGGATACCCATTTGCAAAACAGTGTGAACTGTAACCTGAAATTACCCACTGCGGCATAAGCTGACAGATTGAGAGAAAGGTGAAATTCAAGGTAAATTTTATGAAATTAGCGATGAGAAATGAAGTCCCTGTTGAACTGACATGGGATCTTTCCCTGATCTATCCGACCGAAGAGGCGATGTATCAGGATGTTGAAAAAATGAAAGCACTCTGTGCTTCTATGGAGGAGCACTTTAAGGGACAGTTGACCACACCGCAGACCATCTGTGACTGCCTGAGTGACCTTCAGGAAATGACTCGTCTGATGACCCTCACTGGAAATTATTGTGATCTGGCCGTGTCTGTTGATTACTACGACAGCCACAATCAGGAGCGCAACGACCGTGTGATGAATATCGTCTCCGACATCAACAGCCGTCTTAGCTTTATCGACAGTGAGATTACCGCGCAGAGTGAGGAAACACTAAAGGCAGCCATCGAGATTGCCGGCGGCAGCCGCATCTATTTGGAGGACATTCTTCGCCGTAAGCCGCATCAGCTGCACCCAGAAACAGAACGCGCATTATCTGCCCTGTCTCAGACCTTAAACACACCATATCAAATCTACAACATGACAAAGTTGGCCGATATGAAATTTGATTCGTTCCACGTTCACAATAAAGAATATCCACTCGGTTACTCGCTGTTTGAGGATGATTATGAATATGAGGCTGATACAGAAGTTCGCCGCAGTGCATTTGCTGCATTTAGCCAAAAGTTGGCTCAGTATGAAAATACAACAGCTGCCGCCTACAATGCACAGGTTCAGACAGAGAAGACACTAGCGACTCTACGCGGCTTTGACAGCGTGTTTGACAGTCTGCTGTTTAGTCAGAAGGTAAGCCGTGAGCTGTATGACCGCCAGATTGACCTGATCACCACTAAGCTTTCCGTCCATATGCGCAAATATGCACGTCTGTTAAAGAGGATTCACAAGTTAGACCGTATGACCTTTGCTGACTTAAAGATTTCCGTTGATCCAGAGTACGATCCAAAGGTTACCATTGAAGGTTCCAAGGAATATATTGAAAAAGGTCTTTCCATACTAGGACCAGAATATGTTGACATGATTCGTGAGGCATACCGCGACCGCTGGGTTGACTTTGCAAAGAATCAGGGAAAAACAACAGGCGGCTTCTGCGCAAGCCCATACGGAAAAGGATCTTTCATCCTGTTAAGCTGGAATGCACGTATGGCTGATGTCTTTACACTGGCACACGAGCTTGGTCATGCCGGACATTTCCGCATTTGCAATGCTGAGCAGTCTATCTTTGACACCGATGTCTCCTCCTACTTTGTTGAAGCACCGTCCACAATGAATGAGCTGCTACTGGCTCACTACCTGTTAAAGACAAGTGATGACAAGCGTTTCCGCCGCTGGGTACTCTCCTGCCAGATCAGCAACACCTACTATCACAACTTTGTCACCCATCTGATGGAAGCTGCTTACCAGCGCGAAGTTTACCGTATCATTGACAATGGCGGCAGTGTTCAGGCTGATACATTAAGTAGCATCATGAAAAAGACACTTCAGGATTTCTGGGGAGATGATGTAGATATTTGCGATGGTGCACAACTGACTTGGATGCGCCAGCCGCACTACTACATGGGACTTTACTCCTACACCTACAGTGCTGGACTGACCGTTGCCACAGAGGTTTGCAAGCTTATTGAAAAGGAAGGACAACCTGCTGTCGATGACTGGAAGAAGGTCTTAGCTGCCGGAAGCACACTGACACCGGTTGAACTGGCTGCACTCGCAAAGGTTGATATTACAACCGATGCCCCACTTCTTAATACTATCGAAACCATCGGCGGAATCATTGATGAGATTTGCCGCCTGACAGACGAACTAGAAGCTGAAAAATAAAGAAAAAACTGACCGACCACAGCTGAATTTCAAACTGTGATCGGTCTTTTTGTTCGCATATCATTAGCGTACTAATTTTCCACGCTTAACAATATGTACAATATTCAGTTCCTCATCTACAATCAAAAGATTGGCATATTTTCCTGCCTCAACATCTCCATAATCAGCCTGAACACCAATACTTCTTGCCGGGTTATGAGTAGCAGCCTTTACCGCACTCGCAAACGGAATCTTCATCGTCTTCACTGCACAGCGTAAACAATCCATCAGGTTTGTGACGCTTCCTGCTATCGTGGACGGATCAGATGCAAGTGTTGCGAGATTTCCCTTAACTGCTACTTGCTGTCCACCCAGATCATAGCAGCCATCCTTAAGACCACACGCACGCATCGTATCGCTGATGAAAATTACATGCTCGTCTGTAAACAGCTTAAAAGCAAGACGCACAACGGCCGGATGAATGTGCACGCCATCACAAATCAGCTCTACATCAGCTCCTGCATCAGCAGCCGCTGAGAGCGGGCCTGGTTTGCGATGATGGATTCCCGGCATTGCATTAAAACCGTGTGTCAGATGATCAACACCGTGCTCAAACGCCTGCATTGCGGTATCATAATCGGTACAGGTGTGGGCGATGGATACGGATGCCACATGATCCTTGATCCTCTCTACGAAATCAATCGCGCCCTCCGTCTCCGGTGCTACATCGCAGATGCGGATGCGCCCCTTTGCGCGCTCTTGCAAACGAAGAAGCATATCAGCGTCTGGCTTTTGCACATAGTCTGAATTCTGCGCACCGACACGATTCGAATTGATGAACGGTCCCTCTAAATGCAAACCAAGGAAATCAGCCCCCTCCGGACTTTCATAACCGGCCGCGATATCCATAATCTCTGACAACTTGTCTTCCGGATAGGTCATTGTCGCCGGACAAATCTCCAGCACGCCCTGGCTACCCTCATATGCTGCTATCTTATCAAAAGACTCTTTGGATGCATCACACGCATCGTAGCCCACGCAACCATGAAAATGTATATCCAAAAGCCCTGGGATCACATACATGCCCTTCGCATCAATAACACTATCGCCATCATCAAAGATAGCAGATGCAGTATCAGAAGAATCCATTACTGTGCGATCAGTATGCGTGCTGTCTGTGCCGAATGGAACTTTCTTCGTGCATGCAGCAATACGCTCTCCCTCTACTGTTACCTCTCCATCAAAAACCTGACCGTTCGTGCAGATCTTTGCATTTAAAATTTTCATCATTTCACTTTCCTTCTTGTAATTTACAGTTTACACAGGGACAGTGCTGCCTCATCTGCAACGATGGTAACATCTGGATGAATCTGAAGAACAGATGCAGGAACGGACGGGGTAACTGGTCCAAACAGAGTGTTGCGAATTGCTTCCGCCTTATCTTCTCCGCTTGCAACAAGCAGAATTTTCTTTGCCTGTAAGATTGTTCCGATGCCCATGGTGTATGCCTGACGCGGCACATCAGCCTCAGACTCAAAGAAACGCTTGTTAGCGTCGATGGTGCTCTGCGTCAGATTTACGCAATGCGTTGCCTTTGCAAAGCTGTCAGATGGCTCATTAAATCCGATGTGACCGTTACGTCCAAGACCAAGCAACTGCATATCAATTCCACCGAGAGAACGAATCTGATCCTCATAGCGCTGACACTCATACTCACTGTCCTTGCAGGTACCATCTGGAATAAATGTGCGCTCTGGACGCACGTTAATACGATCAAAGAAATGAGTATGCATAAAATAATAGTAGCTCTGATCGTTATCTCTTGTCAGTCCACGGTACTCGTCCAAATTCACAGTAGTCACTTCTGAAAAGTCAATATCATTCTTGTGATACCACTCAACTAACTGGTCATAAATTCCAATCGGAGTAGAACCTGTTGCCAGTCCCAATACACAGTCTGGCTTTAAAATAACCTGAGCCGAAATCAGGTTCGCTGCCTTACGGCTCATTTCCTTATAATCCTTTGTGCGATAGATTCTCATTGAGATACCCTCCATCTTTCAATTAATTAATATTTACTTTTTTTATTATATCATTAACCGATGGGAAAGTAAACTATTGTTTTTACAACAAAAAACGGCTCCTGCTCTCACAGGAACCGCCAAAAATAATGTACGCGAGAGGATTCGAACCCCCGGCCTTCTGATCCGTAGTCAGACGCTCTATCCAGCTGAGCTACGCGTACATATGGGGCCTATAGGGCTCGAACCTATGACCCTCTGCTTGTAAGGCAGATGCTCTCCCAGCTGAGCTAAGACCCCAAATATTCAATTACAGCTGAATCTCTTCAGCAACGACCCGAAAGGGGTTCGAACCCTTGACCTCCGCCGTGACAGGGCGGCGCTCTAACCAACTGAGCCACCGGGCCTAACTTGTGTTGCCAACTCTCTCAACAACGCTACTCATCATAGCACTTTTTCAAGACTTTGTCAACCACTTCTTACTAACTAATTTACATTTTTTTCCTATGGACTTAAAACCACTTAGTTGGCGTGGACCCTCAGGGACTTGAACCCGGGACCGACCGGTTATGAGCCGGTTGCTCTAACCAACTGAGCTAAGGGTCCATAGAAAAAGCCGATGATCGGACTCGAACCGATAACCTGCTGATTACAAATCAGCTGCTCTGCCAATTGAGCCACATCGGCACAGACAATTTTACAATTGTCAATGACTCCAAGGGGATTTGAACCCCTGTTACCGCCGTGAAAGGGCGGTGTCTT
>CAVCPW010000214.1:0-4460 GCA_963604075.1 Anaerovoracaceae bacterium | reverse complement strand
GGTCAGATGCAGCGTGTGGCGATTGCACGTGCGCTGATTAACAATCCAGATATTCTGCTTGCTGATGAGCCGACAGGAGCACTCGATTCTGAGACGAGTGTACAGATTATGGAGCTGTTAAAGGAGATTGCAAAGGATAAGCTTGTCATCATGGTTACGCATAATCCGGAACTTGCAGCGCAGTATTCCACTCGAATTATTCGTGTACTGGATGGTCGCATTGTAGATGATACGGATCCGTATAACGTGCCAGATCAGATTAGTGTAACTCCACAGAAGCGAAAGAAGATTTCCATGTCGATGGGAACCGCAGTGTCGCTTAGCTTTAATAATTTAAAGACAAAGAAGGGACGTACCCTGCTCACGGCATTTGCAGGCAGCATCGGAATTATCGGCATTGCGCTGATTTTGTCGTTGTCGACTGGTATCCAGGATTATGTAGACGATTTACAGCGCGATACGCTTTCCTCATACCCGGTTTCAATCGCAAAAGAAGAGTCATCGCTTGCCAGTATTCTGACGGCAGTAGTCCCGCAGGAAGACGATGACAACACAGACAAAAAAGAAAATACTGTTTATTCAAATAGCCGTATGGGTGAACTGTTCAATGCAATGTTTGCATCAAGTCAGGACACAAATAACCTGACAAAGTTTAAGGCTTATCTGGAAGAAAAAATGGCAGAGGATCCAGAGGAAAATAACAGTGACGTATTAAAGAATCATGTAGAGACGATCCAGTATCAGTATGATGTAGCGCTTAACACGTATATTAAGACTGATGATGGTTATCGCAGCACAGATATGACAAAAATTTTCACAAGTGCAATGACCGGTTCGAGTTCATCGGAAAGCTCATCGGAAAGTGATTCTTCGGAAAATTCCACGTCATCCGTTATGGGCATGTCTTCTTCCTCAATATCTCAGATGAGCAGCAGTATGATGAGTTTGTGGTCAGAGCTTCTTCCAGGAAATGACGGTGAGCTGATTTCTGATATGGTATATGATCAATATGACCTTGAAGCGGGAAGATGGCCAGAGTCGGCAGATGAAATTGTATTGATTTTATCAGACAATAATGAGATTACCGATGTGGCTTTCTATGCACTTGGCTTAATCAGTGATGAAGAGGTCATGGATTCAATGAAGGCAGTTATGAAATCAGAAGCGTTAAATACCGAACAGCGTGAGATTTCCTATGACGATGTATTGAATACGACATTTAAGTTGATTTTAAACCCAGATTATTATACAAAAGAAGCTAGCGGTACGTGGAGCTATATCGGTGACGATGAGGATTCAATGGAATTAGTAATTGATCACGGTTATGAGCTGAAGATTGTCGGCATTATCAAGCCAAATCCGGATGCGACTGTGACATCTGCAACGGGAAGCTTTGGCTATACATCTGCATTGACTCAGTATGTGATTGAACAGACGAACAATAGCGAGTTAGTAAAAGAGCAGAAGCTTCCGGAAAATGAAAATCTTGATCTTCTGACTGGACTGCCATTTGTAATCACCGAGGAGAATGATCCAACTGATGAAGAGAAAGCAGAAAAGATTAAGGAATATTTTGACAGTTTAAGTGATGTCGATAAGACGAAGATTTACACAGAGATTCTTTCAGAGCCTACAGATGAAGAAATTGAGCAGATGACTGCGATGTATATGACGAATTTTTCTGATCGAGATGACATTATTACATTAGTAGCCAGCACAATGGGCATGGACGAGGAGACAGCTAAATCTTATTTGGAGGATTATAGCGATGACGAACTTCAAACAATGCTTCAAAAGCAGCTGGTACAGCTGATAAAGGAAAACAAGTCAGACTCTGCACAGGCACAGGTGCTTCAGATGCGTGTGAATGCGACAGCGCAGGGGGATCTGTTTGGAACGACTGGATATGCAGCAGTGGCACAGGCATTTGACGAGTTGATCGACAGTACAGATGATACCACAGTTCTGGCAAAGTATTATGATGAATATATGCCGTCAACAGTTTCTGGTTCTACGCTTGAGGAGAACCTGCAGAAGTTATCTGCAGTTGATCTCGATTCTCCATCTACGATTAACATTTATGCAAAGAGCTTTGAAGATAAGGAAAAGATTGCCGATATGATTACACAGTACAACGAGACGGCAGAGGAAGATGACCAGATTAGCTATACTGATTATGTGGCACTTCTTATGTCAGGTGTGAATACAATGATCAATGCTGTGTCCTATGGTCTGATTGCATTTGTATCAATTTCACTGATCGTTTCCTCAATCATGATTGGAATCATTACATACATTTCCGTTCTCGAGCGCACCAAGGAGATTGGTATTCTTAGAAGTGTTGGTGCATCCAAGAAGGACATTTCCAGAGTCTTCAATGCGGAGACTGCGATTATCGGTCTGACAGCAGGTCTGATGGGTATTGGAGTTACATTGCTTTTGAATATTCCAATCAGTATGGTAATTAACAAGTTGACGGGAATTGGAAATATTGCAAAGCTTCCAGTCGCAGGTGCTGTTATTCTTGTAGTAATTAGCGTAGCATTGACGATGATTGCCGGATTAATTCCATCAAAGCTTGCTGCAAAGAAGGATCCGGTTATTGCGCTTCGAAGTGAGTAATGTCCATGTTTGCTTAGCATACTTTATTAGATTTAAACTGAATCGACACAATCGCAAACTCGATGGAGCTGCGTGGATTTGGCAAGATTGTCATTTTGAAAGGAGAAAAAATGGAAGCATTAGAATGTATCAAAACAAGAAGAAGTGTAAGAAGGTTTCAGGATCGTCCTGTAGAGCGAGAGACCATTCAACAAATCATAGATGCGGCCATATGGGCACCATCATGGAAGAACTCTCAGACACCGCGTTATACCGTAGTGGACAATCGAGAAATCATTGATGATATCGCAGAGAATGGCTGCTGCGGCTTTGCTTTTAACACAAAGACACTTAAACAGACACCGGTATTGGTTGCTGTATCGTATGTAAAGGGTATTTGCGGATTTGAGAAAGATGGCTCATATAGTACTGATAAAAAGGAAGGCTGGCAGATGTTTGATGCAGGTGTAGCAGCCCAGACTTTCGCACTTGCCGCTCATGCACAGGGAGTCGGAACGGTTATGCTTGGCATTTATGATGGTCCTTATGTTCAGGAAAAGCTTGGCATCCCTCAGACCGAGGAAGTTGCCGTGTTACTTGCTACTGGATATGAAAAATTTACACCAGATGCACCGGCTAGAAAGATGGCAGAGGATGTGCTTCGCTTCGTATAAAATATTCCAAGCAATTTGATAATTTCCTCTAAATGGAGTTGGATATGTCATTTTGATGAATAAAAAGATTCAACAGTTACTGCTAATACACAGTGGACTGTTGAATCTTTTTGATTTCATCATTTCAGTGACATCATCAAATTATTGCATGCCGTTTGCAGTAAGCTACACTTATCGTGTGAACAGCTGTATCGTCAAGGGGTGACGATTTTAAGCAGGTTTTTAACCAAATCAAGTAGCGAAGCGGATTGTGAATATCCGCTTGACTAATTAACAACAGAAACTGTAATCCAAATTTCTTCTCTCGAAGAAAAAATCAATAGAAAAGCTTGATTGTTATCCGCATTTGCGATAAAATAATACAACATATGTGCAGAAATAGGAATTGTAATGATTCGTAGTGATTTGCACTTATTAGAACAAGAAAAGAAGGATACCGTTGAGGTGTGCCTAAAAATAGTAAGATAATAATAAATAATAACAAGAAAGAAACAAGGCAAAAAGGAGGAGAAAAAGTTGAAGGAGCGGATCGAACAGCTGGCAGCCGGAAATGTATTAGTGAAGGCACCAGAGTTGGAGTTTTCACCGGCATATCTGGAGGGAAAAATGGAAGCCGGCACCGTGCAGAATAAAGAACTTGTGATCCGGGTACAGAACCGGGTACCATTTAAAGGCTTTTTCTACTCGACAAACGAAAGAGTAAAAATAGAAACCAGACAGGCAGCTGGGCTGAGCGCGGCCATTTTGTTTGAAATTAATACCATTGACTTGAAGGTCGGCGACGAGATTAACGGTGCCATCGTTGTGGTTGGCAATGCAGGTGAGCGCAGGATTGAGTATCATTATAGGATAAGTGAAAATGTTGCTGCAAAGGATTTGCCGCACACGCTTGAGGAATTTGGCACACTGTACAGGGAGAATCCATCACAGGCGCGCTGCTTGTTTGTCTCAGATAAGTTCAGAGAACTGGACTTTATGAAAGATCAGGTGCAACGCACGGCACTCTATGAGGGACTTCTTGAAGGCAGCTTTGAGCATCAGGCATTAGAGGCCTTTGCAGTTGCGATGTCATTAAAGGATCCTGTGCAGCTTACAGCGCAGACAAAGATGCAGAGTTTCACTGAGGAAGAACTTCCACAGGAGGGCATAGAAATCTTTGTAACGGCAAGCACATGGGGGTGGCTG
>CAVCPW010000213.1:0-6286 GCA_963604075.1 Anaerovoracaceae bacterium | reverse complement strand
CAGTAGTGGTTGAAGCAGGAAGCTCCGACTTCTATAAGTCGGAGTAGTTCACATGAACGACGAATGAATATTGGATAAGCATAGGATGAACATTCAGTATAGGTTGAAAGAGAGATTGCAAATGTTACGATCGCAGCTGAGGATTTATTCGAGGTGGTAGCACTTCGCAAGTTGTCCAAGGGACTGATGAAGCGTATATACCGTAACTACCGGGCAATTGTTGGATTCAATTCCACATTAATCGCGGGTGGTATCGCAGGTATTCTACAGCCGACCACTTCTGCACTTCTTCATAATACGTCCACGCTGTTGATTGCGATGGACAGCATGAAGCCGCTGTTAAAAGAAGAAAATCAGAAGTAAAAACAAAATCCTGAAAATAAAAATAGAATCCAAAAGTGAAAATAGGATTCAAGAATAAAAATAGAATCCCAAAATAAAAATAGGATTCAGAAAATAAAATCCTGAAGTAAAATAAAAAATTGAATCAATAATGCAAAAATTGGGCAATCAATCGTGTAAAAGCGGTTAATTGCCTTTTTGTTATGAGCAAGTAGCGAAGCGGATTGAGAATAACGGCTTGACTAAAAGATAAAATAATTTGCCATTGGGGGACATTCTGTTCATAATTATAATTATGGCACAGCGAAGAGAATGTGAAATTCAGTGTGTTATGTCTTATATGCATTTGAAATGATAAACAATAAATTAAACCAAACTTATACTGTGGAAAATAGACTAAAAATAGAACTCAAATATGTAATATATAGCTAAAAGGTCATAATTCGGAAGATTCAGTAAAAAAATGAGTAGAAACATTTACCAATTAGTTTTACGATATAGGCATCAGAAAAGAACAGATGTGAAGCGATGCGTGAGCTCTGTTCCTAAGAGAAAGGAGTATTTTGATTATGAGAAAATTTGCAGCAGTTTCCCTTGCGGGAATTATGGCATTTGGCACTCTTCCAGTTATGGCAGAGGAGACAAGTACTGAGGAAGCAAGTACAGAAGTCGCTACTGAGGCTGGCAGCGAAGAAGCTTCTGAGTCTACTCAGGTAGAAGACAACTGGGAGCCATTTGAGGAGAATGTAACCTTACGAGTTCCGGTTTATGATAGAGGTGTTGAGGGTACTCCAGATGTATCAGACAATTACTGGACACAGTGGATTCAGGAAAATTTCGGAGATAAATACAACATTACTGTTGAGTATGTTCCGATTACCAGAACCGATGTTATGACCAGTTACGCACTGCTTGCAGCAGATCAGAATTTGCCGACCATCCTGATGGAGTATGATTATCCGAAGCTGTCTACATGGGTAACTGATGGATATCTGACTTCCTTTGATATGGAAGAGTTTAAGGAAGTGGCACCAAATTACTATGCACGTATGGAAGCTGATGGACAGCTTGATTATACTACTATCAGTGGTGAGACTTACTTTGCATTGGCTTCAAATCCAAATTACAATATCAACTACACATGGCAGACATTCGTTCGTATGGATTGGTTAAGAGAAGTTGGCTATGACCACGTTCCGACCACTCGTGACGAGTATGTTGATGCAATGACAAAGATTATGGAGGCAGGTATATGTGAGCATCCGGGCGGAGGTTCTATGATTACAGGTCTTGGCTCTGATCAGAACCATTCATACCGTGAGTATCCGTTCAACGAGCTTGACTGGGCTATGTATGGTGATTATAATATCCCGGCACTTGGAACAGATGCAAACTATAACCTGTTAAAGAGAGCAAATGAGGATTATAATGCAGGAATCACAGATCCTGAGTATTATTTGATTGATAGCGAGACTGCCAAGGCAAACTTTATCAATGGTGAATCTTATTCCTATGGTTGTTATATCAGCTCTGATATGCCAGTACTTACTTCCTTCTATGAAACAAATCCGGATGCAGAGTTAGCTATTTATCCGGTTGTTACTGAGGACGATACAGGATCAGATGGAATCACTGTTACACCTGCTTACCGTTCAAATAATCCGTTTGGTATGATGATTGGCTTCTCCTCCACAGCAACTGACGATGAGCTGAAGGCAGCATGGATGTATCTGGAGTGGATGTGCAATGATGATGTATTGTTTACCCTGCAATATGGTATTGAGGGTGAGAACTTCAATTACAACGATGATGGCCTGCCGGAATCTGTAGCCGATTATTCCGGAGATTATAAGCAGGGCTATAACAGCAATGGTGACTATTGGAGTTGCCAGACTTCCAGCAAGTCAGCAGGTACTATTGAGGATGTCATCTACGCCAATACACCTCATAACCTTCCACAGGATTTCACACAGGATATCGTTGATTATTACTATGCAAGACAGGAAATCGCTGATGAGTATGCCGTTGCAGACTGTCTGTTTGCATCCTCTATGGACAGCACTTCTGAGTATCAGCAGACTTTAGTTGAGCTGTACAAGGAAGCTCGTGATACCCTTACCATGTGCTCAACAGATGAGTTTGATGAGAAGTATCAGCAGTATACCGAAGACTTCAACGATGCAGGATTTGCAGAGATCATTGAAGAGCGTAAGGAAGCTTTTGAGTCTGGAAACACCACAAGATTGCCGGATGCACAGAAAGCTGCTGAATAATTAATAATAAGCTAATCCTCCTTAAAAGATAAAGAGACCGCCGTATCAATACCGGGATACGGCGGTCTTCGTTTTGTATGAAAGCTGCAACAATGATACAAAAATAAATAGCCTGCATACATGAGCAAATGTATACAGGCTGTTAGAACTGGTAAATAAAGTTACAGATCTGTAAAAAGTGGAGTGGAGAGGTAGCGGTCTCCGGTATCCGGCAGCAGAACAACAATATTTTTGCCCGCTGATTCCGGACGTTTTGCAACCTCAATGGCGGCCCACAGTGCAGCACCGGAGGAGATTCCGGTAAGGATACCTTCCTTCTTTCCGAGGTGTTTTCCGGTTGTAAATGCATCATCATTTGATACTGCGATGATCTCATCATAAACGGTGGTGTCGAGCACTTCAGGAACAAAACCTGCGCCAATACCCTGAATCTTATGCGGACCTGCATTTCCAGTGGAGAGAACAGCGGAGGATGCCGGCTCTACGGCAACGATCTTTACTGATGGCTTCTTAGACTTTAAATACTGACCAACACCCGTGATAGTACCGCCTGTACCGACACCGGCAACAAATACATCGACAGTACCCTCAGTGTCATCGTAAATCTCTGGACCTGTTGTCTCAAAGTGTGCCTTTGGATTTGCCGGATTGACAAACTGACCTGCAATAAAGCTGTTTGGATAGAGCTTTGCAAGTTCGTCTGCTTTTTCAATCGCACCAGACATACCCTTAGAACCATCACTTAATACAAGCTCTGCACCGTATGCCTTCATTAACTGGCGGCGTTCAATGGACATCGTATCTGGCATAACGATGATAAGGCGATAACCTCTGGCGGCGGCAACACTGGCAAGACCGATTCCGGTATTTCCAGAAGTCGGCTCAATAATTACAGTGTCAGGCTTTAAGATGCCCTTTGCCTCGGCATCATCTAACATGGCTTTTGCAACACGATCCTTTACGGAACCGGCAGGGTTAAAATATTCAAGCTTTGCAAGCAATTTTGCCTGCAGGCCGAGTTCTTTTTCAATGTGGGTCAGTTCCAGCAGAGGGGTCTTTCCAATCAGCTGGTCGGCAGATGTGTAAATCATGATGTATCCTCCTTTAATTGAGAATGATTTAACCAAATCAAGTAAGTCCCCTGCTTCAATTGCGAAAAGCAATAAGCAAGTAGCGAAGCGGATTGCGAATATCCGCTTGACTTTAGGGGGATTATAACACTATAAACCTACCTTGTCAATAGGTTTGTTTAGGCGCATGACCCAAAAGGTTTATGAGGCGGATTGCGAATATCCGCTTGACTAATGAGAACGCTTGCCTTATGTGTTTCTCTTGCACAAAGGCAGCGAACGAAGTACAATAGAGGTAGCGAAAAGAAAGGAAGTATCCAACTATGCAGGAAAAATTTGATAAGCAGATTGATGAGTGGATTGACACCCACCGCGACGAGATGGTGGAGGATATTAAAAGATTGGCGCGTATTCCAAGTGTGTCAGATCCGAACGAGGAGACAAAGCCGTTTGGAATGGAGTGCAGACGTGTGATGGATGATGCACTTGCATTGGCAAGAGAGCATGGCTTTGTCACGGAAAATCTCGAGTATTACGTGGGCTGCGTGAGTGAAAAGAAGGTAGATCCGAAGAATACGATCGGTTTCTGGAACCATTTGGACGTTGTTCCGGCAGGAGAAGGATGGGAGCGAGATCCATATGAGCCGTTTGAGAAGGAGGGCTACCTAATCGGAAGAGGTACCGGAGACAATAAAGGACCGGCTGTCGGAATGATTTATCTGATGCAATGTATGCGCGAATTGAACATTCCGTTGCGCCATGATTTTTGTCTGTATCTGGGTACAAATGAAGAAAAGCAGATGGCTGATATGGAATATTTTGCATCTCATTATGAGGCACCGGCGCTGTCTGTCATCGCAGATAGCGGCTTCCCGGTTTGTTACGGAGAGAAGGGTATCTTAGAGGGAGCATTTACTTCGATTGAGAGCTTCAGTGATAAAGTGCAGGAAGTAGCGGGCGGACAGGTCAGCAACATGATTCCAGACCGTGCGTGGGCAATAATTAAGGGCACAAAGGATGAGGCAGATGTGCTGGCAGCAAAGGCACCAGAGGAAATTACAGTTTCATATGAAGGCGAGATGATGCATGTAACTGCTAAGGGGACGAGCCGTCACAGTGCATTCCCGGAGGGAAGCACCAATGCGATTTTTGTGCTGGCATCTTTTTTAAAGGATGAGGCAACTAATGAGTGTGATAGACGAATCTTTGCATTTCTGACGGATGCTTGCGATGGGTATTACGGAAGAACAGAAGGAATTGCCTATGAGGATGCGGTATCAGGAAAGACAACCTGCGCGGGAACAATCCTGAAGACGAAAAATAGAAAGGCAGAGCTGACGGTCAATATCCGTTATTCAATTACGGCAGATCCTGATAAGATGGAGACACAGCTGCAAAACTATGCGAGTTGCTTCCAGGCAAAATGGAATACGCACCAGAATTCAAAGCCAAACTATTTCCCAAAGGAGCATCCGGCAGTAAAAGTTCTTACAGACTACTACAATGAAGCAACTGGATTAAGAACAGAGGCATTTGTCATGGGCGGCGGTACATATGCCAGAAAGCTGCCCAATGCTTTTGCTTATGGAATCGGTGGCATGCCGCTGACAAAGAAAGAGCAGGAGGTAAAGGCAAAGCTATTTGCACCGGGACATGGCGGAGCTCATGAGCCAGATGAGGCACTATATTTGAGAACATATTTTGATGCGCTCAAGATTTTTGCCAAGGCGATGCTTCGTCTGGATGCATGTGAGCTGTAATAAGTGCATTAGATAACAGAGTAAAAAATGGGAACCCACCGGGATGAAAATTTTATCTCTGGTGGGTTCATGGATGATTTGTGACGAAAAATTGATGAATCTTGCGAAAGTGAAAAAAAGTCTCAATAATAGCATTGACGCTTCTAATAAAATAAGGTAAACTTAACATAAGTTAGAAATGTCTAACACACAAGAACAGTGGGTTATTAGTTAGCAATCGAGTTTATCGTTTATATTAAAGTATTTTGTATTTTGAAAGGAGTGTTTTCATGAGTGTTGTTATCGTAGGCGGACACGACCGCATGGTAAGTCAGTATAAGAAAATTTGTAAGGATTTCAAATGTAAGGCAAAGGTGTTTACACAGATGTCTGCGAATTTGAGTGGTCAGATCGGAAGACCGGATCTGGTAATTCTGTTCACCAACACCGTTTCTCACAAAATGGTTCACTGTGCGGTGACTGAGGCAGAGAAATGTAATGCAAATATCGTTCGCTGTCATACTAGCAGCCAGAACGCGCTGACTGAAATCCTTCAGAGAGAAGTTGGCTGAAAATTAATTTGTACACAGAAATGAGTATTTGTGATGGAAAACTGTCTTGTAATTTCTTCTTTGTGGTGTTAGGATATGTCTGACAAACGCAGGAGGCAGGACAGTATGAAAAATATTTTTTATGATAAGAGTAAGATCGACTATGGGAATCTGCTGTTTCCGCGGCATGCGCTGTGGACGCTGCTGATTCCCTTAATTATTGAGCAGATGCTGAATTCCTTGATGGGAATGGTGGACACGCTGATGGTAAGCCGTGTCGGACAGGAGGCAATTTCTGCCGTTTCACTAGT
>CAVCPW010000212.1:0-6765 GCA_963604075.1 Anaerovoracaceae bacterium | reverse complement strand
CCATAATGCATAAATGCAGCACCATTTGCCTGGGCTGCCACTCTGCCCACATCAACCGTAAGAGTACGGCCGCAGAGCTCCATAGAATAACTCTTATACATACTGTCCTCATTCCCGTGCTTCTCGCACACTGTTTGTCTTTCCTGCAGAAGGAGCCGAAACTACTAAACAGCAGATAAACAAGGCTTATCTGTTCTTGAGCGGTCTCGGATTGACTTCTGCCAGTGAAAATAAATCAAATAAATCAGCATTTGTTAACCATAGCTCAGGACATCTCAAACTTCAAAGTCAATGATATTCGCAATCTGCTTCGCTACTTGCTCATATAAAAGCGGCACTACGTGCCTACGATGTACTTGGCTTGAACCCAGCACACCATGCAAGAGCATCCACCGCCTAAAGGCAGTGGGTTTTCTTACACTTTTATAAAATATCCTGATACAAATATAGGGTGGATTTCTCCACCCTAATCAAGTTACGCTTGTTGATTACTTTCTGATACCTAACTTCTCGATTAAGGTACGGTAAGCCTCGATATCCTTGCTCTTTAAGTAGTCCAGCATACCTCTTCTCTGTCCTACCATCATCAGCAGACCTCTTCTGGAATGATGATCCTTTGGGTTGCTCTGCAGATGAGCAGTCAGCTCAGCGATACGTGCTGTTAAAATTGCGATCTGAACCTCCGGTGATCCGGTGTCCTCTGGTGTTCTGCCGTAAGCAGCGATAATTTCAGCTTTCTTTTCCTTGGAAATCATTGTTAGTTCCTCCTAATATTTTTATTCTGACCTCTACCCAAGCAATGGTTGGAGTATCCTGTTGCTGGGGCATGGCGCACACATGTGATATACTAGCACATAATTTTGTCTTTGTCAAAGGTTTTTTCTCAATCTCCCATCACATTTTTCATAATAACAGGCGGACAATATTTCCAACTGCTGACACAGATACCCTTTGACTCAGATGCTGCATGAATGATCTTGCCATTTCCGATGTAAATTGCGACATGACCGATCACACCCGGATAACGGCCAACATAGAAAATCAGATCACCAGGACGAATGGTATCCTCATTGACGGTCTCACCAACCTCTGCCTGTGCACCAGAAAATTCTGGGAGCTGCACGCCAAACATCTTATACAGACACATCGTATAACCGGAACAGTCCACATTACCCTCCGAGGTTAGTTCCTTACCGCCCCATACATAAGTGCCACCATAATACTCAAATGCCTTTCTGATTAAATCCTGACGTGTCTCGGATACGCCATCAAGTGAGAAATAGATTGCCTCGTCAAGAAAATAGCCTGTAGAAACATTCTCGCGCTTTACATAACCTGACAGTTCAGTAACAGCCTCGATCTCGACCCAGTCTTTTGTCTCGCCGTTAATATCGTAGCGCTCGCCCTTAAAGAAGGTTGTAATGACATCCGCACCTTCCTTTGGTTCATACAGTGCCTCAACAGAATCGTTCTGAATCTCTGCCATATACTTCATACTAGAAAGCGCAAGCTCCTTCGCTTCCTTTCCTGTAGTAACATACTCAGCAGAAACGTAACCTGTCGCGCCGCCGGACTCGATCTTCATCCAACCGTCCTTTTCCTCTAAGATCTCAACTGCACAATTTTTAAAAATGACGCCGCAAATCTCATAGTCGGTTGATGGGCCTTTTCTCATATTTAAATAGTTACGCACACCGGTAATCATACCAAGATTGGTATACTTGTCAAGGACTGCTTCCTTTTCCTGACGAACTTCCTCGCTCTCGGTGGATTCCTCCTCTGTGCTCTCTTCCTCAGAGGATGCTTCCTCGGATGACTCAGATTCATTTTCACTTGCTGATTCTTCAAACTCGGAAGACATTGTAAATTTTGATTCACTTTCTGATTCTGCTTCCGATGATTCATCGCTGCTTTCTTCAGATGAAATATTCTCTTCCTGCGAAGCCTTTGTACTTGGCTCATCTGATGATGCAGTTTCTGTCTTTATCTCTTCCGCAGAAGCATCCACAGTGGCAGCTGCCTCTGTGATTTTGCTTGGAATGCTCTGTGGCTTTGCCTTGCTCTTCTTAAGATAATACAGGGCACCGAGGCTCATGACGCCTGCTAAAAACAGTATCGTCAGCAGTACTGCCGCGATCAGTAAGCCATTGCCGGAGCCTTTACGCTTTTTTTTCGCTGATTCCTTCCTGTTTCCCATCGTTTCCCCTCTCTTCAAAGTAGGCGCTGCACTCATATGAATCAGTCTGAAGCTGTTTTTTCAACGCATCAAGCCCGGAAAAACGAACTTCTGGCCTCTCATAGTGAAAGAAGCTTACCTCTATCTGCTCCCCATACGCCATTTTGTTATATTGTAGCAGATGGGACTCTAAAAGTAAATCAGATTTTGCGGCATCTTTTTCAACTGTGGGACGGTGACCTACATTAGTGATGGCTTCATAAGATTTTTCTCCAATCTGCACCTTTGAGAAATAGACACCGACTGGAACAAGCAATTTTTCTTTCGGCCATGCAAGATTCATTGTTGCAAAGCCTATCGTGTGACCAAGCGATTTTCCATGAATGACGGTTCCTGAAAGAGAAAACGGTCGTCCTAGCATATCCATCGCTTCTTCCATGTGTCCCGCACAGATAGCTTCGCGAATACGGCTGCTGCTGATTGGCTCTTCCTTATAGGAAACCTTATCGAATACCTGAAACTCATATCCGCACTCATGAGACATTTCCTCTAGGAGTGCAACGTTTCCTTTTCGTTCATAGCCAAAGCAAAAATCCGGTCCTGCAGCAACGAAGGCTGCTCCAATTTTTTTACACAGAATATCCCAAACAAACACCCGTGGATCGGTGTGGCGCACTTTCTCGGTGAAGGGATATTCAATCAGATAGTCAATTCCGTAGGATTCAAGGAATTCTTTTTTCTCGTCGTTTGGTGTCAGCTGTCGAATATCATCACGCCCCGGAATGGGTGGCACGAAAAAAGTAAATACTACAGTCTTTAGTCCCTGCTTTTTCTTTTCAAGCAAGGCATTTAGAAGACGCTGATGCCCTTTGTGGATTCCGTCGAATTTGCCGAGCGTGACTGCAGTCTTCTCTGTGATCTGAAAATCCTCTGTATTACAAATTACCTGCATCTTTTGTCTCCTTTTCTTTATTTTAACTGGTGGGTTACGAAATAATTTCCGTTAGAATACGAAGGGGGCGCCTCGGATTCCACTACATGGTTTTGTTACCCTGTCATTAATTCCTATAGAAAACTTTCATAAGTTTAGTGTCAGGTACTTCAATTGAACTATAATCGGCCGTCATTGATTCCTATAGAATATTTTCACAGGTTTAAGAAGTTTATCCTCTGTATCAAGACGGTATACACCTATGAATTCGCCACATGACCCATTATTATCTATATACAGGCGCACTCGTAATTCTGCTGCCAAATCTCTCGTATATACTTCTGACAAACCTGATACTGCATCGATACCAATCGCATTTCCATTTTTGAGCTGTTTTTCAAACTCTTTCGATGCGAACACCTTTGGAAAATGGCTAAGGGCTCTATCAATGCTGATCAAACGTCCTTCAAGCTCATTATTATCGACCAGATTTTTTATCTCGTCAAGTGTGAGTGCCTGCTCTTTCGAAAAGCCTCCCGCCATTACACGCGTTAAACTACTCATACACGCCTCACAGCCGAGCGTCTTGCCAATATCAACGCAAAGTGTACGGATATAGGTTCCAGCAGAACATGTAACCAAAAAGCGCGCCTTATTACCTGCTGCAGATACGACCTTGATATCTTTTAATGTAACTGGCACAGCCTTTCGTTCAACTGTCTTTCCCTCTCTTGCGAGCTGGTAGAGCTTTTTTCCGTCAATTTTTTTTGCAGAATACATCGGAGGCACCTGATCGTAGGTCCCTTCAAAGCTACAGATAGCCTGTGTAATTTGTTCTGGCGTATAGGAAACATCTTGCGTTTGCAATACTGTCCCCCAGATATCTTCAGTGTCAGTCCGAACACCAAAGGTCACCTCTGCCATGTATGTCTTCCAGTGGTCTGGCAAGAGATCAAAAGTCTTTGTTCCAAGGCCGAGTCCGACAGCAAGTACCCCCTCTGCCTGCGGGTCAAGTGTTCCGGTATGTCCGATACGCTTCTGGTGCAGGATGCCGCGCAGCTTTGCCACTACATCATGCGATGTATATCCGCGCTCCTTCCATACCGCGATCAGTCCATTATAATGCTCAGCCTGCATAATCCTCCTTCGGAATCCGGTTTACAATCTCTGTGATAATCTCATCCGGACTCTGGTTGTAGAATGTGCAACCTGACGCACGCACGTGACCACCGCCGCCAAAGGTAATTGCCAACGCACTGACATCTACCACATGGTTAGAGCGGAAACTGCACTTATAAACGCCCGGCTCTGCTTCGTATAAGAATACAGCAACATCCACGCCGCGAATATTGCGAAGCGAACTTACTACACTGTCAAGTTCAGAAGATGTAATTCCAAAGCGATCCATCTCCTCCTTGGAAATATAGGACCATACAAGGAAACCATCAAGCAGCTGTTCTGTCTTAGAAATGGCATACGCACTTGCCTTTGCTTCGTCAAGACCCTTTTCGTAGAAGGTTTTTTGAATCAGATCAGTGAACGGAATGCCAAATGCAATCAGCTTTGCAGCGCGATTCATCGTAGCCGGTGTCACATTTGAGTACTGGAATACGCCCGTATCATGAACCATTCCAGTGTATAGACACATCGCAATGTCATAACTGATCTTATCCTCCTCGAAGATTGTGTAAAGTACCTCACATGCAGAACCAATCTGCCCCTGTACATAATTCACGTCGCCAAAAATCGGATTACTGATATGATGGTCAATCACAACACGCTTCTTTGCAATGTCAAACAATTCTCTTCCAGTGCCGATACGGTCTGCATCCGAACAGTCAATAGAATATACCACATCATATACCTGTGGTTCAAATTCATGACGGATAATTTCAGTACCCGGAAGCATATTGAAAGCTGTCGGATATGGCTCTAAATAAACATCGGCCTCATAGCCATAATTGTCCTTTAAATAGTGATATAAGGACAGGCAGGAGGATATACAGTCTCCATCCGGATGAAGATGACCAACGATAGCAGTCTTCCTGACAGTAGCAAATTCGGCACGAAGCTCTTCGATTGTATTATTCGGACGCTTTTCCATAGCTTATGCCTCCTTTCCCTCGGAACTCTCTGCCGGCTCCTTTGCTGCGAGTTCACTTGCAACTTCATCAATCAGTCCGGTCATATGAACACCATACTCAATAGACTGGTCTAATACAAAAGTCAGCTCCGGTGTATTTCTTAGATTCACAGATGATGCAAGCATTCTTCTGATATACGGCTTTGCATTCTTTAATCCTTCCATAGTGCTCTTTTGTGCTTCCTCATCTCCTAAAACACTGATATAAGCTTTGCAATACTTTAAATCCGGCGTAACTTCTGCCATGACAACAGTTGTCATCGGATGGATTCTTGGATCCTTAATTTCCTGCTGAATAATACGGCTGAGTTCTCTCTGAACCTCAGCATTAATTCTAATATTTTTTATACTATTTTTGCGCATATTTTCTCCTTAATCTGCCGATAGAGCTTCAGTAGTTTTTTTATTCCTAAAATTCCCAAAAAGCCATGACATCGCTGTCATGGCTTTGATTTTTTGTGTTCTGCTTATCTCGGAACCTCTTCCATGATATAAGCCTCTACGATATCATCAACCTGAATATCATTGAACTTTTCAAATACAAGACCGCACTCGTAGCCTTCCTTTACTTCCTTTACATCGTCCTTGAAACGCTTTAAAGATGCTAGACCGCCTTCGTAGATCTGCTCGCCATCTCTGGTAATACGGATCTTGCAGCCTCTCTGGAACACACCATCAGTTACATAGGAACCGGCAATATTACCGACACCAGATGCCTTGAAGATCTGACGAACCTGTGCATGTCCGATTACCTTCTCCTCATAGATCGGATCAAGCATGCCCTTCATAGCGGCCTCTACATCAGCGATTGCCTGATAGATGACACGATACAAACGGATCTCAACCTTCTCACGCTCGGATACGGATTTTGCCATTGCATCCGGACGAATGTTAAATCCAATGATAATTGCATTGGATGCAGATGCCAATGATACATCAGACTCGTTGATCGCACCAACACCGCTGTGGATAATCTTAACAACAACTTCATCGTTGGACAGCTTCAGAAGTGACTGCTTTACAGCCTCAACAGAACCCTGAACGTCAGCCTTAACTATAAGGTTCAGTTCCTTTAAGCTTCCTTCCTTAATCTGAGAATTCAGGCTGTCAAGAGTAAGCTGTGTTTTGGTGTCAGCCAAAAGCTTTTCTCTATTCTCTTTGATGAATGTCTCTGCGAAGCTTCTTGCTTCCTTCTCATTTTCGGTGCAGACAAAGATTTCTCCTGCATTCGGAACATCATTCAGACCAAGAATCTCAACTGGCATAGACGGAGTTGCTTCCTTTACTCTACGGCCCTTATCGTCAATCATTGCACGAACCTTACCATAGCAGGAACCTGCTGCCACATTATCGCCAACGCGAATGGTACCCTTCTGAACCAAAATGGTTGCAACCGGTCCACGACCCTTGTCGAGCTGTGCCTCAATAACAAGACCTCTTGCCTTACGATTCGGATTTGCCTTTAAATCCTTCATTTCTGCATCCAACAGAATCATCTCAATCAAGGTATCGATT
>CAVCPW010000211.1:0-12765 GCA_963604075.1 Anaerovoracaceae bacterium | reverse complement strand
ACGTACATCAAGACGAACGGAGGAATAAAACTTGAGCGCACGTCCACCGGTAGTCGTCTCAGGATTACCAAACATGACTCCAACCTTCTCACGCAACTGATTGATAAAAATTACGATACAGTTGGAACGGCTGATTGCAGCAGTCAGCTTACGAAGTGCCTGCGACATCAGACGTGCCTGCAATCCGACATGAGAATCGCCCATGTCACCGTCGATCTCAGCCTTCGGGACGAGGGCTGCAACAGAATCGACAATTACGATGTCAATTGCACCAGAACGCACCATCGTCTCAGTAATCTCAAGTGCCTGCTCTCCATTATCTGGCTGGGATATGTAGAGATTATCAATATCAACACCAATGTTTCTCGCATAAACCGGGTCAAGCGCATGCTCGGCATCAATAAAGCCTGCAATGCCGCCTCTTTTCTGAACCTCTGCCACTGCATGAAGAGCAACAGTTGTCTTACCACTGGACTCCGGTCCATAGATCTCAATGATACGTCCCTTCGGCAGTCCACCAAGTCCAAGTGCAATATCCAGGCTAAGTGATCCGGTAGGTACGACTTCGATATTCATATTTGCACCAGAATCACCTAGCTTCATAACAGCACCCTTGCCATAAGCCTTCTCGATCTGGGTTAACGCAACGTCCAATGCTTTAAGTTTTTCCTGATTATTCTTATCCAAACCTTACCTCTTTCTGTACAGAATAATCTGTACGGCTATTTATGAACATGTGTTCGCATCTGTTATTATCATACGTTATTTTGACGCATTTGTCAATAGGTTATTTCAAAATTCCTGCAAAAAATCGTGCGTTTGTTCGATTTCTAACCCCATCATACACCAAAGCACATGTTTTTTCAAGTAATTTTTAACGCAACTTTCGACATTATTACCACACTTATACAGTTCACTAACAAGGCGGTTCCTTGCGTTGCTGCACACGAGGCTTATAACGTAAAAATCCCCGGCTGCCTTTACAGCCAGGGATAACAATTCAGTTATTTAAATTCTTAATAAATTTCAAAAAGGAGTCCCCACCCACTACTTATTTTCGCAATTGAAGCAGGTGACTTACTTGATTTGGTTAAATTTCTTAAATACAGTTATTTTTCATCCTTTAATCCTGGATAATCAAGCGTTGCAAAGTAATCCTGCGGTGTCTCAGCACGACGAATCTGCTTTACGGTGCCATCCTCCTGAAGAAGAAGTTCTGCACTTCTAAGCTTTCCGTTATAATTGTAGCCCATTGCAAAACCATGTGCGCCTGTGTCATGGATGACTACATAATCACCTATGTCAATCTTCGGCAGCATACGATCAATTGCAAACTTATCATTGTTCTCGCAAAGACCACCTGTTACATCATACATATGATCACATGGTTCATTCTCCTTACCAAGTACGGTAATATGATGATAAGCGCCATACATAGCCGGGCGCATCAGGTTTGCCGCACACGCATCAAGACCAACATAATCCTTCCAGATATGCTTCTCATGCAGTACCTTAGACACTAAACAGCCATAAGGTGCTAACATAAATCGGCCAAGCTCTGTGAAGATAGCCACATCGCCCATTCCTGCCGGAACAAGCACCTCGTCATATGCTTCCTTGACAGCAGCACCAATCGCCATAATATCATTTGGCTCCTGATCTGGGCGATATGCGATGCCGACACCACCTGACAGATTCACAAATGCAATATGAACACCAATCTCTTTGGACAGCTCAACAGCCAATTCGAACAGAATTCTTGCAAGCTTTGGATAATATCCGAGTGCCACGGTATTGGAGGCTAAGAATGCATGAATGCCGAAGTTCTTAACGCCATGCGCCTTAAGCTTCTTAAATGCTTCCTTCATCTGCTCCTTTGTCATACCATACTTGGCATCCTTCGGAGTATCCATGATCTCGTTGTGGAGTGTAAAGTTTCCACCTGGATTATAACGGCAGCACATGGTCTCTAAGAACGGTGCGCCGATTTCTTCATAAAAATCGATCAAAGACACATCATCAAAATTAATGATCGCGCCAAGCTCAGCAGCCTTCTTGAAATCCTGCTCTGGCGTTACATTGGAAGAGAACATGATATCATGTCCCTTAAGACCTACTGCATCTGACATCAAAAGCTCTGTGTAGGAAGAACAATCTGCACCAATTCCCTCTGACTTTAAGATATCCATGATATACGGATTCGGTGTTGCCTTTACTGCAAAATACTCATGAAAGTTTGGATTCCATGCAAATGCAGCCTTGAGCTTTCTGGCATTCTCGCGGATTCCTTTTTCATCATACAGATGAAATGGAGTCGGATATTTTGCTGCCATGTCTTTTACCTGCTCTAATGTTACGAACGGTTTCTTTTCCATAATGTGTGTGTCTCTCCTCGCTGTGTGTTTTTATCATTACAGTTTGCGTTCTGCTAAATCTGGATAATCTCACGCTTGCATAAAGCTAATCTCGTACAAGCACGATATGACAGATCAGCAGAACATGTGAACTATTTAGTTAACTACGATAACTCTCATATTGTTAGTCTCACCAATTGCGTAGCTTGGCTGTTTCTTATGTCTTACACCAACGGTAACGACAACTGTATCGCCGGACTCAATATAGCCCATCTCCTTGGCAGTCTCTACAGAATGCTCGATCAGCTCATCTGTATCCGTCTCGCGCATTGCCTTAACTGGAGTTACACCCCAGTTTAACTGCATCTTACGCAAAACATCCCAGTTCGGAGACATACCGATAATGCGGCACTTCGGTCTCCAGTGAGACAGAAGGTTTGCTGTAAATCCCTGCATAGTTGGAACAATGATTGCCTTTGCATCAAGGATCTCTGCAGTACGAACGGTTGCACTACTGAGCGCATTGGAAATAACGTGGTCAGAACGTTTGATATCTCTACGGTTGTAGCTGCGATAATCCAGATATGGCTCAGAGGACTCTGCGATCTTTGCCATCATACGAACTGCCTCCAGCGGATAACGTCCCGCAGCAGTCTCACCGGAAAGCATAACAGCATCGGTACCATCATAGATTGCGTTTGCAACATCGGTAACCTCTGCTCTTGTCGGACGCGGGTTACGAATCATAGAATCCAGCATCTGGGTTGCTGTAATAACCGGCTTCTGAGCCTCATTACACTTCTGAATGATGGTCTTCTGGATGTGAGGAACCTCCTCTGCCGGAATCTCAACACCCATGTCACCTCTTGCAACCATGATACCATCGGATACCTGTAAAATTTCATCGATATTTTCAATACCTTCTGCGCTCTCAATCTTTGCGATGATGCGCATCTTGCTTCCGTGAATGTTCAAAATGTCACGAATTTCTTCAATACATGCGGCATTTCTTACAAAGGATGCAGCAATGAAATCGAAGCCCTGATCGATACCAAACAGAATATCTTTCTTATCCTTCTCAGTGATTCCCGGAAGGTTAATCTTTATATTTGGTACGTTTACACCCTTCTTAGAGCCTAACTCTCCACCATTTACAACGGTACAGTGAAGCACATTTTCTTCCTTAGAAGCAACCTTTAACTCAATCAGACCATCATCAATCAAAATACGGCATCCAATCTCAGCATCAGCCACCAGGCCCTCATATGTGATGGATGCACCTTTTGTGGTAGTTTCTACACTCTGGTCGGTTGTCAGATCAAAATTCTGTCCCTCAATCAGCGTCACCTTCTTGTCTCCCGCTACACTTCCGGTACGAATCTCAGGTCCCTTGGTATCAAGCATGGTCGCAACCGGAATATTAACAGCCTTTCTTGCCTCCTCGACAAGTGCCATACGACCAGCATGTTCCTCATGACTTCCATGAGAAAAGTTAAAACGGGCAACATTCATACCGCTTTTGATCATTTCCTTCAAAAGCTCGACATTCTCTGTCTTTGGACCCATGGTACAAACAATTTTTGTTTTCTTCATACTCGTTTTCTTCTCCATTCGATTATTTGCAGCCATTCAAAATCAGAACACCTGCATTATTTTGCACATTTACTTACAAGCAAAGCGAATCACTGCCTCTCATACGAATTTGCGATAATATGCTTATGCGTATAAAGATGCTCGCTGCAATACTCGTAGGCGCCGTCACACTTTGAACAATAGCGGAAT
This sequence comes from Anaerovoracaceae bacterium, assembly GCA_963604075.1. Classification (GTDB taxonomy): domain Bacteria; phylum Bacillota; class Clostridia; order Lachnospirales; family Lachnospiraceae; genus Anthropogastromicrobium. The sequence goes on along the minus strand of CAVCPW010000211.1, from coordinate 8,629 downwards.
TCCAAATCTGGAAAATCCTTGTCTGTTCGTCCGCAGACAGTGCACTTATGCATTGGCCTGCCACTTTGTTCCCTCTGCCCCATCTTCTTGTGAAACTCGTTTCTCCTATGTACCTCTTTGGGATTAATTCTCTGAAGATCTCTTGTGCCGAGGAAATAAAGGATAAAATTTATAAGGGAAAATACGATCATGATCAGCATTGCAAAGCCAAACGGCATCCAGCCGGCATAGTTTACAACCTGCATCAGATCATAGAGGTACATCACTGCACTCAAAAGCGCCATCCACTTTGCCTTGACCGGAATGATAAATAACAGCAAAAACTGCACATCCGGGAAGGTTGCCGCCAGCGCTAAAAATAAGGAATTACTCAGATAGGAGATGCTGACCTGCGTTCCCATATCAACACCAAGCAAAAAGTATACAAGAAATGCTGCCACAATTGTTCCAAGTAAACCTGTAATAATATACATATCCATACGGAAAGATCCCCATACACGCTCAAGTGTCTGGGAAATTGAATAATACAAAAATGCAAAGATCAGAAAATTAACAGGACTCGTTGTGTATGGCACCAAAATAAAGGAAACGATTCTCCAGATCTGACCGCGAAGAATGGCACTAGTGGACCAGCGCAGATAGGACTGAGCCTGCGGATACATTATAGTAATTAATAGCCCTGCCGCATTCAGAATAATAATGTAAAGCATCAAATTCGGTACTGCATACCGTCCGAATTTACGTTCCAATTTGTTTAAAAACTTCATATATATTCGATTATCCTTTCTTGCCCGGCTTCCCCCGGCCGGATAGTCTTATTTCTTATCTTTTTCACACATACCTTTATTATAGTTTTCCCACGTTTGTTTGTCAAACTGAAATACAAAATTACTCTTACATTTTTATTAGCACCTTGCATTTTCCCATGAAAAACGCTATAATTCATCTGTATTTTGGGTTTTGTCGCCTTATCTTCTATTTTTGTTATAGATCAACTATTGGTTTATTTTCTACAGATAACATATCATTTTTACAATGAATATTCACCAGGGAGGTTTTTAATGGGTACATCAACAAAAACATATAATCGACTCGGCATTGATATCGGTTCTACGACGGTCAAGGTTGCCATCCTTGATGACGAAGGTAAGCTTTTATTCTCCGATTATCAACGCCATTTTGCCAATATTCAAGAAACGCTCGCTGAGCTTTTGGCAAAAGCATATGGCAGGTTAGGTCCGATGAATCTGGCTTCCTCGATCACTGGATCCGGTGGTCTGACGCTGGCAAAGCATCTGGACATCCCGTTTGTACAGGAAGTTGTTGCTGTTGCTACAAGCTTAAAGGATTACGCACCGCAGACTGACGTTGCAATCGAGCTTGGCGGTGAGGATGCGAAGATCATCTACTTTACAGGCGGTGTAGACCAGCGTATGAACGGTATCTGCGCCGGCGGTACCGGTTCTTTCATCGACCAGATGGCTTCTCTTCTTCAGACTGACGCTTCCGGTTTAAATGAACTTGCAAAAAATTATCACGAAATTTATCCAATCGCAGCGCGCTGCGGTGTATTCGCAAAGACGGATATTCAGCCGCTGATCAATGAGGGCGCCGCAAAGGAAGACCTTGCTGCCTCCATTTTCCAGGCAGTTGTCAATCAGACGATCTCAGGTCTTGCCTGTGGTAAGCCAATCCGTGGAAATGTTGCATTCCTCGGTGGCCCACTCCACTTCTTAGACCAGTTAAAAGAGGCATTTATCCGCACCCTCCATCTGACCGATGAGCATATCATCGCACCGGAGCACTCTCATCTGTTTGCTGCCATCGGTGCTGCCATGAATGTAAAGGCAGACACCACGGTTACTCCTATCACTCATATGATTGACCGCCTGACAAAAGGCATCAAGATGAATTTTGAAATCAAGCGTATGGATCCGCTGTTTGCTTCTGAAAAGGATTATGAAGCTTTCACCGAGCGTCATAAGCAACACACCGTAAAGAAGGGGAATCTTCGCGATTACCATGGCAAGTGCTTCTTTGGTGTAGATGCTGGTTCCACCACAACAAAAGTTGCCCTTGTTGCTGAGGACGGTACACTTTTGTATTCCTTCTATAGTAATAACAACGGAAGCCCGCTCTCCACAACAGTGCGTGCCATCCGTGAAATCTATGAGCAGATGCCAGATGATGTAGAGATTGCCTACGGATGTTCTACCGGATATGGTGAAGCATTGATTAAGGCCGCTCTTCAGCTTGATATGGGCGAGGTTGAGACTGTTGCTCACTACTATGCTGCTTCCTTCTTTCAGCCGGATGTCGACTGTATCCTCGATATCGGCGGCCAGGATATGAAATGCATCAAAATCAAGAATCACACCGTTGATAGCGTTCAGTTGAACGAAGCATGTTCATCTGGCTGCGGATCATTCATTGAGACCTTCGCAAAATCCTTAAATTACACGGTTGTTGATTTCGCCAAGGCAGCGCTTTTTGCCAAGAATCCAACCGACCTTGGTACACGCTGTACAGTATTTATGAATTCAAACGTAAAGCAGGCTCAGAAGGAAGGTGCTACTGTTGCTGATATCTCTGCCGGACTTGCATATTCCGTTATCAAAAATGCCCTGTTTAAGGTTATCAAGATCAATGACGCTTCCGACCTTGGAAAGCATGTCGTTGTACAGGGTGGTACCTTCTATAATGATGCTGTTTTAAGAAGCTTTGAGAAGATTGCCGGCTGTGAGGCTGTCCGTCCGGATATCGCCGGAATCATGGGTGCCTTCGGTGCTGCGCTCGTCGCAAGAGAATATTATCAGGCACACAAAGAGCCAAAGACAACGATGCTGTCTATGAATGACATTCTGTCTTTGAAATATACGACACGTTTGACACGCTGTCAGGGTTGCACAAACCACTGTCTTTTAACAATCAACCGCTTCAGCAATGGCAGCCATTACATATTCGGAAACCGCTGTGAGCGCGGTCTGGGCAAGGAAAAGAATAAGGATAACATTCCAAACCTGTTTGACTATAAGTATCACCGCATTTTCGACTATGAACCGCTCGAAGAAAAGGATGCAAAGCGCGGTACTGTCGGCATTGCGCGCGTCTTAAATATGTACGAAAACTTCCCGCTGTGGGCTGTCTTCTTCAAGAAGCTTGGCTATCGCGTGGTGCTCTCTCCGGATTCTAACCGTTCCATCTACGAAATGGGTATCGAATCCATTCCTAGTGAGTCCGAATGTTATCCGGCAAAACTCGCACACGGTCATGTGACCTGGCTGCTTCGCAACAATGTACACTTCATCTTCTATCCATGTATCCCTTATGAGCGCGTAGAGTTTGAGGATGCACAGAACCACTACAACTGCCCGATTGTTACATCCTATGCGGAGAATATCAAAAACAACGTAGAGGAACTCAGAAATCCTGATGTTGTCTTCATGAATCCATTCCTTGCCTTGACCAGTGAGGAAATCATGACAAAACGTCTCGTTGAAGAATTTGGAAAGATGGGCATTCCGGAGAATGAAATCCGCGACGCCGCTCACGCTGGCTGGGTGGAAATGCAAAATTGCCGCAAGGACATCCAGAAGAAGGGTGAAGAGACACTTGAATACTTAAAGCAGACCGGAAAGCGCGGTATCGTGCTGGCTGGCCGTCCGTATCACGTAGATCCGGAGATCAACCACGGTATTCCAGAGTTGATTACATCATACGGCATTGCCGTTCTGACGGAGGATTCCATTTCTCATCTGGCAAAGATGGATGGTCGTCTGATTGTTCTCAACCAGTGGATGTACCACTCCAGACTGTATGCCGCTGCACAGTTTGTTCGCACACAGGACAACCTTGATCTGATTCAGTTAAACTCCTTCGGCTGTGGTCTTGATGCAGTAACGACCGATCAGGTAAATGACATTTTAACCGGCTCTGGCAAGATCTATACCGTTCTCAAAATCGATGAGGTTAACAACCTCGGTGCAGCCCGCATCCGTATCCGTTCACTGCTTTCCGCAATCCGTGTGCGTGAGCAGAAACATATTGAGCGTCACGTGGTTTCTTCTGCCTACAACCGTGTGCTGTTCACAAAGGAAATGAAGAAGAATTATACCATTCTTTGTCCGCAGATGAGTCCAATTCACTTTGATCTGCTTGAAACAGCCATCAAGAGCTCCGGCTACAACGTTGAAGTCCTCAAAGAAAGCCGGACTGCTGTCGATGTCGGTCTGAAATATGTAAACAATGATGCCTGCTATCCGTCACTTATCGTTGTCGGTCAGATCATGGATGCGCTGCTGTCCGGCCGCTACGACCTTGACCATGTAGCTGTCTTTATGACACAGACTGGCGGTGGATGTCGTGCAAGTAACTATGTCGGATTTATCCGCCGTGCACTTGAAAAGGCAGGAATGGCACAGGTTCCTGTTATTTCTCTGAACCTAAGCAAGCTTGAATCAAACCCTGGTATGACTTACACACCTGCCCTTGCAATCCGTGCGGTACAGGCAGTCATCTACGGTGATATCTTCATGCGCACCGTTTACCGTATGCGCCCGTATGAGAAGGTCCCGGGCTCGGTTAATGCAATGCATGAGAAATGGAAGCGCATCTGCAATAATGATTTGAAGCGTACCCCGAGCATGACACGATTCAACCGTATTATTAAGGATATGATCCATGACTTCGACAATATTCCGATCTACGAGGATAAAGTCATCCCTAGAGTCGGAATTGTTGGCGAAATCTTAGTTAAGTTTCTTCCACAGGCAAACAACCACCTCGTTGAGCTGCTTGAGCGCGAGGGGGCTGAGGCTGTTATGCCGGATATGCTTGATTTCTTCTTATATTGCTTCTACAACAGCAATTTCAAGGCAGAAAAACTTGGTACCAGCAGTGCAACCGCCAAAATGTGCAATGTCGGCATCACCGCACTTGAGTACATGAGAAAGGCAGCTCGCAAGGCCTTCTCCCAGAGCAAACACTTTACACCGCCGGCTGACATTCATGATCTGGCAAGATACGCCGATCCGCTCGTTTCACTTGGAAATCAGACTGGTGAGGGGTGGTTCCTTACCGGCGAGATCATGGAGTTGATCAACAGTGGTGTCAACAATGTTGTCTGCACACAGCCGTTTGGCTGTCTGCCAAACCACATTGTCGGAAAGGGTGTTATCAAGGAAATCCGTCATCAGCATCCAGAATCTAATATTATCGCAGTCGACTATGATCCGGGTGCTTCCGAGGTAAACCAGCTCAACCGTATCAAGCTGATGCTTGCAACCGCACAGAGCAATCTGGATAAAGCACAGAAAAAATAAGAAAATAAAAATTAATTGCTAATTTTTAGCAAACAATATTCAAATAACCAATAACCAAATATTGTTTATTAACAAAATCAGGTCAGTTCCTTTTATGGGAGCTGACCTGATGCAAAATAGGAGTTTTTTATGAATAATTATCGTTTTACCATCAGCTACGATGGAAGCCGCTACAATGGCTGGGAACACCAAAAACATACAGATGACACAATTCAAGGCAAAATCGAGGCTGTTCTTGCAAAAATGTGCAATATCGACACAGTAAAATTAGTCGGTGCAGGCCGCACTGATGCCGGTGTCCACGCAAAAGCCATGACCGCGAATGCATTACTCGATACTACTCTTTCCGTGCGTGAAATTCGCGACTATATGAATCGTTATCTGCCGGATGATATCGTTATCCTAGATGTTGCAGAAGCCTCACAGCGCTTCCACAGCCGTTACAATGCCACTGGCAAGACTTATTGCTATACCTGCTATGTTGGACAGACAAAGCCTGTTTTTGACCGACGCTACGTGACTCGTCTGGAGGGAATGCCCGATCTGGCTGCTATGAATAAGGCCGCTGTTTATCTGACTGGAATGCATGATTTTGCAAGCTTCTGCGGTAATCCGAAGATGAACAAGAGCACTATCCGCACAGTTGACTCAATTCGTATTCAGCAAAAAGGGGATTACCTGACACTCTCCTTCCATGGAGATGGGTTCCTTCAACATATGGTTCGCATCATGACCGGTACATTGCTTGAAGTTGGCTTTCACCGGATGCAGCCGGACGATGTGCTGACAATCCTTCAAGGCAAAAAGAGAAGTCTAGCAGGACCTACTGCTCCGGCGCAGGGTCTTTGCTTGATTGAGGTAGACTACAATTGATTTCTCGATGAATTTTTACGAACGCCCCGAGGCGACGTGACTTATTCAAATAAAAAAACGCTTCCAGTCTTATTTGATTGGAAGCGCTTTTTTGTAAAAAATTGTGCAATAATTTACTTTTAATAATTTAATGACACCATGTTCAAAAGGTGTAACGCTCTGACACAGGCTTGCCTATAAGAAAAGCTTTGATTTTGAAAATCAGTTAGGCCCAAACACCATTTACCCCAAATATCATTTTATTAATCTTCTTAATCTTTAATCTAAATGGAATACAGTCTTTAAATCGATGGATACCGGGCTATTATCCGGATTAGTCTCCATGATATCTGCCATAAAATCCCACCACTTACGGTTGATTGCGGTGTCAGCACCCTTTGCCCACAGCTCTTCGTTCTCGATCTCGATATATCCGAACAAAGTCAGAGTCTCACGATCTAAGAAAATGGTATAGTTTTTACCGCCATGCTCGTGAATCATATCCTTCATCTCAGGCCACAGCTGGTTATGTCTCTTCTCGTACTCTGCCTCCATACCTGGGTACAGCTTCATTTTAAATCCTTTAATCATTTTTCTGCCATCCTTTCACAGCTTATTTTTTCCGTTTTGTCCTGTGAACAGCAACATTGGGACGTTTCCTCTTTTATGAAGAATTTTACGGATTATCTTTTCAATTTTATTGTACTCCATCCATCATAATTATGCAAGAGCACAACAAGTCAGAAACGTGAAGATATTGTGCAATATTAATCTTTATTTTGCTTTTGTTTTGTATTTCTTATGCTTTTCTTATACTTTTTGCGTTTTATCAGTCGTTATCAACAATTTTAACAACCCATTTTCCACGCTTTACAAGAATATAACCAATCACGACCTTAATCAGATCGGCACCTGTGCAGCAAACATAAAGCGCGCGAACAGGAATATCAGTCAAACGTGAGAGCCCCATGGCAAGCGGAATGCTGACAATCCACACAAAGCCCGCATCAAAGAAAAACGTAATCAATGTCTTACCGCCGGAACGAAGTGTAAAATAAGCTGAATGCAGGAATGCATTGAATGGCATCATAAATGCGGAAAATATAATGAAAAATGCAGCAAGCTCTTTGACCTCATCTGTCGTATTGTAGAGTTTGGGAAACAACGGTGCAACAATTGCCATTATAGTTCCAATCACCAGACAACTGACAACCGAGGTAAATATCAACTTTGTATCAGTCTCTCTTGCCTCCTCAAGTTTTCCTGCACCAAGAAGCTGGCCTACAATAATAGCAATTGCACTTCCCATCGCGATAAAAACAACATTAAACAAATTTGTGATCGTAGAAGAAATGTTGGTTCCTGCTACAGCCGCTAAACCTCTTGTCGAATAGCATTGATTCAAAATAGCCATGCCAAATGCCCAGAGTGTCTCGTTTACGATCAACGGAAAACCCTTAATGGCGATTTGTTTGGTCAGTTCTGTCGGAATCTTTAGTGTACAATATACGCCCTTGATATACGGCAGCTTTTCGGTATGCATATGAGACCAGACAGCGATAACAGCAAGCTCTACGTAACGAGACATTACTGTTGCGATCGCAGCGCCCTCTACACCCAATTCAGGGAAACCAAAATTTCCATAGATAAGGAGGAAATTAAATGTCAAATTTACAAGAACAGCTGCGACACCGGCAACCATCGGCACAACAGTCTCTCCCGTCTCTCGAAGCGTGCCAGAGTACACCTGACTAAGTGCAAATGGAAGCAATCCAATCAAAATCCAGCGCAAATATTTTTCGCCATACATCATTGTCTGCACAATATCTCCTGATTCTCCGCCTTCATGCAGAAATAATTTAATCAGCTGTGGACCTGCCAACACAAACGCAGCAATACCAATCACAGTAAATGCAAGATTTATGAGCAATTTAAAGCGAAAGGTGTTGCGCACACCCTCATAATCACGCCGTCCAAAGAACTGTGCTGTAAAGATTCCCGCACCGGAAACAGCACCAAAGATACACAGATTAAAGACAACTACGAGCTGGTTGACGATAGCAACACCTGACATTTGCTCGGTTCCAATACGTCCGACCATCAAGTTGTCGAGCAAACTGACAAAATTTGTAATTCCATTCTGAATAATGATTGGTACAACGACTCCGATCAGCATTCGGTAAAAATGTCGGTCACCGATGTAGCGCCGTAGCTTTTGTTTCATACTGATTCCTCCCTCTTATCCGTAAAATTTTCTTCCCCATGTCTCTAGGTATAAAAAAAGCCTCCTGATAATTCAGGAGGTTGTAGAAGCGCGAGACGGGATTCGAACCCGCGACCCTCGCCTTGGCAAGGCGATACTCCACCACTGAGCCACTCGCGCATAAATTATTGTACCCTGAAAACTGCACACAAACATTTCATCTCAAACCTTTTCTACCTTTTTCCTACCCTGA
>CAVCPW010000210.1:0-6993 GCA_963604075.1 Anaerovoracaceae bacterium | reverse complement strand
GAAATGAAATGCTGAAAAGCTATCTTCGTATTTCAGTTGGTTCAAAAGAAGCTATGTCACGTTTTCTTGAGGCATTTTTTGAACTGGATGAAAAATAACAGAGGGAATACAAAAATATAGAAGAAATACAAGGATAATATAAGATAATAGAAAGAATAGCATAAGGAGAACAATTTGAAAAAAGTCATTACTTATGGCACGTTTGATCTGCTGCACTATGGACATGTCAATTTGCTCAAACGTGCAAAGGCACTTGGTGACTATCTGATTGTTGGTGTGACGACAGACAGCTATGACATTAGCAGAGGAAAATTGAATGTCCAGCAGTCATTGATGGAACGTATTCAGGCAGTAAAGGATACTGGTCTGGCAGATGAAGTTATACCAGAAGAATATATCGGACAAAAAATTGATGATATTCGTCGCTATCATATTGACATCTTTGCAATCGGATCAGACTGGGAAGGAAAGTTTGATTATTTAAAGGAATATTGCGAGGTGATATATCTGCCGCGCACTGCCAATATTTCCAGCACCAAGCTTCGGCAAGAAAATAGTGGAATTCGTCTTGGAATTATTGGTTATGAGCCGATGGTAGAGAAATTTATCACAGAGTCACGCTATGTGGGAAATGTGGAGCTGTCTGGAATCTTTTTACCGTCTGTTGCCAGACGTTCTCTGCCAGATGGAGATTTATCTGCCAAAGAATTTGCAGGCAAAAATACCGGAGTTGATGGTTCTTTCTTTAGCAGCAGTTTAGGAGGAACACTTCCTATATATGATGAATTGCAGGAGCTGCTTGATGACAGCGATGCGGTTTATGTGGTAACTTCACCAGATGAGAGAGCATTGTACAGTCGAAAGGTCTTAGAGCAGAAAAAACATGTACTCTGTGAATCGCCTGTTTCGCTAGAAAAAGAAGGTGCTTTATTTTTGACAACACTAGCGAAAGAAAATGGATGCATCTTTTTAGAGGCAATTAAAACGGCATATTTTATGGCATTTAATCGCCTTGTTCTGTTAGCAAAGAGCGGGGAGGTCGGAAGCATTAAAGCGGTTGAGGCTACATGCACACAGATGACACCACCTCCGGTGGGATATCGTAAGGGTGGATTTGGCAGTATGGCAGTCTGGGGATCTTTCGGTTTATTGTCTATTTTTTCAATTTTAGGAATTGATTACAAAAAATGTGATATGGTAACGTATCAGACAAAGGAGAGTCCGGATCTCTTTTCACGGATTGATTTCCTATATCCGAATGCGGTAGCATCCATGAAAACGGGAATTGGTGTCAAGTCAGAGGGTGAACTGGTGATAACAGGGACCAAGGGATACATCTATGTTCCGTCTCCATGGTGGAAGACAGATTACTTTGAAGTGCGCTACGAGGATTTTACTCAGAACAGACGCTATTTTTACAAGCTTGATGGAGAAGGTCTTCGTTATGAGATTGCTGCTTTTTCACGGGCAATTCAGAATGGTGTAAACACAGGCTGCATGGATGAGACTATTACCGCTTCAATCAGCAGCATTATGGAACAGTTTTATGATAAAACAAATGAAAGACATGCATTTATCGTATAAAAACAATGAAAAAGATTTTGTCAAAAGGGACTGGTATTTTGTCTGAAATATGTTATACTATAAAGCTGAAAAACTCAAAAAAAGAGAGGAGAACCCAAATGGCCAAAGGAAAAAAGAAATCGGCCAAGACACCATTATTGATTGTGGTGCTTGTATTGATGATTCTTATTTTGGCGGGACTTTGCGTATTTTATTTTGGATTGAAGCATTATCTCGGCAAGATGAACTATGTAGATGATAACGATGTTACCATTAATTATGATTTGTTAACAGCAAGCGATGATGAGGTGGAGGGATTCACAGAACTGGAAACGTTGGATGCTGATGTGGAATCTGCTTTTGCGAAGGAGTTAAAAGCCGGAGAGGATATTGATATAGCTTCAGATGGTGATGTATATAACATCCTGCTGATTGGTTCCGATACCAGAAATGGTTGGTATGGAAATTCAGATTCTATGATTCTGGTATCTATCAATTCAAAGAAAAAAACAATTTACATGACGAGTTTCATGCGAGATTTGTATGCAAATATTCCGAATGTAGGTATTCGAAAGCTCAACAGTGCTTATGCAGTTGGTGGAGGACCGCTGCTTGTCTCAACGATTGAGGATAATTACCGTATTACTATTGACAATTATGCATCGGTTGATTTTAGCTCTATGGCAGATATCATTGATTTGGTTGGCGGTGTGGATTTGGAGGTCTCAACGCAGGAGGCTGGCTATATTAATATGTATCTTGATGAGCAATGCGCACTTCAGGGATTAAATGCTTCCGATTATTATGTTACGGGTGGAGGCATGACGCACTTAAACGGAAATCAGGCGGTTGGATTTGCGAGAATCCGTTATACCAGCCGCGGAGATGAACATTCTGATTATGGTCGTACTTCAAGACAGAGAGAGATTCTGGTTCAACTGATTCAGAAAGCACGTTCTCTGGATGCAGCAACGTTACTTGAGGTTGTAAATAATATGCTTCCGCTTATCACACACAATATTGATACATCGACATTGACGAGTCTGATTGCAAATGCAGCTTCTTATATCAATTATGATATTCAGACGGATCGTATTCCATATGATGGGCTTTATTCCAATCTGGGTGAGGAACTTGTACCGGATTTTGAGGCAACAATTACTCGCCTGCATCAGACCATTTATGGAGATTAATGAAAAGCAAAATAAAGTATTCATTTAAAGCGGTGTGATGAAGCACATGAGGATAAAGAAATTGAATGCGAAAATCGTTTTCGTCCTGTCAGAAATGGCAGGACGAAATTTTTTGAAAAAAAGAAAAAAGTACTTGACAGATTTTAAAATTGTGTTATAGTGTTTATAGAACAAATGAAACACATAACTCGCAGCCGCAAAAGCATTATGGCGTTGTTCGAAAGCTGATGTTTTAAAGTGAAATCTTGCAAGATTGAATTTGCAAAGCAGGATTCAGAAAGCAGAATTAAGAAAGCAACGGCTTTACCATAATGGCAGGATAGAGAGTGGCAGATAGGAGGGGCTATGAACATTAATAAATTTACACAGAAATCAATGCAGGCGGTTCAGGATTGTGAGAAGCTTGCTTATCAATATGGAAATCAGGAGATTGATCAGGAGCATCTGATAGTTGCACTTTTGCATCAGGAGGACAGCCTGTTTGCAAAGCTGATTACCAAAATGGATATTCAGCTTGAATATTTTGATAACAGTGCGGTTCAGACTTTGGAGAAAAAGGTAAAGGTATCTGGTGGAAACGGACAGCTCTATGTCAGCAACGCATTGAATAAGGTGCTTGTCAGTGCAGAGGATGAGGCCAAGGCGATGGGAGATGAATATGTCTCTGTTGAACATCTGGTATTGTCCCTGATTCGTTATCCAAACAATGCGGTAAAGGAACTGTTCCGTGAATTTGGTATTACCAGAGAGCGTTTTCTTCAGGTATTGTCAACCATCAGAGGAAACCAGAGAGTGACATCCGATAATCCGGAAGCTACTTATGATACATTGAACAAATACGGCAGTGATCTTGTCGAGAAGGCAAAAGATCATAAGCTCGATCCGGTTATTGGACGAGACAGTGAGATCCGTAATGTTGTTCGTATTCTTTCTCGTAAGACAAAAAATAACCCGGTACTAATCGGTGAGCCTGGTGTTGGTAAGACTGCTGTTGTAGAGGGCCTTGCACAGCGTATTGTTCGCGGTGATGTGCCGGAAGGCTTAAAAGATAAGAAGATTTTCTCGCTTGATATGGGCGCACTTGTAGCAGGTGCAAAGTATCGCGGCGAGTTTGAGGAACGTCTGAAAGCTGTTCTTGATGAGGTTAAGAAGAGCGAAGGAAAAATTATCCTATTCATTGATGAGCTTCATTTGATTGTCGGTGCCGGTAAGACCGATGGTGCAATGGATGCCGGAAACATGTTAAAGCCAATGCTTGCAAGAGGTGAATTGCACTGTATCGGTGCTACGACACTTGATGAGTATCGCAAGTACATTGAGAAGGATCCGGCACTGGAGCGCCGTTTCCAACCTGTTCTGGTTGATGAGCCAACCGTAGAGGATACCATTTCAATCTTAAGAGGTTTGAAGGATCGCTACGAAGTTTATCATGGTGTAAAGATTACTGATGCCGCACTGGTAACAGCGGCGACACTTTCAAATCGTTACATCTCAGATCGTTTCCTTCCAGATAAGGCAATTGACCTGGTCGATGAGGCTTGTGCATTGATTAAGACAGAGATGGATTCCATGCCGTCTGAAATGGATGAGTTAAGCCGTAAGATCATGCAGCTGGAGATAGAGGAGACTGCATTGAAAAAAGAGACAGATCATTTGTCTCAGGAGCGTCTGGAAAAGCTGCAGCAGGAGCTTAGCGGCTTGCGTGAGCAATTTGCAGGCATGAAGGCTCAATGGGATAATGAGAAAAATTCAGTTGATCGCCTGAGCAAGCTTCGTGAGGAGATTGAGCAGGTCCATCAGCAGATTGCTCAGGCACAGCAGCAGTATGATTTGAATAAGGCAGCTGAGTTGCAATATGGCAAGCTGCCACAATTAGAAAAACAGTTGGAAGCTGAGGAGGAGTCTGTAAAATCAAAGGATCTTTCCCTTGTACATGAGGCAGTTACCGATGATGAGATCTGCCGTATCATCTCCAAGTGGACTGGTATTCCAGTTGCCAGACTGACAGAGGGCGAGCGTGAGAAGACACTTCACCTGGCTGATGAGCTTCATAAGAGAGTCGTTGGACAGGATGAGGCAGTCGAGAAGGTGACAGAGGCGATTCTTCGTTCCAAAGCTGGAATCAAGGATCCGTCAAAGCCAATTGGTTCTTTCCTGTTCCTAGGACCTACAGGTGTCGGTAAGACAGAGCTAGCAAAGGCACTTGCTCAGAATCTGTTCGATGATGAGAATAATATGGTTCGTATCGATATGTCGGAGTACATGGAGAAACATTCGGTATCTCGTCTGATCGGAGCGCCTCCGGGATATGTTGGATATGATGAGGGAGGCCAGCTGACAGAGGCTGTACGTCGTAAGCCATACAGTGTTGTTCTGTTTGATGAGGTCGAGAAGGCTCATCCGGATGTGTTTAATATCCTGCTTCAGGTATTGGATGATGGACGAATCACCGATTCACAGGGTCGTACGGTAGACTTTAAAAATACAATTCTGATTATGACTTCCAACATTGGTTCTTCATACCTGCTTGACGGAATTGATGAGGATGGCAATATCAAACCTGAGGCTGAGTCTGCTGTTATGAGCGATCTTCGCGGTCATTTCCGTCCGGAATTTTTAAATCGTCTTGATGAGATTATTCTCTTCAAGCCATTGACAAAGGATAATATTGGAAATATCATTCATCTGATGGTAGCTGATGTGAACAAGCGACTTGAAGATCGCGAACTGTCTATTTCCCTGACGAAGGATGCAGAGTGTTATATCGTCGAGCATGGTTACGATCCTGTATATGGTGCAAGACCGCTGAAGCGTTACTTACAGAAGAATGTCGAGACACTTGCAGCACGGATTATCCTGTCAGGAGAGGTTCATGCACAGGATGTCATCGAGATTGACACAGGTGACAGTGGTTTGAAGGCAGAGGTTATCCACACACCGCAGCAGGCGTAATATAAGTGAGTGCTTCATGGGTTTGCCCACAAATAGTAATGGGTTGTGGCTTCTGTGAGAGTTACCGTTTGTGGGATACGTGAACTGTAACCTTCGAAATCGTAAGTATGAATTGCACTTGCAATTTTAACTGATTGATAGTATAGTTTAAGAGGTATCTTCTATAGAAGGTGCCTCTTTTCTAGTACTTTCAAAAACTATTTTTTAAAACTATTTTAAAATTATTTTTTAAAACTATTTTTTGAAAAATAGAAATGAGAATTAAAAAAATAAATTCGAAAAAAGTGAAAAGATGGAAAGCAGGCAACTAAAAAGTTGTGGGTAAAATAGACGAGATGAGAGGCTTAGAATAAGACTATGAAAATTAGTGAATTACTGCAGCGCATTGATTATACAGTATTGCAGGGTGATCTTTCTGGTGAAATAACAGGCATTTGTCATGACAATCGTATGCTTCAGGAAGGCGATGCCTTTATCTGTATCGCAGGCGCGCGTTTTGATACACATACAATGGCAGGAGAGTTGGCCAAAAAGGCAGCACTTCTTGTTGTGGAAAAGCCAGTTGAGCTAGAGGAGGATTGTAAAACTGCAGTTGTGCAGGTTGTATCTACCAGAGATGTAGTGGCGGCACTCGCAGCAGCCTTTTATGGCTATCCATCTGAGAAGATGGTTTGCATCGGCATTACCGGCTCAAAGGGTAAGACAACATGTACGCATATGATGGCAGATATTTTGCGTGCGGCGGGCTATCTGACCGGAACCATCGGTACAAATGGAGCTATTCTTCCGGCAGGGTGTGATCATGCTGTGTGGGGATCTGACAAATATAGTTGTGCACCGTGCAATGAGACATCAGGCTACGACTGCTATGAGTTAAACAATACGACACCAGATCCTATGGAGCTGCAGATGTATCTGGCAATGATGGCAAAGGCTGGCTGCACTCATGTCGTTTTAGAAGTTTCCTCACAGGGAATGAAGCAAAGACGTGTGGCAACAGTGGATTTTGCTTATGGTGTGTGGACGAATATCGAAACAGGTGATCACATCGGACCGAATGAGCACAAGGATTTCGAGGAATATCTGTATTGCAAGGCGATGTTATTGAACCAGAGCCGACGTGCGTATGTAAATTGCGATGATCGTCATCTGGATGCCTTTATGAAATATGTGACATTGGGCGATGGATCTGATGGTAACGAAAAACAGGTATTTTATTATGGAGAAGGTGAAAAAGCAGATTATCGCATTGGCAATTTAAAGAAGAGTGAAAACGGTATGTTGG
>CAVCPW010000209.1:0-2829 GCA_963604075.1 Anaerovoracaceae bacterium | reverse complement strand
ATTTAAAACCAGAATACCAAAAACTGCTGCCACACTTGCTCCCGAGGTAACACCTATGATATCCGGACTGGCAAGCGGATTGCCAAGCAGCTGCTGAAACGTATTTCCTGCCATACCAAACGCAAAGCCTGCCAGAATCGCTGTTAGCATTCTTGGAAGACGAAGTGTCTTTACTGTAAATACAGCACTGCCTTCCACCTCATTTAACGCATCCCACACTTCCTTTGGAGTGTAAACTGTATTTCCATAAAGCATCATAAATATCGCAAGCGCAATCATTATTCCAATCAGCACAAGTGCAATCACGGTGCTTTTTCTCTGACGTCTGCGATATCCAGTCTCTACAGCTGACATCGTGGAGAATTTTTCATTCTTTTTCACAGCGACTTCACCTTTGCCTTTCTGATAATAAAGATAAATACAGGTGCTCCAATCAGTGCCGTAACAATTCCCGACTCCAGCTCCCCCGGTCTTCCAAGGATTCGTCCAATCGTATCAGCAAACAGTAAAAGAATTGCACCGCCGATTGCTGACATCGGAAGAATCTTTTTCATGTCCGGTCCAAGTACCATGCGAAACAGATGCGGAACCATCAAACCTACAAAGCTGATTGGACCGGCAAGTGCTGTTGTAGATGCACAAAGCAAAACACCGGCAAGTGAAGCAAGACATCTTGTAAGTGGCACATTCAGTCCAAGTCCAGTCGCCGCCTCGTCACCAAGTGCCAATGTATTTAATGGCGCTGCCATGCAAATACTGATCACAAAACCAATCACAAAATATGGACAAAGAAGACGGATATCTGCCCAGCTTGCGCCTCCGATGCTTCCCGTCTGCCAGAATCGAAACTGATCCATTACCTGATTATCTGGAAGCATAACTGTATTGACTAATGACTGCAACGCTGTACTGGCTGCCGCACCTGCAAGTGCCAGTTTGATCGGTGTTGCGCCATTTCCACCAATGGATGCCAATCCATAAACAAGAATTGCCGTCAGTGCCGCACCTGCAAATGCCAACCATATATACTGATTTCCACTGCTAATATGAAAAAAGGAAATTCCACAAACGACAAAAAGAGACGCTCCCGTGTTCACACCAAGGATACTAGGATCGGCAATCGGATTTCTTGTTACTGCCTGCATCAGCGCACCTGATACGCCAAGCGATGCACCCGCCAGAATGCCAAATACGGTTCTAGGAAGTCGCGCCTGCACGACATCACTCTCAAAGCTATCCTCTCCCAGACGAAACAGGCTGCGAATAACAGTGGGAAAGCCCACGGATTTTGCTCCGCAGGCTATCGATGCCAGTACACAGAACAGCAAAACTGCCAGTGACGCAGTTACTGTCAATAGGAACCGTCTGTCTTTCATTTGATATTCTCCGCTGCCTTTGCAAACAATTCCAAATATTCGTCAATCTCATACGGAATGGAAAGGATGGATGGGGTTGCAGCTCCTGCCAGCGCAGATGTGCTGTCAATTAAAACAACGGCACCATTCTTGATTGCCGGAATCTGACTCATCAGCTTGTCTTCCTGAAGTGCCTTCAACAAATCCTCATCGCCATAGACAACCATCATCTCGATATCATCTAACTGATCTGCATTCTCACGGCTTACTGTAATATTGAAATCATCCGTCTCGCCTGCAAGCTCCTGTACACTCTCAGGCAGAGTAAATCCAAGATCCAACAGGTAGGATGCTCGTGGGTCGGTTGGAAGGTATACATAAAATGTACTAAAATCATCAGCATTGATCCAGCAGAATGCCGTCGGGATACCCTCAAGCTGCGGATATTCTTCGAGTTTTTCTGCAATCAAATCTTCTACTTCCTTTACCTTCTTCTCACCTTCTGCCTTCATACCCATACCTTCAGCATTCTCGATGGTCTGTTCTCTCCATGTGGTCTGCCATGCGTTTTCCTTATATGGAATAACCGGTGCTATCTGGCTTAAAGTATCATAATCCTCCTGGGTCAGTCCCGAATAAGATGCTAAGATTACATCAGGATCACAATCACTGATCTGCTCAAAATCAAGTCCGTCTACATCATCAAATACAACAGGTTCTTCCACTCCCAAATCAGCAAATGCCTCATCAGTCCACGGATGTAGATTATTTTCTGTTACTAATCCATAATTTGCTGCAGAAACACCGACTGGTGCGATACCAAGTGCCAGCGGTGTATCCTGATTTTCCCATCCAACCGTCACGATACGCTCAGGCCTACTTTCAATCACAGTCTCTCCAAATGCATGCTCAATGACAATCGGGTAAGTGACCTCCTCACTGGTCTCCTCCTCTGATTCTGCCTCAGTTGCTTCCTCGCTGCTTGCCTCGGTGGTCTCCTTTGTGCTCTTTGCGTAAGAAACTCCTGCCTGTGCAAATAAGCTCATACCAGAAACTGCCGTAAAAAGTGTACCCAGAAAAAGTGCTTTTTTGATTCTCATAATTCTCCTCCGTATATTAAGTATTCATTTCTAAGAATTGATTATTTATTCTTAGTTCTTATTTTTCTATAACTTTTATTAGCCTTGGCTAACTTTCGGTAGGAGTATAGCACATGGTTTGAAATGCGTCAATGCGGGCACCGTAAATAAAAGTTTTTCACCGGATTCAGTCGTTTTTGCAAAAGTGACAGCAAAAAAACCTCCTAAGTAGATTTTGGTTATTTGCCTTATCTACTTAAGAGGTATCATATCCCCAGCGGCTCCTATCATGACACATGAATTGTAGCTGCAATGTTGTCTCTTGCATTCTTAATATGCTCTGCCGTTAGCTTCTCAGCAAGCTCACCATCGTGCCTTGTAATCGCCTCCAGTAT
>CAVCPW010000208.1:0-6556 GCA_963604075.1 Anaerovoracaceae bacterium | reverse complement strand
AAATCGCGGCGTGATTCGTGCAATCAAAGAGGTCTTTGGCTTGCAGGAGGATGATCTGATCGTTCCAGAGTATGCATCCTTTGCGGGTGCGGCAGGTGCAGCATTTCATGCATCGGGCAGTTTTACTAGTGAGCAATTGCTTTTGGCGGCAGATCATATGAAGGAAAGCCGTCATGGCAGTTTGTCCGCGCTTCCAGCATCATCGGAAAATATATTGTCTGACCCGGCATGTACACAGGTTGTGGTAAGTGGAAAATGTGCGCTTGGAATCGACATAGGTTCTACGAGTACTGACCTTGTAATCATAGGCGAAAATAACGAGTTAGTTGACTATCAATATCTTCGTACTGCAGGAAATCCGGAGGCAGCAGTGCGAAAAGGCCTTGCAAGCATCAAAGAGCGCTTTGGAGCGCTTGTTTTTCAGGCAGTGGGTGTGACCGGATCCGGTCGAGAACGTGTAGGGCGAATGCTTGGCGCAGATGCAATTCGCGATGAGATCACGGCACAGGCAGCCGGAGCAGCGCATTGTGTGCCGGAGGTTGATACCGTATTTGAGATCGGCGGACAGGACAGTAAATATATCCATATTGAGGATGGCCGAGTAAGCGATTTTCAGATGAATAAGATTTGTGCAGCAGGAACAGGCAGCTTCGTGGAGGAGCAGGCCGCGCGTATGGGCATCCCAATCAATGAGTTTGGACCACTTGCGTTAACTGCTAAGAACCCAGCCAGCTTAGGTGAGCGCTGTACCGTTTTTATCGAGACAGCAATTGCGGCAGCATCGGCAGAGGGTATTGCGCAAAACGAGATTGCGGCGGGTCTTTGCTATGCAATTGTGAAAAATTATCTTCATAAGGTAGTAGGGACAAAGCCAGTCGGAAATCATATCGTGCTGCAGGGCGGTGTGGCGTACAATCCTGGCATCGTGGCAGCGTTTCGCGCTTTTTATGGCGATCGTCTGACTGTCAATCCATACTTTTCCATTAGCGGTGCGTTCGGCGTGGCACTTCTTGCAAAGGAGGCTAATGTGGGAAAGAGCTCATCATTTGCAGGCTATGAGTTTTCAGGAAAGATGATTCATATGGACAATAGAAATGAAGAGGTGCGAAAAAATATCGAGTTTTATCATCAAGCGGACAAGCTCCTTCTCGATGGTTACACAGGTGAGCGCGACCCGAGAAAAAAGACTGTCGGAGTGCCGTTTGCACTGATGATTCACAAGTTTTTTCCGATGGCAAATGCGTTCTTTACCTCTCTCGGCTACAATGTTCTTCTGACAAAGCCGACAAATGAGGAGACGATTCGCTTGTCTCAGGAGAATGCCAGAGGCGAGACATGCTATCCAGTCAAGCTGATTTACGGTCACATGAAGCAGTTAGTTGATGCGAAGGTAGACTATATTTTTATGCCGACGATTCATACCATGAAGCATGAGCTAAGCCATGTCGAGCATAATTATGGTTGCGTATACATGCAGACGGCGGCTGTTTCTATCGGAAAGGCACTCGGCCTTGAAGAAAAGGGAATCACGCTTCTTTCGCCAGTGTTTGACCTTGACTTCGGAAAAGAGGCGATGGCAAGTGCAATGGTTGGACTGGGGAAAATTCTTGGCATTCCAAAGCCATTTTGTGCAAAAGCACTTTTAGCGGGTGCAATGGCAGTGCGAAAGCACACAAGTGCTGTGGAAAAACAGGGAAAGCAGCTGTTAGACAGCTTAAAACCAGAGGACAAAGTGCTTGTTTTGATCACACGAAATTATGGAGTGTCCGATCCAATCTTAAATATGGGCATCCCTGATTTGCTTCTTGAGCGCGGTATAAAGGTGATTACACTGTCGCATCTGCCGGGCCATTCCATTGATATTTCAGAGGAGTACCCGAATCTCTATTGGCCGTTTGGACAGCACATTTTGTCAGGTGCTAAGCTGGTTGCGCACCATCCGAATCTCTATGCTGTTTATCTGACAAACCATGGCTGTGGACCGGACAGCATGTTGAGTCATTTGTTTAAGAAGGAGATGGGCGACAAACCATATTTGCAGATCGAGGTCGATGAGCATTTCAGCAAAGTCGGTGTTGTCACACGAATTGAGGCATTTTTAAACAGCCTGTCAAAGCGTGAGGCGAAGGCGCTTCCAGCTGATTTTGACATTGAAGATGTCACCATCCGAACATCGAATATTCAGCCGAGGGTGCAAAAGAATCTTCCTCTATATCTTCCGAATCTTGGTTTGTATACAAAGTTTTTGGAACAATATTATGAACAGACAGGGCATACCGTACATGTACTGCCAGTGGCAGATGAAGAAGCACTTTCACTCGGACGTGCTCAAACAAATAGTAAAGAATATCTGCCATTTGTTGCGTTGCTCGGAAGCATTTTGAAAAATCAAAAGGAGCAGGTAAGTTCGTGTGTTGTGCAATATCTTGTTCCGCAGACGCTTGGCTCTGAGGCGGACGGACAATACGCCACTGTCATTGACGCTATTTTGGGGCAGGGCGGCATGGAAAAAGTCATTCTTGCTGCACCAATCATCGAGCGTATTCCAGGGCAGACAGACGATCTTGATTTGTTCGCAAGGGCAGTCATGACAGGTGATTTACTGTATGTGATTCCAGCTGAGCAAAGAGATAGTTTTGATGTTTCCTCTATATTAGAGTGGCATGAGCTTGAGCAGCTGGCAAAACGCATCGGGCAGCTTTCAGCCAGAGAAGCCGAAAAGGAATGTAGTGAGGAAAATAGTAATACAGATGCTACGGCAGGTGTTAAGTCGACCGCTAGATCAACCGTCCTTGGCGTGACTGGAACACCAATGTGCCTGAGCGTCTTAAATGATGGTATTCTGGACGAGCTTGAAAACGAATATACCATTTTGCGCGCGCCGCTGGTCGAGTATTTGTATTTCCTTTGGAAAGAAAATGGATGCGGTGAGAAAAAAGGAAAAATGCTTACAGGACATACGCAAGCGCTTACGATGGAAATCATGGAGACAATCGAGTCACACATGAAAACAATCGGAAACTTGCTTGGACGGTACAATGCATTTTCTGATGATATACAGGGATTGTCAGACACAGCTGATGCATATCTGAGCGATTTTGCGGGTGGAAATGGACGTTACCGTTTTGCAAAGACACTGGAGCTTGCAAAGCGCACCAATGCGATGCTTACTGTTGCCCCACGCTATGAAAATGCGTCGATTATCTTGCAGATGAGAGGATTAAAGCAGGCATGTGAGGCTCCGCTGTATGAGGTTGAGGTCGATCATGACTGGGATGAGTCGGCATGGTCAAAATTGCGGGCGTTCCTCTATTACGTCAAACAGTAAGAAAAGTCAAAGTTGTATTTCGGTCCGCGGTATGCTATACTGAACATGCAGTAAAAACTTGAGAAAACAGAAAGCTGTACTTTCTGAAAAGCGTATAAGACGCGGAAATGAGGTTCAATATGGATTCGGTAAAAATGAGAGAGGCCGTAGAGGCTGGAAAGGCCGTTCTTGGAATTGAGTTTGGCTCAACAAGAATCAAGGCCGTGCTGACAGATGAGAGCAATGCTCCAATCGCACAGGGCGCACATGACTGGGAGAATCGTCTGGAGAACGGAATCTGGACATACACTCTTGAAGATATCTGGGGTGGCCTTCAGGATGCATATGCAAAGCTGGCTGCTGATGTAAAGGCACAGTGCGGAGTTACTGTTAAGAAACTTGGTGCTATCGGATTTTCAGCAATGATGCACGGCTACATGGTGTTTGATAAGGAAGGAACGCTGATGGTTCCGTTCCGTACATGGAGAAATACAATTACAGAGCAGGCAGCAAAGGAGCTGACAGCAGCATTTTCCTTTAATATTCCGCAGCGCTGGAGTATTGCCCATCTGTATCAGGCAATCTTAAACGGAGAGGAACATCTGCCGCGCATCGATTATCTGTCCACTCTGGCAGGCTACGTTCACTGGAAGTTGACAGGAAAGAGAGTGCTTGGTGTCGGTGAGGCATCCGGTATGTTCCCAATCGACAGCAAGACAAAGGATTACGATCAAAACATGGTTGAGATCTTTGATAAGTTGATTGCACCTAAGGGATATTCCTGGAAATTGCGCGACATTTTACCGCAGGTACTCGTAGCAGGTGAGCCGGCAGGAAATCTGACCGAGGAAGGTGCAAAGCTCTTAGATCCGAGTGGCGAGTTAGAGGCAGGTATTCCAATGTGCCCTCCGGAGGGTGATGCCGGAACCGGTATGGCAGCAACAAACAGTGTAACCGTACATACCGGAAATGTATCCGCTGGAACCTCTGTATTTGCAATGGTTGTCATGGATGAGAATGAAGCTTTAAAGAAGGTTCACGAGGAAATTGATATGGTAACTACACCGGATGGTCTTCCGGTAGCGATGGTTCACTGCAACAACTGTACATCTGATTTGAATGCATGGGTTGGTATTTTTAAGGAATTCCAGCAGGCAATCGGCGTTCCGGTTGACATGAATCAGCTTTTCTCTGTGCTGTACAATAAGGCACTTGAGGGCGATGCAGACTGCGGCGGTCTGATGGCATATAACTACTTCTCAGGTGAGAGTATCACTGGCTTCGAGGAAGGTCGCCCATTGTTTATACGTACACCGGATAGCCATTTTACATTGGCAAACTTCATGAGAACTCATCTGTACACCTCCCTTGGTGCATTAAAGGTGGGTCTTGATATCCTGTTTAAGGAGGAGGGCGTAAAGCTCGATAATATCTATGGCCACGGTGGACTGTTCAAGACAAAAGGAGTTGGACAGCGTATCATGGCAGCAGCAATCAATGCACCGGTATCTTTGATGGAGACCGCAGGAGAGGGCGGCGCATGGGGTATCGCACTACTTGCTTCCTACATGATTCATAAGAAGGAAAATCAGCCGCTTGATGAGTTCCTTGCAGAGGAAGTATTCCACGGCGAGACTGGTGTTCGCATGGAGCCAAATGCAGATGACGTAGCTGGATTTGATGCATTCATTCAGAGATATAAGGAGTGCCTGCCGGTAGAGCGTGCGGCTGTAGAGAGCTTACCGCTGTGAGTGCAATTTTACCAATAAGGTTTTGAATAGTTAATTATAATTTTGCTAAAAACGGCTCGCAACTTGAATTAAGTGCGAGCCATTTTTGAAAGGAAAAGTATGAAATATCATAAACCTGCATTTTTTGATCAGTTTAAATGTATTGGTTCGGCCTGTACAGATACTTGCTGTGCCGGATGGGAAATAGAAGTCGATGAGACAACAGCAGAGGGGTATCTTGCCGAGAAGGGTGCATTTGGTGATCGCTTGCGCCGTGAGATTGGCAGTGAGCCGGGCGAATATTTCTTTAAATTAAAGAACAATCGCTGCCCATTTTTAAATAAAGAAAACCTATGCGATATTTTCATCAATTTAGGAGAGGACAGACTTTGCGATATTTGTCGTGAACATCCGAGATTTTATAACTGGTTTGGTGATTACACAGAAGTAGGTCTTGGACTTTGCTGTGAAGAAGCCGAGAGACTTTTGTTTTCTGATAGTAAGCCTCTTACTTTTATCGAAGAAGATATGCAGAGCGAAGATGAAGAGCTGTTTGAAGATATACAGAGTGAAGATGGTGATCTATCTGATGAAATGCAATATAAAGCAGAAGAGATGGCAGAAGATGAGATAGTAAAGGATGTCTGTCCAAATACAAGTGAAGAACAAGATGGTAGTGATGCGTATGAATATGATATTTCTGATTCAGATGAAGATTTATTTGATGAGGATTTTGATGAATCAATTGACCAGATGTTAAAAGAGCGTGAAGCGATTTTTTTGATTTTACAGAATCGCACAGAAGACATCGGTGCACGTTTAAAGAGACTTATTTCACTGCTGTCAAATGCAGATAAAAGAGATTATAATGCAAAACAAAGTGCGAACACACGTAAGGGCAGTGCACTATTTTTGATTCGCTTTTTTGGCGGGATGGAATCACTTGACGAGACATGGCCATCAATGATGAAGGAGCTTGAGAAAAATATCGACGAATTATTAAATACAGATAAGATAGCTACGTTTCTTGAATTTATGCAGGAAAAGGATCGCATGTATGAGTATGAACACATTGCTGTATATCTAATATATCGCTATTATCCGGAAATCCTGTTAGATGGTCAGATTGAGGCAAAAGTTTTATTTGCTGCTGCATCTGTATGTTTGCTGTTTCTTATTGATATACAGTGCTTTCAGAAAAATGGCATATACACACAGCATGATCGCATTGAACTGGTACGTCGCTTTTCAAAGGAGATTGAATACTGTCCGGAAAATATGGAACGCTTCGGAACGTGCTGTTACAAGCAGTATGAAGAAGTATTAAATAGCATTTTTGATATGTGTAATTTGATGATTTTTGAAGATGAGCAATGCTGTTGATCTGGTGGTCAAACCTTCTATAATTTGCTCAGAAAAAAATATACATATATAGAAAACGCCATCTAATTTACAAATGGTAAAATATAATAAAAAAACGACAATTGTATATATAAAATGTCGATGATGTAGTGAACTA
>CAVCPW010000207.1:0-19280 GCA_963604075.1 Anaerovoracaceae bacterium | reverse complement strand
CCTAACAAATTATGCAAGATCACAACTGCAAAGACAACCAATCCGGCAGAGAAAATTTTTTCTGAATTGTGCGATACAACAGCAGCAACGATCAAGCAAATAGCCACTACGGATACAGACGGCAAAACCTTGACCAGGCGCTGTGTGACTCTTCCAAACAGCTTGTTGATAAGAAATCCTAATCCAATTGGAATGATAACCACCTTTACAATCGAAAGAAACATACTCATTACATCTACGGTAACGGTCGTTCTCAATAACAAATAAGTAATCAGTGGTGTCAGAAATGGCGCAAGCAAGGTATTTACGCTAGTCATTCCTACTGAAAGAGCAACGTCCCCCTTTGAAAGGTAAGTAATCACATTACTGGATGTCCCGCCCGGACAAGTTCCCACTAATACAACACCTGCGAATAATGCAGAATCCAAGTCAAAAATTTTTCCAAGCAAAAATGCTAAGGTCGGCATAATCGTAAACTGTGCAATACAACCAATCAGAATATCCTTTGGTCTTGTAAAAACCAGTTTGAAATCATCTAATTTCAGCGTTAATCCCATACCAAACATAACAATCATAAGCAAATAGTTCACCCATGAAGTCTGTATCCATAGGCAGCTACGCGGAACAAACAAAGCTATAGCTGCAACAGCGAGCACAATAAATGCCATATATTTTCCAAAAAAGCCACTGATTTTTTCCAACTTTTCCATTCTATTTTTCTCCTCGTACAATCAAGTGCTTTTTATCGAAAATACAAGGTTTTTAAGCCTTGTATTCGCAATGGTGAACTCCCCCATCACCTAAAGTTAATTGGCTTCTAAGGAGTTAATGCTCCTATTTAAGCAGGAAGCTCCAACTTCTATAAGTCGGAGTAGTTCACGAAGTCTGATAAACATCATATCAGCTACAACAAAGTAGCAGTAATTCACCCAACATGTCTCTCAAAACGTGTAAAATCAAGAATCTTCTCAATCTCTGCTAAGGCATCTGCCGGAATCACAAATCCACTGGCAGCAAGATTGGCGTCTAACTGTGATTTCTTGCTTGCACCCGTAATGACACTGCTTACAATATCCTTTCTAAGAATCCACGCCAATGCCAGAACAGACATTGTCACACCGAGTTCTCCAGCAATTTTCTCTAGTGCTTCTACCTTATCGAGATTTTCATCGGTCAACAGATTGTTGATCTGCTTGTCTGCCTGATGAGTTGCACGAGAGCCTTCCGGGTATGGCTGACCCTTCTTGTACTTTCCGGTCAGAAGACCCTGCGCGAGCGGCGAAAACGGTGTAATGCCGATACCATATTTCTCGCAGATTCCCATAATTTCATGCTCAATATAACGATCCATCATATGATACTGCGGCTGAATAACAGTCATCGGATGCAAATGATATTCCTTTATAATTCGCTGTGCTTCCTCTAGCCTTGCTCCACCCCATTCTTCACTGACACCGTAGTAAAGAATCTTTCCCTGATCTACAAATCCACTTAAAGTGCGAAGTGTCTCCTCCATCGGGGTGGATTCATCGTAACGATGGCAATAATACAGATCTAAGTAATCTAGCTGCATATTTTTTAAAGAGCGATCAAGATTTTCAGTGATGTGCTTTCTGGAAAGACCGCGCTCATTTACTGAATCTCCAGTTCCAAAATAAACCTTACTAGAAACAACCAGACTGCTTCTTCTGTAATCCTTTAATACGCGTCCAAGAAATTTTTCAGCTTCTCCGCCACTATACGCATCGGCACAGTCAAAAAAATTAACTCCATTCTCATAAGCGCAGCGAATAGTTTCCTCTGCTGTCTGCACTTTGTCAGAACCAGCCAGATCAGTCATCCAACTTCCTACTGCGATCTCACTCACCTTCAATCCTGATTTTCCCACATTACGATACTTCATTTTATTTTCCTCCGTTTCGTTTTCTTTTGGTTTCGGTTGCTTTTGGGGCTCAATTTTTTCTTTTGCTTCAATTACTTTTTTGTTGCAGTTACTTTTTATTTCAGTTTTTAATACATTATTTTTCAATCAAATTGAAAATATCCTGTCTTATTTTTAATATAATTCTTCAAGTGTACTTGAAGTCAAGACCTTTTCTACTTAATTTTTACTATAAAAATGAGCAAATAACCATGTCATGTCACTTGCTCATTTTTCGTTGTTAGTGCCCGTTGCAAAACCATTTACAATTCAAAAATCTCACGCAGCTTATCATTCAGCGTCCCGTCTTTTGCATATTTCATGGTATCACACAGCTTAATATTATGTCTTGTGATTTTAATATCACTATTGAATCCTAGAATATATGACAGACAGATACGGTAAATTATCTCTGTAGGTGCGCATCCGAATACCTGCTTAGAGAAGATATGGTTTAATCGTTTTGCACTGTCCGGGTAAAGCTGTTTCATATGCTTACTCCGATACAAGCGTGTAACGATTTCTGTAATGTACATTCCGGATTTCATATATAAATCTGCAAATGTCTTATCCGGATCATCAAAGCAGCCCGGATTTTCTTTCTCAAGCCGATCAACCATATCCTTCACAACCCACTTAGGAGTGAAAATCTGATTTGTTTTCTGCGGTGGAATGTAATCGAAGATATCTTCCTGATTCTTTTCATCGAAATAATCCGCAAGCGCAACCTTCTTCGCAAGAAATTCTCTTACAGAGTCGTTAAATACAACAGGATCAAACAGATGACCGTAATACTCCTCCATCACTCCTGTTTCAGGATTTTGAACCTGTCCGCCATCACGAAGCAAACGAAACTGGCTGAGAGATATGCTTGTTACTTCCTTAAACACTTCATCTGGTATAATCTGATCAAACGTCTCCAGCGTTGTATTTTCATCACCATATGCCATGAGAAATGACGGTATCGTTCTGGAAAATCCGCGAAGATGATCCTTGATGCCATCCTCAATGGAACGCTTCTTCTGTTCACGCTTCTCTGTCTCCACAGTCTCCACAACAGTCTGTCCTGCAGTATCTATAAATGTATCAACAGATTCTTTAATTGTCTGCTGCAATGTTTCAACAGCCTGCTTCTTCTGCTCATCGATATGGCGGTTTACTTCCTGCATTTCTTCTCGTGTCGCTGCCGCAGCAAGCTTCTGTTTTCGTTCCATTTCAAGAATGTTTTGCTGAATCTGGAAATCACCGACAGCTTTGCCTACTACAGCATGAGTTTCTGTCTGCAATTTGCGCTCCAGATTTTTCTTTGTGGATGCTGAAAAGTCCTTTCCATATTCCTCAGCTGCCTTCTGCATAACATGATCTGTAACTTCTGTCTTAAATGTCTTTGAAAGTGACTCAATAAGAATATCTTCCGTTTTTTTCTCTGTTTTTTTGTCATCATAATTTTCAACAGCACTTTCAAATTTACTGTTGATGGCATCTGTATCAAAAATTTTAGAGCCAAAAAGTTCTGATGCTCTTCCAATCACATAATCAGAATCCATCTTCACATCACCCGACTCATCCAAAGATAATTCCTCTGCTGTATCAGAATTCACTCCAATCATAGCGGAAGGTTCTTTCACTGCTTCCATATTAGCCAGAATATCAATGACCGCCTGCGGTGCATTAAAAATGTGACCAATATTCTGAAACAGAAAATCTGACATAAAGCCGCGTCGAACAACCTCCTGTGATTTAAGCTTTCGAGGAATCGAGAGCACCTTTTCAGCATCGAGCTGAATCATTTCTCCATTTTCATCCTCACCAACAACAGGGAAGAAATTCAAAAGTTCACGCACATGCTGCTTTCTCGTGTCAGAATCTCCCTTATCTCCAGAAGTATCCTCAGAAAGTCCATTTGCAATCTGCTCATAAATAATCAGTGTTCTGGCTGGATCAAAATCAAAGATGTATGCGTTTTTCTTACGGTACTGCTCACTTCCATTAGAAAACAGGCATGGATTCTGTGCACGAAATGCCGCCTGCATATACAAAGCCGAACTTTTTAAACTGGACAGCATAAGAACTGCTGACCATTCTGGGATCGTGACTCCCGTGGTAAGCTGTCCGACAGAGAGCGTAATAGTTTTGTCATGATATTCAATTGCATTTGTGACTTTATCATATGCCTTTTTGATATCTTTATCATCAACTTCCTGTGTTTCATCCAGTTTTCCATCACCAGCTGCCAGAATAATATCATAATTCTTAAATACAGGATGATCGTGCAGTTTCTTAGCCAGTGCCTTTGCTGAATCCACACGGTTAAGCAGCCACAATGTATGCTTTAGTTCATCACGAAGTTCTGGCGTGGAGAACGGAAACTTTTCCTGCTCAGTCATAGCATCCAAAAATCTGTCCACCGAATCATCATAAACAAATTTACCTGAAACATTTGTAGAAAAAAACTCATTCAAATCAAAAGCATATTCTGCTGTTTCACCTTTGATTTCAACACCCTGAGATAACTTATCCTTAATTATCTCAGACATCTGATAAGTAAACATATTAAGCTGCGGCAACTTGCCATAGGGATTTTCCTGTCCCGGCTCTGATACAAATTCACGCTTTGCCTTCTGCTCATCGGCATACGTCCAGTTATAAATAGCTTTCTGTTCAAATTTGTCATTAGCCAGAGCCTTAAACGGTGTACCCGACAGATGAAGTGTATACTTACGGTGAATCCGATCAAAAGCAATGTCTGTCTTATATGTGTCCACACCTTCGTGAGCTTCATCAATCACAAGAATATCCCAAATCATCGGATTATTTTTATCGCCGCAGATTTCTTGCAATTTATCATACTGACCGCCAAAATACAGCGAGCCCTTCAAATCCTGTAACGACACAAACTCGATACATCCACAAAATTCATCATCTGGTGTGTTAACCATGATGTTGCAAAACTCATCTCTGGAAATAACATATGTCTTGTCCTGAATGCCGTCTACGGTACTCACAAAATGATATCCTGATTTTACACCAACGAATTTTTCATAATCCTCATACCAGCTGTTGGCAATGGCAGGACGATTGGTGACAATTAAAATTTTGGCAGCACCTAGTCTTTTGCAAAGATCATATGTTGCAAGAGTTTTGCCAAAACGCGGTTTTGCATTAAACAGAAACTGTCCATTCTCATGAAGTTTAAAATAATCTATCGCACTGCTGACAGCCTTTTCCTGCTCTGGCCTAAGAGTATAATCAATGACTTGCGTTCCACAAAGCTGTCCGCGATTTGCTTTAAAGTCAAAGAACATATTACGGCTTAACGGTGACTGCACTTTAAACCACTCTGTTTTAGGCTTTCGTTCAATGCCATTTTTAGAAAGATACGCATGAAAATCAGTGTCATGAAAAACATCTCCTGAGCCATCATCATAGATGGCAGTACCTTTCCATTCAAGCTTATATTCAATGTCAGCGGTATGTGTCTGCTGACTCAGACGTTTATCCACATCCTGCTCCGTGTAGCCGATTTTCGTCCATCCATCGTGTTTTCTAATTTCAGGAGTGGTGTAGGCATATATCATAGGAACCACACGCTGGGCTGTGTTAATATTAATTTTTGCCATTTATGCCATCTCCTTTACATTAGTTTCGATGAAGGTAATTTCCTCATCAGAAAGATTATATTTTTTATAAAGTTGCTGGTCAATCTCATGAATTGATTTTGTCCAGTCGATGTCAGAGGAAGGGGTGAAGTCTTGGAGGGGGACGTAGTGCCATTTCGAAGGCACAATATCCTGTGTGATTTTTAAAATTCCAAGCAATGTTCTACAAAATTTCGAACATATATATTTAACAGCAGATCTTGCTTCAAACTCAGAGCAAAACTTTCCCATACTAATAAATGTAGGTGTAGATGTATCATTTGGAGCAGAAACTATCGGTTTACTCAGTGTTTCTCCAAATTTTCCTGTTCCACTGGCCTTTGGTATTAAAACTTTATAATATTCCAAATTATTATCCTTCTGATTTCTGGCAGTCACATACTTTTTTTCAATCCAGCGCCATTCTCTGTTCATATTTGAAAGTCCAAGAATTCTATAATATAGATTTTCATTTCGTACATTTTTAGGAAACATGTACGGGATAACATCAAAGGCAGACGATTTGATTTCGAATTCTTCGTTTTTTGCCAAAGTTTTAACCTTTGGATTTTTCTTTTGAATAACCTTAAGTCGGTCAGCTATAATTTGAGGATTTTCCATAATTGCCAGATCATTAAATAACAAATCAGATCTGCCTCCATGCATAATTTCAGATATAGGCGTTGGCTTGGATTTTCTTACTTTTATTGAAATCTCTCGCAAGCTTTCATCTGGTATGAATGTCTCTATTGCGTTAAAAACCTTTTTTTCATCTCGATAAATTACCGTTACCCCCCCTTTATATCTGTATTTGCAAACACTTCATTTCCATTTTGAACATACTTTTCAACTTTCAAATGTTCATCCGAAAGCATCTTCTTATTCCATTCTTTTGGTGTTAAACCTGCATTAAATAGAAATCTTGCCGGAGAAATCAACATATATTTTTCTCCAAACCTTTCTGCAGAATCATAGAAATATTGATAAACTGGCTCCTGTCGTGAATTTGACTCATTATCACCACTTTGATATGGTGGATTTCCTATCACAAAATCAAATAATTTCTTCTTCCCCATTCGTATATCTCCTTTAACCTGTTTTAAAGTAATGGAGTTTTCTTTTCTCCAATCGCACACTTTACACGGTGTTGCTTCTGCATTATTTTTTGCATTATTTTCTGCTTTACTGCCTGTCTTATCTTTTGTCCTACCCTTTATCTTATCTTCCGTCTCATCCTCTGCCTGTTCGCTTGTTTTTGAAAACAAATCATCAAGCGTCATTTGATGAAATTCTTCATAAGGCTTTCCGAGTGGAACGGTATCTTTTAGACCATCCATCTGCCAGATATTCCAGACTATCCTTCTGACAATAGTCTTTACCAGCTTTTTATCAGGCTCTTTTTCCCAGCGTTCTCTGTAATAATCGAAAAATGTTAAAAGAAGATTGATTCGTGCTATCAAAATATTATCTCCCTGATATTCATATCCGTAAGATGCTTCAAATGCACGTATCGTCCACATTACCCATTCATCGTAGCTATCTGTATTTTCGTTGACGATGCGAAGTTTTCGATCCAGTTGTCCAATCCTGCATTTCAGTGGAAGAATCGTTTCTCCTGTAGAAACATCATACCTTGATACGAGATATGGAGCTTCACCACAAGTGATTTCGAGTCTTCTGGAATCTACATACTGTTGCCATTTTTTCCGTTTAGGAAATTTAATAACATCATCGACCACTGTCCAACTGTGATCCTCATTGCTGATGTTGAATACATCTTTTCTTCCAAACCATGCCTCATCGCAATAATTATTCATTTGATTACAGAGCCACGCTGGTGTAAATACTTCTGCTTTTTTCCTCGTCCGCGCCTGCTGATCCTCAAATGATTTCAGTATGCGCGGCTTGATGATATCCGGCTTCCACAAAAGAATCTGACTAGTAATTTGGTTTTTGTCACAGAAATCACTCCCATACGCTTCATATGTGTCAGTAGCCCAGATAATATTTCTATTTTTTCTTGTTGATTTATCTTTTATGAGCAAATCGAGGTATGGAGCAACCTGTTCACTCATTATATCTATAAGTTTTTCCACGGATACGGCATCCCTCCTTATAATTGCTCTTCTTACTCTTCACGCAATGTATTTTCATCAAGTGTCCACTCACTACCATCGTCAAAGACAAGTGTAATGGCAGTATCAGCCAGTTCGGACGATGCCTTCACACCGATGAGATGCTTCATTTCACCTTTTTCCTCTGCCGGATGTGGTGCAAGCACCGTTACTATACGTGTAGCGTTTCCTGTCGTCTTTGTATCGACACACGGCACAGCGCGGTACATGCCCTGCTTGGTTTCGGTTGCAATAAAGCCCTGCCACTCTGGTGTTTCCTGACCTGTAATGACAGTTGTGTCACCTGCTGACCATGCCATATCTGCATCAGCAAAGCGGATATGATCAGCATTTTGCTCCTCTACTGTACTGTCAATATGCCACAGAACATCCCAGATATGAGATGTAGATGCATTTTGAACATCCATTAAACGATCCACTGCAATGAGAATTGGCTTATTTTTATCGCGATAAAAGAAAATGGAACGCTCATGAACAGGTGACTTATCCTGCTCTTCTCCATAGCCGCCATCATAGGCACTCTTTGCATAATCCCATTTTTCAGAAAAATGAGTGTCCAGATTGGATTTTTTCCTGATATCGTCTTCCTTCCACTCGTAAGTTTTTCTGCGGTTTTGATCCTGTCCATCCACACGCACGGTGTTATGTGATCTTGTTGACAGCACATATTTTCTCATCTCTGACTCATCGTAGGCATAGTTTCCACCCTCAGTCAGAAGAAGTTTTCCATTTGCGTAGAGAAGAACGGACAGCTTATCTTCGTGCTGATGTGCTCTTCCAAATGGAGCTGCATCCATGAGTACCCACGCATCATTCTTCTCCCATCCAGTACGAAGTGCTGCAAAGCCAGACCATGGCATAGCGACAGATATATACTCTGGTTTTCCTGTCTCGTCGCCTTCGGTAATCCATTTTGCCCGCACGTCGTCTGGAAGGATCCTCTTTCTTACCTCGTAGGAATCCTTTACATTGCGTCTGCGTCCGTCATTCAGATCAGGTGTCGTGCCATCTGGCATCATTAATTTGATATCTAGCTCACATGCTCTGGACAGCTTTTCAAGAAGAGTTTCAGGAACGGTTTTGCCAAACTTATAGGCAACCTCGATAAAACGCTGATAGTTGTTGATAACGACATCATGATAATTTGTCGTCAGCTCATACTGAAAGCCATCCGGGTAAATCTGACGGTCAAGCTCTTCCTCAAGGCTTTCGAGTGCCTGCTTTAGCCACTGCTCGGACTTTTTAAACTGCGGATATAGGATACCAATCTGACCTAGGCCATTCATCTCCATGATTAGCCAATTACCTGTCATATGATTTTTGCTAAGACGCTCGCCATGCTCGTAAACAGACTTGTACCAGTCGATTAAAAGATCGTCGGTAAAGGCCGGAGTCTTATAAAACGTAAATAAAATGTATGGCCAGTTTGCACCCATACGAATGCCGCACTCAATGGTTCGCCAACATTTGGTCATGTATCCCGCGCAGTCTGCATCCGGGCGCACTGCCTGCTTAAACCAGGAATCCATCAGTTCTGCCGCCGCATAGGCAATCTTTTCATTCTTTGTCTTGTTATACTCATGTGCCAGAAGTTTGATATCGTTGTGGCGGTTTAACTGCCATGTCCACTCTTTGTAGCTGTTGTAGGTTGGATTAGCCTCCCAGTCGACTGGATTACCTTTTCCATACTCAAATGGAATTCCGACTGATACAAGCGTGTGATTGCAGATTCGCTCTACAGCCTCGGCATCAGTCTCGCCAGGAAGCTTATAGATGTTCTCCGGAATCTCGTATGGAATTTCAAAGAAACGGTCGGCATCAAGATTCTGACGGATATAAGCAGCCATGGCTTTTCTTGCTTTTTGATAATCATGGCTAATGGCTTGTGTGTTTGATGCTTCTTGTACTGCTGCCTTTACGGCTTCCATTCCCGGGTAGTCCAGATTCAGACACTCGTTAAAGAATGTTTCGTCGCTTAAAAGCGGGCCTTGCTGTCTTGCTTCGTTTTTCTTGCCTGTTTGCTTATTTATTTGACTATTTGTTTCTTTATTCAGTTTTTCTTTTTCCACAGCTCCCATAGATTACATTTTTCCTGCTTTCTTTTTATATTTTTTTGCTATAGCGATTTAGTCAATGATATTCGTAATCCGCTTCGCTACTTGCTCATGCAAATGCATTTTTTCGCACACTTTGTGTTGTATTAAGCATACTAGAAATCTAGAAATTTTACAACAAACAACAATCATTCAAAAATGCTTGACTCTATAACAGATGTATGGGTTATAATAAAGCCACACTTATAAACCGCAAAGGGGGATTTCTCATGGAAAAAAATCTTACCACGGGCAGCGTGTTAAAGAACATACTTTTCTTTTCACTGCCCTACTTATTTTCCTACTTCCTACAGACACTCTACGGCATGGCAGATCTTTTCATCATCGGTCAGTTTGAAGGTGTCGCCGCTACCACAGCTGTCTCGATTGGAAGTCAGGTAATGCACATGCTCACCGTTATGATTGTCGGACTTGCCATGGGCACCACTGTCAGCATTGCTCAGGCAATCGGAGCAAATAAAAAAGGCGATGCCGCTGCTGCTACTGGAAATACTGTCACATTATTTTTAATCTTATCAATCTGCATGACTGGCATACTTTTATGCGTAATCCGTCCGATTACCGTGGTCATGTCAGTACCAGAAGAGGCGGTTTCCGGCACAATCGCGTACCTCACGATTTGCTTTATCGGCATTCCTTTTATCACTGCATACAACATTATCAGTTCCATTTTCCGCGGAATGGGTGATTCCAAAAGTCCAATGCATTTCATCGCTGTTGCCTGCGTGGCAAATATTATTCTGGATTATATTTTTATTGGTATATGCCATTTAGGTCCGGCTGGCGCGGCACTTGGTACAACTGTCTCCCAGGCAATCAGCGTTGTCGTTTCTCTTTTTGTAATTGTAAGACGCAAAACTGGAATTACATTAAAACCATCTGATTTTCGCCCGAAACGCAACGTCTGCAGCACAATCGTAAAGGTCGGTATCCCGATTGCATTTCAGGATGGTCTGATTCAGATTGCATTCATTATCATTACTATTATTGCAAATAAGCGTGGTCTGACTGACTCCGCTGCTGTTGGCATTGTCGAGAAGATAATCAGCTTTTTGTTTCTGGTGCCATCGTCTATGCTCTCTACTGTTTCTGCTTTGGGTGCCCAAAATATCGGTGCCGGAAAACCAGAGCGCGCAAAGCTTACGCTTCTCTATGCAATCTTTATGACGGCCGGCTTTGGCCTGATTGTCGCTATTCTTATCCAATTTATTGCAGAACCGGTGGTTGGTCTTTT
The DNA here is from genome assembly GCA_963604075.1 of Anaerovoracaceae bacterium. GTDB lineage: Bacteria > Bacillota > Clostridia > Lachnospirales > Lachnospiraceae > Anthropogastromicrobium. The sequence continues at coordinate 8,238 of CAVCPW010000207.1, read as the reverse complement.
TACATCTGACAATGGTGTTATACTTGCGGGCGGCCAGTATCTGCGCGGCTACATATGGGATTGCATGTTTGCCGGAATCCACTTTAGTTTCAGCGGCTATTTCTGCGCGTGCCAAAAGTCGATTCTATCCTTTATCCATAATATTATCGCCATCTCGCTGGTGCGTGTTCCGGGTGTGTACTTAATGTCGAAGCTATTTCCGAATACACTATTTCCGATGGGTCTAGCAACTGCAACGGGTTCACTTCTGTCTGTAATCATCTGCATCATTGCATTTTTGATTCTCGCAAAGAAAGACAAAAGGCATTCATAAGAATATATATCTGCTTAACATAGTAAAGCCACCAGAGACTTTAATTGTCTTTGATGGCTTTGCAAATTTTATCTTCTTTTTTCAAATTTTTGATTTTCTTTTGCTATTTTCTGGTCTGGCAGTTTTAAAGAAGCGTTTCGTCTCTTTTACAACCACACCGCTTAAAGCAAAGAGTGCAATCATGTTCGGCAATGCCATCAGACCATTGAAAATATCAGCGATGGTCCATACGGCTGCTACAGTCATGTACGGTCCGATAAATACTGCAAGGATGTACAACCAGCGATAAATCTTGATCTTCTTCTGATCTTTTCCGGTCAGATATTCCAGACAACGCTCGCCATAATAATCCCATCCGAGAATTGTCGTGAATGCGAAGAAAACAAGGCATATCATCAATACAGCTGCACAAAATGTGTTAGAGAACGGAAGTCCGTTCTGGAATGCATATGTTGTAACCTGAACACCCTCAAGACCTTCTACCTGCCATGCGCCTGTGATGACAACAGACAGTCCGGTAAGAGTACATATAATAATCGTATCAATAAAAGTTCCTGTCATGCTGACAAGACCCTGACGAACCGGCTCCTTTGTCTGCGCTGCCGCTGCTGCGATTGGCGCACTTCCGAGTCCTGCCTCATTTGAGAAGATACCTCTTGCAACACCGTTCTGCATTGCAACAAACATGCTTCCAACAGCACCGCCAGTTACTGCCTTAGGATTGAATGCACTCTGGACTATCGTGGCAATCGCCTGAGGCACTTCTTTGATATTAAACAACACTAATGTTAATGCAAAAACAAAATAAATAATTGCCATAAATGGAACAACAACCTGACTGACAGTTGCGATTCGCTTTACACCGCCAATGAGAACAGCAGCAACACAGAATGTTAAAATGAGGGATGCAATGACAACAACCCATGAATAAGTGCCAAGACCAGGGATTGTGACAGACATTGACTTATCCGGATCAAAAAATCCAACTACTGCACTGGAAATACCATTGACCTGACTAAAGGTTCCGATACCAAACAGACCGACACACGCGCCAAAAAATGCAAAAATCTTTGCAAGCCATTTCCAATTCTTTCCCATTCCCTTTTCAATGTAATAGAATGGACCGCCTAGACTGTGACCATTATCATCAATCACACGGTACTTTACAGCAAGTAAGCCCTCTGAATATTTAGTTGCCATTCCAAGAAAAGCAGCTACAATCATCCAGAAAAGAGCACCGGGACCACCGGCACAAACAGCTGTTGCCACACCTACGATATTTCCAGTTCCGATCGTTGCACTAAGTGCCGTACAAAGCGCAGCGAAGCTACTGATTTCACCCTCGCCGCCTTCCTCATTTTGCACCATCCACTTCAAAGCAAGCCCGAGCTTTCGCACCTGCAAAAGACCGAGCCTAACCGTCAGCAAAAGACCGCCTGAAAGGATCAGCACCATCAACGGCACGCCCCAGACCAGACTATCAATTTTCTCCAAAACACTTTGAATTGTACCCCACATGTTTCCTTCTCCCGTCTTTTTGATTGGCAGCTTTTTTCCGGAAACATAGGATTAAAAAAAGAATACACGTACTTATTTTCTCTTTTACTCTGTCCTTTTGCCTGAGAGATTCCTGCGCTGTCGCGCCATTGCACCTTCGGCCTCCGCATTAGCGGATGTCTCCAGAGATACGATCCATTTGCAGTTTCTCCCTAAAAAAGGTACCTGAGAGTGTTACTCCTTCGGCGGGCTTTCGCCTCTTTCCAGCAAACTTCTTCTCGTTATCACTACTGTGCTTTACTATACCGCAGTAACATATACTCTGTCAAGTACAATGTATAACAAAGGTCAATGATATTCGCAATCCGCTTCGCTACTTGCTCATGTGAATTACTCACCACCTAAAGGTAGTGGGCTTGTAACTGCCCAGTCGTAATAAAACAAGACGCCACAAAAAACCACCAGAAACATATTAATATAATAATCATATCAATATCAATCTCTGATGGTTTTTGCTGTCATCTATGGGAGTACTTATTTTTTTTACTTACCGCAAATCTCGTCGATCTTTGCTCTCTCTTCTTCGGTAAATGCAGAAGCATTCAGCATTCCGATGTTGTCCAAAATCTGAGCTGGCTTGGATGCACCGATCAAAACGCTTGTGATGTCACCATCACGAAGAATCCATGCCAGTGCCATCTGTGCAAGGCTCTCACCACGCTGCTTTGCAATCTCATTTAATGCGTTGATCTTTGAGAGTGTCTCCTCAGTGATTGCATTCTCCTTTAAGAATCTTCCGTCGGTGCGGATACGGCTATCCTGCGGAATTCCATGCAGGTAGCGATCAGTCAGAAGTCCCTGTGCCAGCGGGCAGAAGGTAATAACACCGATGCCGTTCTTTGCTGCATAATCCTTTAAGCCATCCTTCTCGATAGTACGCTCAAACATGGAATACTTGCGCTGATTAATGATAAATGGAGTACCCATCTCCTTAAAGAGCTTTGCGATCTCAATAGTCTGCTCCTTGTTATAATTGGAAATTCCAACGTAAAGAGCCTTTCCGCTTCTTACGATACCATCAAGTGCTCTGGCAGTCTCCTCAAGTGGAGTCTCCGGGTCTGGTCTGTGATGATAATAAATATCCACATAATCGAGTCCCATTCTCTTTAAACTCTGATCCAGACTGGCAACCAGGTACTTCTTGCTGCCCCAGTTTCCATAAGGGCCCTCCCACATATCATAACCGGCCTTTGTGGAGATGACCAATTCATCACGGTATGCGCCAAGGCTCTTTTTCAGGATACGTCCAAAGTTCTCCTCTGCCGCACCCGGAACCGGACCGTAATTATTTGCCAGATCGAAATGAGTAATACCATTGTCAAATGCGGTCTCGCACATTGCCATCATGGTGTCGAAGTTTCCATTCGTTCCAAAATTGTGCCACAGTCCAAGTGACACTGCCGGAAGCATTAAACCACTTGCTCCGCAACGATTGTATTTCATCTTGTCATATCTTGTCTTTTCTGCAATATACATCTTTTCTTCTCCCTTTCAATCTGTGAATTGTATTATTAAATTCACTTGATTTATTTTCTTTGATCTGTTGATTCCTTGCAGATCCTGTGATACACTCACTTTATCACTTCAAGCTTACTTGAAGTCAAGTAGTTTTTCTCATTTTTTTCAAAACAATTCAGGAGGCTTTTATGACACATCCATCTAATTCATCTAATAAAACTACTGCTAATAAAACTGCTGATCAGACGACCTATACCATCCGTCAGATCTCTGATCTGTTTAAACTGCCAGCCTCGACGCTTCGCTACTATGAAGACCTCGGTCTTCTGACCAATGTTATCCATACTGCTTCTGGTGCGCGCATTTATAATCAAACCCACATTGACCGCTTAGGTGGAATTATGTGCTTTAAGCGCACCGGTCTCTCTATTGCCAAGATTCAACAATTTTACCGTTACGAGGAGGATCTGACTAGTCATGCACACGACATCAGCCAGATGATGATTGACCATGAGCAGGATATTCTAAGTCAAATCGAAGAACTTAAAAATGATCTGGTGCATATCCGCGAGAAGGTACGCTATTACGCGGCTGTGGAGGATGCAATAAATAAAAATGAACCTATTCCAGGCTGGCATGAATTTTTCGCCAATGAAACTGAAAATTAACTCATTTAATTAACTTATCCATCTGAAACTGAAAATTAACTTATTTAATTAATTTATCCATCGAAGCGTGTCCATTGTTTTGGCAAAATCAAGAGCTTCCGGCAGGATAGCTCAAACTGATCCTGTGTCAGAAGCTCTTGCAGCATTTAAAATGCACTCATATGCACTTCATCATTGATTATTTGTTCAGCCGACAAGCTTTTCCTGATAACGCTTTACCATCTCATCATACTCAGAATCTGTCAGCTTCTTCTCGCCCGGGTTCATCGCAAATACACCGCCCCACTCATACTGATCCTTGTACTTTGGAACAAGGTGGAAATGAAGGTGATGTCCGGTATCACCATATGCGCCATAGTTTACCTTATCCGGGTGGAACAGCTCATGCATTGCCTGTGCGACCTTTGCGATATCTTCCATATATGCGGCACGCTCCTCTGCTGTCAGCTCAGTAATCTCGCTCACATGCTTTTTATGTGCCACGATAACTCTACCCGGATGACTCTGCTCCTTGAACAGATATACCTTTGAAGTCTCTAACTCACAAATTTTGATTCCGAAAGCGGCAACCAGCTCGCCTTCCATACAATATGCGCAATTCTGATCTTTCATGTTCCCTTATCCTCCTGCTTGGATTATTGATAATTAATTCCTACATTTATCGTTGGAATAGAATATTAGAAGCTTATTTTAGATTTTACACTTCTCACTTCTCTTATTATACACGTCAGCTTCTGCTTTTGCAATTTATTTTAATAATACACCGATTGCTTCCATCTCCTCTGATGGTGTGATGATTAGCTGTGTGCCCTCTACCTTTGCAGTGATAGCAGTCGGTGCATACACATCAGCAATTGTATTCGGGCAGCCCTCCGGCAGATCAATCACAAGCTTTTTGGGAACCTCACCGTGGAAAACATGTGCAGTAACAAATGCACTTTCGTGAGCTCCTTCGTAGAGCTTTCCTTTCTCACTCTGTACGCGGACAACTGCCTGCCAGCCAGTCAGATGACGATCGCTGCTGCCTTTATGACTGTAAATATAGCTATAACCATCACGAATTGCCATAGCTGCCTTCTTATAGAATGCCATTCCATCCTCGATAGCCTTCCACTGCTCATCACTCAACTCCGTCACATCTCCAGAGAAACACATACGTCCAAGGAACGTATTCGCAACCGTATAGCCAATGCGCTTAATCGAATCGGTCTTTCGAATAACTGCCCAAATCTGGCTCTGTCTCGGCAATATACTTCTGTGAAGGGATGCGGCAATAACTGGAATTTCCTCGCATTCATGCGCATCGGAGAATGATGCCATGCTGCACTCGCTCATCATTAATGGCTCTAACTTATGACCGCCGGATGCACAATTTTCCAGAATGATACCCGGAATCTCTTCCTTTACCTTACGTACAAAATTAACGGATGCCTCACGGTCACGGCGAAGACCCTCTCCGAGTGATTCAGCGCCATCACAGCCAATACCTATCGTATCGTTGTAATCCATCTTCATATATTCAAAGTTATATTTTTTGAGCTGTCCGATTACCTTATCGGTCAGATAGGCAATAGCCTCCGGGTTATTCATATCAAAGAAACGACGCTCTTTTGTCGTAAGCACCTTTCCATCGCGGTGAAGAAGCAGATCCTCACGCTCAGAATAAACGTGAGATTTCGGACCAGCATTATCAATTTCAAACCAGATACCCGGCTTCATGCCTGCCTTGCGAATATCCTCGCTGACTGCACCAAGACCTTTGGGAAAAAGACGATCAGACGGAACATAATCGCCCATACTGCGGCTCCAATGTACACCTTCCTCTACAAACCAGCCACAGTCCACAACAAAATATTCCAGACCCTTTCCCTTAACAGCTTCCAGGATCCCTTTAATATTTTCGTGAGATGGCAAGCCCCATGTAGTACAATACTCATTAAACAGGATTGGAAGGTGCTGCTCACTCTCTGGTGCTGTATTTACATATTTTTGTGCATACTGAGTTAGTCGCTGGCATGCATAATCGACGGTACTTCCTGCGCGCTCATCGCTGCTGCAAACAGTAAGAATCGCCTCCGGTGTGGTAAAGGATTCGCCCGGCTTTATGGTCTTCATCCACTGACCAAATTCACGGTCTGCCAAGCCACCTGAAAATGCCATACCATCATCTCTGCGGTAAAATTCCATCTGCCATGAGCACTCAATCGCTAACTGCGCTGCCCATACGACGCCAGCCTTTGTGTCCTCAACTGCACCAAATGGGAAATATCCTTTGACTGGCATGGAACCTATCTGACCGTAGCGCGCGGAATTTACCTGCCAGTATGCCCATGATGGCTCAAGCTGCAAATCCTCTGCAGACTCGGTAACTAGACGTCCTTCCTGGCTCCACTTGCTGCGGATACGGTGCAGCTTTAAGCACTCGGATGCATCAGCTTCCTCAAACGGGGAGATGAGTCCAAGTGAAAAGCTTGTCAAAAGCTCTAAGGTAGTTGGGGCATCTGACTTGTTCAATACTGTAGTTGTACTGCCCAATGCATACTCTCCCTTTGTCCATGTAAGTGTGTGTACAAAGTGATGACCTCTGCCATCTTCAAGCCATGTTTCTATGATTTCTTTCGTACCTTCAATTTTATGCAGCTGCTTTTCAAAATTGCACGCCTCAACTGTTCCGCTGTTTCGCATACTTGTACCCGGTCCGTATGCACCCGGATAAATGTCGTCCAGCAGTTTCACCTGAATAAGGCTGTCACCGTGTAAGCACTTACTGTCGAGCATTGCGTCAAGTTTTTCTGCTAATTTTTTTTCTTTTTTAACCGGAACCAGCAACAACTCGATTTGGTTGTCTTCCTTTTCCAGCATGTAATATGCCGCCATATCGCCGAGCGTAAAGTGACTGTACACTGATGGCTTAATTCCGTTGCCCATTGTTTTTTCCTCCCAAGCTTTTGAAATAGATTTTAAGCAATTGTTCTTTTAGATTTTGCTCTCGTGAACTACTCCTACTTATAGAAGTTGGAGCTTCCTGCTTAAATTTTGTTCTTTTAAGTTTTCTTTCTTATTTCAAGTATAGCAAGATAAGATTATTTTGTCTATCTAAAACAAAAAACTGCCTGCGCGTGGAATATGCTATTGGAATATGCTACATTTTTCCACACTGCATCCGTTCTTGTACAGAAAAAGCAACGTAAACAGTCTGCTCATTCTTACATTGCCATCAGTAAATTTTATATACAAATACTTCATGTATTTCCTCGGTATAACCATCGTAAAATCCAGATGGCATTCCCTGTACAATTCTTGCTCCCCTGTTGTACAAAACAAGCAGCTTTTTGTTTTCCCGGTCAAAGGAAAGTCCTTCAATTTCTCCCTGTTTGGTAACGTCTCTCAAAGCCAGTTCTTCCACGCTAGTCGCTTCCGTGCTGTCATCGGATATTTCAAAGCGATAGATGTGATCCGGCTCATCATAATCTGCGTCTCCGTCATCTGCGGTCACATAATATGATCCGTCATAGTATGCAATGCCCTGAATCCATTGCGGAACCGCATGCATGTGGATTTTTCCAAGATATTCTCCAGAGTTCAGGTCATATTTATACAAATACCGCCCGGAATCACCGTCAGCCCAAGAGCACATCCAAACAGTAGAATTATCCGGATTTACTGCGATTCCAGAACATTCTGTCTGTCCGCTTTCTGTTTCAAACGGAAATGTTCTTTTCAGCTTCAATGTATCCGCATCGTACACTGCAATTTGGATATTGGAAGCGACCCCGTCAAGAAATTTTTCTACACCGCAGTACACTTCTCCGTTATAGACATCGATATCACCGATATGATTTACTTCGGCAGTATAACCTTCCGAAAATGGATCCGTATTCTCTGCAACAACATTCCAGTCCTTATCATATTTGATCAGTGAAGTAGAACCACTGACATAGTAATAGTCGGTATCGACTGCAATCCCTTGCCGTCCTTCTACTTCTACGGACTCCGATTGGGTATATTCTTTACTGGAAATCTCTGCGCTTCCCATTTTGCATCCGGCAAGTAATATGGCAGACAACATTCCTATAACCGGCAGCAATTTTTTCTTTTTCACTTGATTAACCCCCTTTAAACTAAATTAATTTAACGCAAACTCTTTAACATGCTGTGAGCAAGAAATCCCCCACCTCTATAGGTGGCGGGATGAATTGCGTTTTACACGGCATCTCTTGACTTCTGAAGTCTGTGGTATTA
>CAVCPW010000206.1:0-2603 GCA_963604075.1 Anaerovoracaceae bacterium | reverse complement strand
GTATTGCTATTTATCTGAGCACCGATTCCTGCTTCAGACATCTCTTCAGATGCCTTTTGCTCACCGCACACATCCATGCCGCAAAAATGTGTACCTAATTCTTTTGCTTCTTCTAAAAAGTCCAGAATATCCGAAAGTCTCATGCCGCCCTGACTCCAATCTGTGACGGCCTCTTTTCGTTCTAAGACATCCTTGTCAAGTGAGATATAGACTGGCCACGCCAAAAGTTCTTTGTATAGTTCTTCTTTTCGTATAAAAAAATCTTCCTCTATCACCCATGTGATACGTGGGTCAGCTAACAGCTGCCCAGCTGTGCCATCCTCATCCGCCGGACCAACTAAGATTGCCTTTTTTAAGTTTGGAAGATCGGTTAATGCACGAAGGACCCAACTGCCGCAGGTTAACAGATCACCGCCAAACGCACTCTCCATACAGTCTGAATGATGATCAAATAAAAGAAGACTAAATGGCTGATCAATTCGCTGTAAAAACAAAAGGCTTAGATAATGATAGTCGCCTGAGTCAACAAAATGAAGTGCATTCACAGGGACATCCGCCAATCGTTTTGTCAATTCGTCTCTCGCCTCATCACTGCAAAAATAAAGGCTGCCAGAAACATCGGTGCAGTCAATATATACGCATTCTAAAGACTGTCTTTTTTCAGGCTCCGCTAAGTATTCTTTCTGTTTGTTTTTAGCTAAGTCTCCTTTTTTCCAAAATGATTGACTGTCATAGGCACCTGATAATGAAATCAAATAATAGGGATTCATTCTGACACTTCCTCATTCATTCGTGGTCCACTCTCTTTCAGGTAATCCCGTACTGCAAGCAAATCTGGTAAAATCTTGCCTGAAAGACGATGCATCTCATCATCTGGCTCTAATATATCCGGCACCATGATTGGATACAGCCCTGCCGCATAGAGTGAACGCACACCGTTAAAGGAATCCTCTACGCCGTAAGCACTCTTTGGGTCAATCTCCATACGTTTACATGCCTCCAAATAAATATCTGGCTCAGGTTTACTCTTCTCTGCCATCTCACCGCCCACAATCACATCAAAATACTGTACCAATCCAGCGTGAGTTAGCTGGCGAATTACAGTCTGACTTCTTGTGGATGAAGCAAGGCCAACATGCGCACCACTCTCTTTTAACCATGACAGCAACTCTCTTGCCCCTTTTTTGACTGGAAGTCCCTCTGCCTCTTCAATCTCATGAAAACGATCAGATGTATCCTTGCGAAACTCCTCATATGGGAAATCTGCACCTTGATAATCGCACACGATTTCCTTTGTCTTTTCAACAGTGGTGCCGATGCAGGCATGAAACATGCTCTTTACGTCTTTTAGCTGATATTTTTCTTTGTAATCCTGCCAGCAACGCTCGCATACGTGCTCAGAATCAAAAATAACGCCATCCATGTCAAATATGATATTCAGCATTTTTTCTCCCTTCTGTGTCTTTTTCTGAAAGCACAAATTGCCGCCCTGTTGCCAGGGCGGCGAAATTCTATATCCGTAATGTATATCAGGTGCTGAGGAGAATGTCCCTCTCATAACCTATCTGGTATTCAGTTTAGTCTACATACTTCTTTAAAGTATTACGAACTGCATCCTTGCCAGCAAGCATCTCAACAAACATACCCTCTACCTTGTCTGCAAGACCAGCCTCGTACATATCAACTCCAAATACTGCCTTATTGGTCAGAATGTCCTTAAGCTGTCCCTTGTATGTCTCTGGCTTTCCAGCCTCTACACCTGCTAATTTGCTCTGAAGCTCGGATAACATTGGATCGCTGCTAAGCTCCATCTTCTCGAGCTTGTCATCTGTTCCAAGCAGGTAACGAAGCCATCCTGCGATTGCAAGTGGAATGTAAACTAAAGATGCACAGTCAAGTTCGCTGCTTGCCATGTAAGACTTCATAGTCTCACCGAAACGAACTGTAATCTTCTGAGAAGTATCAGTTGCGATACGCTGCGGTGTATCTGGCATGAACGGGTTCGGAAGACGCTTCTCGATAACCTCGTCAATAAATGCCTTTGGAGAAAGGATGCCCGGATCAGTAACAACCTTCATGCCCTCATCATAACCGATGTGACGAATCAGGCCAACCAGTTCCTTATCCTTCATCTCGTCAGCGATCAGATTATAGCCAAGCAGACAGCCATATACAGCCAGTGCAGTATGAAGCGGATTCAGACATGTCGTTACCTTCATACGCTCTACACGATTTACAGTGTCACGATCAGTCAGGTAAACGCCTGCCTTCTCAAGTGCCGGTCTTCCAGCTGGGAACTTGTCCTCGATTACAAGATACTGCGGTCCCTCTGCATTTACAAATGGTGCGATGTAGGTATTTCTGGATGTGATAACCGGAGCCATCTCCTCAACACCTGCTGCCTCTAACTTCTCCTCAACTGCCTTTGCCGGTCTTGGTGTGATCTTATCGATCATGCTCCACGGAAAGCTAATACTGGACTCATCCTCAAGGTATGCGATGAAATCTTCTGTTACAAAGCCTTTCTCTGCCCATGCCTTTGCGATTGTCATAACAGACGCCTGAAGCTTCTCACCATTATGAGAGCAGTTATCCATGCTGAC
>CAVCPW010000205.1:0-4554 GCA_963604075.1 Anaerovoracaceae bacterium | reverse complement strand
GTTTACCAAATGTCCATCGAACTCTGGTCCGTCTACACAGGCAAACTTGATCTCTCCGCCTACGGACACACGACATCCACCGCACATACCGGTTCCATCAATCATAATCGGGTTCAGACTGACAATAGTCGGGATGCCAAGTTCCTTTGTAAGCTTACAGACAAACTTCATCATGATCATCGGTCCGATTGCAACGCAGACATCATACTGCTTGCCCTGGTCGTGCAAATCCTGAATTACCTGAGTAACCATACCCTTACGCTCATAGCTTCCGTCATCAGTTGTGACATAAACATTTCCAACAGCCTTCATCTCTTCCTCAAGAAGAATTAATGACTTCGTCTTTGCACCGACAATGACATCTGCCTGAATGCCATGCTCATGCAGCCACTTTACCTGCGGATAAACAGGAGCTGCACCAACACCACCTGCTACAAATAAGAACTTCTTATTCTTTAATGTCTCGATATTTTCCTTGGTAAACTCGGATGGAACACCTAATGGACCAACAAAATCCTCAAAGCTGTCACCTGCAACAAGCTTTGACATTTTCTCGGTTGATGCTCCGACAATCTGGAATACAATAGTGATTGTTCCCTTTTCTCTGTCGTAATCACAGATTGTAAGCGGAATGCGCTCGCCTGCCTTATCTACCTTTGCAATAATAAACTGTCCCGGAAGACAATTTGCTGCAGCCCTTGGTGCTGTAACATCCATCAGATAGATCTTATCTGCCAGCTTTTTTGCTCTTGTTATCTGATACATAGTAACCTCCATTTGATTGTATTCATTGCACTGAAAGGTATTTTACTATATTCCCTAAAAAACTTCAATACCATTCCTTGGAAATCGTCAAAAAAATCACAAAGAATATTTTTGAATGTTTCTGAAATGGCGACTCAGCAAATTCTTTTTACCTCGCCGCCATTTACACTGCAATATTTCAATTAATACTTGTTCCAATACTTTTTAATACTTATTTCCCAAATCTTTAATCCACGTAATGGACAGATTCATCCAGGACTGTACCTTTGGAAGGTCACCGTCCTTGTCGCACTTTGTCTCATCATTTGCCAGAGACAGACCATGCCAACCGTGTGCATACATATGAAACTCAACCGGTACCTTTGCCTTTCTGAGTGCTGCTGTATATAAGAAGGAATTTTCAACTGGTACGGACTGGTCTTCGTTCGTGTGCCAGATGAATGTCGGAGGATTTTGAGCGCCTGCCTGATTTTCAAGTGATGTCAATGCCAGATACTTTTCTTGATCAAGGCCGCTGCACAGTGCATTAAAAGAGCCTCTGTGTGCATACTCACCGGAAGTGATTACCGGATAGCCTAAGATATTTCCATTAGGACGGATATCCTCTGCCGTAAGGCCTAATGGCCCATAGACAAATTCCTGGTTCCAGAAGCAGCCAATACTTGCGGCCAGATGACCACCTGCTGAAAATCCTGCGACTAGGATCTTATCCGAATCAATGTTCCACTCTGCGGCATGAGTGCGGACGATGCTCACTGACTTTGCAAGCTCTAAGAGTGCGCATGGAAATACGGCCGGTGCGCAATGATAATATAGAACAAATGCCTGCATACCCGCTGCTAAATACTGCATTGCAATAGACTCAGACTCTCTCGAGGAGGTGTAGCAGTAGCCACCGCCCGGACAAATGATAACTGCCGGACGTGGAACTGGCATATTCTGTAGCTGCTGTAGATAACAGACAAGCTGTGCATCACCATCTGGCGTAGTGACACCTGCCTTCTCATATGGAATTTCCAGATTCATTTTAATAAGCTCCATTTTTTTCATATCCTCGCTTTCATTCTTTTATTTTCATTCTTCTATTTTCATTTCACGCATTTTTCTTCTCATCAATATCAATACGACGTCCGGCTGGCACCTGAAAACGACCTTCCAAAATGCCGGCTGCATTAGCTCTTAAAAAATATGATTCCTCACGCTGCACCTGCACGTTAAATTCAGCATATGGATTCAGCGCAGTCAGTGTTAGTTTCAGTGCTGCTGCCTCCTGTGAGGAATTGCAATACTCGGCGTGAACCATCCCGTCTGCATTCTTTTTTACTGCATAATAGCGTCCCTTCTCAAGAATCTCTCCGGGAGCACCCTGCATCATATTTAAAACGATTGATTTTTCTTTCATAAATTCCCCCTTTGGTTTATCGGGCTTAACGAAAAAGAGGGACTGCCACACGGCAATCCCTCTCTGCATACCATAGCTTAACAATCCGAAGATTAGTTATACTTACGCTTTCTAGCCGCTTCAGACTTCTTCTTACGTCTTACGCTTGGCTTCTCATAATGCTCTCTCTTACGGATCTCCTGCTGGATACCTGCCTTAGCGCAGTTTCTCTTAAATCTGCGTAATGCACTGTCCAGACTCTCGTTCTCTTTAACGATTACATTAGACATAGACTCTCACTCAACCTCCCTCCAGTTGTGTATTGTGCAAATACAACTGTTTGGGTATTTTTAGCACGTATTCTATTATAGCATAGATTTTTAATTCGTCAACTGGAAATTTTACTTTTTTTTATTTTTATTTTTTTCATTGCAGTTCACGCATACCGCTAGATTTATATTTTGCGAATGGTCGTCTAGTCAATTACTCCCGCCCCTAAAGGGGCGGGGCTTCCTTATCAAATCTGTGAACTGTAGCTTCTTTCTGTTTTTTCTGGGTAATCTATCAGATGTTTAACATCATATCTCCATCCTTAATCCAACCCTTTTTGCGCATAAACTCAGAGATTCCAAGCGTCAGAAGTGCTGGAAGGACAAAGTGCATGATGACAATCTGAAGAAGTGCCAGCCAAGAAGACATACCAGCCTCAGTCATAGCACCGAATGCGGCGATCTGACCGACGAAGCCTGCAGATCCCATACCAGAACCTACCGAGGTGCTGACCATATGAAGGACGGCAGAGGCAATCGGCCCGAGAATGGCACTTGATAAAATGGCAGGAACCCAGATAACTGGATGACGCACAATATTTGGGATTTGAAGCATGGATGTTCCTACACCCTGTGCAATTAGACCGCCTACTTTGTTCTCACGGTAGCTGGCAACGGCAAATCCGACCATCTGACAGCAGCATCCAATAGTAGCAGCACCTGCTGCGAGTCCGGTCAGGCCCATGGAGATGCCAATGGCTGCGGAGCTGATCGGAAGTGTTAAGATTATACCCATTAAAACAGAAACGATAATGCCTCCGAATACTGGAGACTGCTCGACATTAACATTGACAAGAGCACCGAGCCACTTCATAAAGTCGGTGATGTACGGTCCGACAATCAACCCGACTGCAGCACCTGCGCAGATGGAAAGAAGCGGTGTCACGAGAATATCGACTTTTGTCTTTCCAGCAACAAGATGTCCGATCTCAATCGCTACATAAGCTGCCACAAATGCACCAAGAGGCTCACCCGGTGTGCCTAGTGTGATGGCTTCCGGTGTAGCCGGAAATGCGCCAATCATACCAGCTACTGCTGCTGATACGGTGACAAGTGGTCCTTCTTTAAATTTGCAAGCAACGCCGACGCCGATGCCAGCACCTGTAAGTGTCTTTGCCACATTGCTGATTGCCTTTAGGTAACTTCCAATCGGGCCACCAATCAATGTCCCGATCTGTGCAATGATGGTTCCGATGATAAGAGTAGAAAACAAGCCCAGTGCCATTCCACTCAGGCCATCGATGAAGATTCGGTTTAGTATTTTCTTTGTTTTTTCCATGTAAACAACCATGCCTTTCCCCTCCCTGCTGTTCTGTAGCAGGCGTATATTTGTTGACATGCCATGACAGATTTTACTATGCCTCTAAAATTCCCGGCAGCAGGACTTAGGATCCTCTAATCTATTAACTGCCATGTTGGCTGTTATGTCAACTGTCTTGTCAGCTGACATGTCAAACAATCAGAAGTCTATCATATTCTACAGGAAAAATCAAGTATATTATACGGGAAAAATCAAGTGTTTTTTATGAGGTAATTTTTTTTGCTCAGCTGCAGCTCGATGCGGTCTAAAATCTCCTCTCTATCTGCCTCGACAGTGTGATAGTGATACCCATTTGTGAGAATATTTAACGGGCGAGCTGTTTTTTTATTGATCTTTTCAAGAAATTCTTCCACATCGCATCTGTTTTCAAGAATCAGATCAACGGTGATCTGACCATAAATTTCATGTTCAACAACAACATCGCGAAGGCGCCCACCATTGTCCACTATGGTAAACAACTCATCGGCCATCTGCAAATCGGTGTGATACACAAAAAAAGTGCGTCGGCTGACTTTTTTCTCGTCTGTTTGGTCATAGATATAGCCTTTGTTTGTTGAGAGAATGTTTCGATTGGACGCGCGAAGCAGCGCAATGTCCTGCACGATAACCTGGCGGCTGACCTTCATTTGATGTGCCAACTCGGTACCAGAAATCGGCTTTTTGGTCTGCTTTAGCAGCTCGACTATTTTCTCTCTTCTTTCCTCTCCTTCTGTCATGTTTTCTCCTTTACTATAATTTTGATACAATTCTCATGCAAT
>CAVCPW010000204.1:0-7637 GCA_963604075.1 Anaerovoracaceae bacterium | reverse complement strand
GTCAACAACATCTTTGATCAATACGTTCAGCCCGACTGACTGGCAGCTGGAGTCTGAGGGAAATATCATCAACTATACGATGACACCATTATATGAATTTGATGTCAACGATACTTATGACGGATATGATATTCTTCCGGGTGCAGCAGCTGATTATCCGGAGGATGTCACAGCAGAATTTGCTGGAAATGAGACCTATGGCGTTCCGGCAGATGCAACCGAGGGCTATGCCTGGAAGGTAACCATCCGCGATGATATGACATGGGATGATGGCACACCGATCACGGTTGACGATTTTGAGTATAGTTTGCAGCAGTTTTTGAATCCACAGATGAAAAACTACCGTGCATCTTTGTATTACAGTGGAATCGCAGCATTGGCAAACGCAAAGGAATATTATTCGCAGGGTTCTGTGTTGTATACTGCTGTGTCAGAAGAAGGTTTTGCATTTTCTGATTTGACAGAGGGTGATGACGGACAGTATGTTGATTCGAATGGAAATCCGGTTTATTTCTCATGGAGCACTGGAATTGACAATGATGTGTTAGGCGGCGACTCTTTGAGTGATTATTCCGATTATTTCTCAGAAGATGCGGCAACAGCGCTTGAGGAATCTGCAAACAGCGATGGATTTGTTCCGGTTACCAGTGAGACCATTGAGTTAGTTTACTCCATGACTGGTTCAGACGACTGGGGCAACGAATCACAGGATGATCTGGTTAACTATATGGTTTCGGCAACGGGTGTCGGTGAAGCTGTAGATTGGAGCAACGTTGGATATATTAAGAATGATGATTATAGCTTTACTGTTATTCTGGCAAATCCGGCAACTCTGTTTAACTTTGAATATGGCTTTTCTTTCTATCTGCTGAAGGAAGATCTCTATGAGGCAAGCAAGCAGGATAGCGGTGGTGTAATCAAGTCATCTTATGGAACATCAGTAGACACATTTGCTTCCTATGGCCCGTACAAGCTTGTAGAGTATCAAGAGAGCAAGGCAGTTAAGCTTGAGAAGAATGAGAACTGGTATGGCTTCGTAAGTGGTGAAATGGATGATTATTATCAGACAACTGACATTGAACTTCAGATGATCGATGATCACAGTACACAGCTGTATATGTTCCTTCAGGGAAATCTGGATTATGTAGAGCTGACAAGCGATGACATGGATACATATGGTACAAGTGATTATGTTTACTATACACCAGAAAGTTATACTTATGCGCTCGCATTAAATACTGATTATGATGCATTAAAGCAGAGACAGGATGCGACAGAGGGGGTCAACAAGGTAATTTATACATATGAAGACTTCCGTCATGCGTTAGCTATCGGTATTGACAGAAGTGATTATGCAATGAGCTGCACATCTGGTTCAGAGGCTTGTTATGGTCTGTTAAATGATATTTATATTGCAAATCCGGAGACGAGTGAGAGTTATCGTGATACCGAAGCCGCACAGAAGGTTTTGTGTGATGTATATGGTGTCAGCAGCGTAGATGAGCTGACCGGATATGATAAAGATCAGGCATCGGAGCTTCTCCAGAAGGCATATGATGAGGCATATGAGGCAGGCGATATCAATGATACTGATGTGATTGAGATCGAGTATCATGTAAGAAGTTCCAGCACAGAGTACCAGAAAATGGTAGATTATATTGATGCAGCATTCAAGGCGATCGCAGAGGGAACATCTCTTGAAGGAAGAGTCAGCGTAGTACTGGTAGATGATCCTGATTTCTATACCAACATGAGAAGCGGTGGTTGTGATATGATTCGTGAGGGTCCTGGAGGATCAGATATGGATCCATTCTCCATGGCACAGACATGGACTGATCCGGATTATATCATGGAGTATGGTTTTGATTCTTCCAGAGATTTGACCATTACAGTAGATGGTGAAGAACTTACAAAGTCCTTCTATGAATGGTATGTGGCATTGAATGAGGGCGAATATGCAGCGGCAGATTATGATACCAGAGTACAGGTTTTAGCAGGACTTGAGGAAGGAATCCTTTTGGATTATCATATTATTCCGATGAACAACTCTGTATCTGCTGAGCTTTATTCTCAGAGAATTGTGTTCCCATGTGATTTTATCAATACATTGGTAGAACGCGGAGGCATTAAGCTTATGACATATACTATGGATGATGCAGAGTGGAGTGAATACTGTGCAGAACAGAATAATCAGCTGACCTATTAATTCGTAAAAAATAGAATACGAAATAAATAAAAAGTACAAAGTTAAAGTAAAAAATCGTAAAAAGACACCAGTGGGTTATCTGTTAGATGTCAGATAAACTTACAGGTGTCTTTTTCTTAGACTTGTTTTTGTGTGTTGAAGATGTTATAATAGCAGGCAGCAGGTAATATTGTCACTGTTTGATTGAGTTGGAGAGACAAGAAACAAAGTAAGGGAGGAGATAAGGCATGAATAAAGAATTCCATAAGGGAAACCGTGAGCGACTTTATCGGATGATGAAGCCACACTCACTTATGGTACTATTTTCTGGAAAAGAAAAGACAAAGACAAATGATGAGTATTATCCATTTTATGCAAATCGTTCCTTTGTTTATTTGACGGGACTGGAGAGCAAGGAATTTGTTCTGGTGGCAAAGAAGGAAGATGAGAGTGTTACCGAGATGGTGTTTGTACTTCCGTCTGATCCGATGGCAGAGCGTTGGACCGGGCGACGTCTTACAAAAGAAGAAGTGGCTGAGAAATCAGGTATTGAGGAGATTTATCCAAACAGTATGTTTGAGTCTATGTTCCATCGCATGGCCTTGAGTGGAAATTATGAGAATTTGTATCTCGATTTGTATAGAGCGGCAGCAGATGGCGAGGAGACACCGGCATTTGTATTTGCAAAAGAGGTGGCAAAGACTTATGCATATCTGAGAGTGCAAAATGCCAATGATCTGATCAGTGTACTGCGTACCATCAAGCAGCCGTGTGAGATTGAGGCGATGCGGAAGGCAGAGGAGATCACAAAGGCCGGAATTACTGCGATGATGAAGGCATCCAAGCCTGGCATGTACGAGTATCAGTACAAGGCAGAGTTTGATCATGCACTTGGTCAGTTTGGACCGCAGGGACCGGCATTCCCGTCAATTATTTCCGCAGGACAGAACAACTTCTGCATCCATTATTACAGTTACACGGGACAGGCTAAGGATGGCGATATGATTCTGAACGATGTGGGCGGCTATTACGACAATGTAATGACAGACGTTTCTAGAGGCTGGCCATGTAATGGAAAATATAGTGATAAGCAGCGTCTTCTGTATGAGTGTGCATATGCGACATCAAATCATATGTTTGAGACGATTAAGCCTGGCATGAAGATGGTGGATGTGGACGGTACCATTCGCCGTTACAATGCAGAGCGTTTAAAGGATGCAGGAGTGCTCTCTGATGTCAGCCAGATTGGCACCTATATGTGGCATGGTGGTGCACATCATGTCGGATATGATGTGCATGATGTGGTAAAGACACCAGAGGTCATTGCGCCGGGTATGGTATTCTGCATTGATGTTGGTATATATCATGAAGAGTGGGGAATAGGTTTCCGTTTAGAGGATAACTGTCTTGTGACAGAGGATGGTTGCGAAAATCTTTCCAGAGGCATTCCAAGAAGCATTGATGAGATAGAAGATCTAATGAAGAAGGTTTATTGATAATGCGTTTCAACTGTACCGGTTCAAAGCCAGACAAAAGGCTGATGCTTTGAATCGGTATTCTATTTTATGAAGAATATAAGGATAAGAACAAATAGAACTGATGAAAAGGAAATGAACATATGGTAAATTATTCAGAAAAACCAGGATTGCAATATCACATTCAATTGGGAGAAGGTGATGTGGGCCGTTATGTGATTCTTCCGGGCGATCCCAAGCGCTGTGAAAAGATTGCAGCACACTTTGACAATCCAGTAAAGATGGCAGACAGCCGTGAGTTTGTGACATACACAGGTTATCTTGAGGGTGAGAAGGTCAGCGTAACTTCAACCGGTATCGGTGGGGCTTCTGCATCCATCGCAATGGAGGAGTTAGTAAAGATCGGCGCCGATACCTTTGTGCGTGTAGGTACCTGTGGCGGTATGCAGATACCTGTAAAGAGCGGTGATCTGGTTGTTGCAAGTGGTGCCATCCGTATGGAGGGAACCAGCAGAGAGTATGCGCCTATCGAGTATCCGGCAGTAGCTGATTTTCATATCGTGCAGGAACTTGTTAAGGCAGCAGAGGAGAAGAACTATCCGTATCACGTTGGCGTTGTACAGTGTAAGGATTCGTTTTATGGTCAGCACGAGCCAGAGACTAAGCCGGTCAGCTACGAACTTTTGAATAAGTGGGAGGCGTGGAAACGCTTAGGCTGTCTTGCATCCGAGATGGAGTCGGCAGCACTGTTTGTTATTGGAAATTACCTGCATGTGCGTGTCGGATCGATTTTCCTTGTTGTGGCAAATCAGGAGCGCGCAAAGGAAGGACTGGAGAATCCAGTTGTCCACGATACCGAACGTGCTATTACCACAGCAATAGAGGCTCTTAGGAGTATGATTAAAAAAGATAAGGCAGCAAAGGAGAAAGCAGATGAATAATAATGTTTTGGTAATTGGAATTGCAGGAGGAACTGGCAGCGGAAAGTCTACGCTTACCAAGCAGTTAGTCAACCATTTTGGCGATCAAATTACCGTATTAAAGCACGATGACTACTACAAGGCACACGACGACATGACATATGAAGAGAGAACGCATTTAAACTATGACCATCCGAATGCGTTTGATACAGAGTTAATGTTAGAACATCTTCGTCAGCTAAAGGCTGGTAATCCGATTAACTGCCCAATCTATGATTATACCATTCATAATAGAAGCCGCAATTTTCAGGTCATCTACCCGACAAATGTTATCATAGTGGAAGGAATCCTGATTTTTGAAAATAAAGAGCTCTGCAAGGAGATGGATATCAAAATTTTTGTTGATACCGATGCCGATATTCGTATCATTCGAAGAATCCAGCGTGATGTAATCGAGCGTGCACGTTCTCTTGAGTCTGTAATTCAGCAGTATATGAATACAGTAAAGCCGATGCATGAGGAATTTGTAGAACCAAGCAAGAAGAATGCAGATATTATCGTGCTCGAGGGAGGAAAGAATATGGTAGCAAGGGAAATGATCCAAAACCGTATTCGTCAACATCTTTCCACTCAAAATAGTGAAAAATAAGTAAAAAATACGAAATATTTTTCGAAAAAATGCGTAAGGTGCCTGTTGACGGCATAAAAGCAACGTGTTACAATGTACAGGAATCGGAGCGTTATCAAAAACGCAGCATCTATAAGGAGGAGTCGACGATGAGAAAGAAACAACTTTTTGCCGTTCTGATGGCAGGCTCTATGGCAGCATCTCTTACTGCTTGTGGAAGTAAGTCTGACACAAAGAAGACGACAGAAGCAACAAAGACAGAGGCAGCTACCGAGAAGAAAACAGAGGTAGAGACAACTGAGGCTAAGACCGAGAAGGCTTCCACAGAAGCCGCTACTAGCGAGGCAGCTACAGAATCAGCCACCGAGAAGGAAACTGAGGCTTCCACAGAGGCAGCATCTACTGAGGAAGAGTCCACAGAGGCAAAGAGTGAGGAGGCTTCTACAGAAGCAGCATCTACTGAGGAAGTAAGCAGCGAGGAAGCATCTAGCGAAGAAGCTACCGAAGAAGCATCTAGCGAGGAAGTATCCAGCGAAGAGGCATCCAGTGAAGAGGCATCTAGCGAGGAAGCTACTGAGGAGGCATCCAGTGAGGAAGAGTCTAGCGAAGGAGACACTGAGGAAGCATCTTCTGAAGAAGAGACTGAGGCTGAAACCGAAGAGGACATTGATGGTACTGGATTTAAGATTGGTATGGTTACCGATGTTGGTGGCGTAAATGACGGATCCTTTAACCAGTCTGCATGGGAAGGTTTGCAGAGAGCAGCAGAAGCATTTGGCTGTGAGGTTAAGTACATTGAGTCTAAGGGTGATGCAGACTTCGCTCCAAATATTGAGACTTTCTTGGATGAGGACTATGATCTGATTATTTGTACCGGATATGTAATGGCAGATGCCGTTCGTGAAGCAGCAGAGCTGAATCCGGATCAGAAGTTTGCAATCGTTGATGATTCTTCTAATGCAGATCTTGATAACGTAACCTGTATGATGTTCGAGCAGGAGCAGGCTTCTTATCTGGTTGGTCTGGCAGCAGGTTATACAACCGAGAGTAATATTGTAGGATTTGTTATCGGACAGGCAAACGAGACCATGAATACATTTGGTTACGGTTACTTGGCAGGTGTTCTGGATGCAAA
Organism: Anaerovoracaceae bacterium; assembly: GCA_963604075.1. Classification (GTDB taxonomy): domain Bacteria; phylum Bacillota; class Clostridia; order Lachnospirales; family Lachnospiraceae; genus Anthropogastromicrobium. The sequence goes on along the minus strand of CAVCPW010000204.1, from coordinate 1,294 downwards.
TCCGGACGCAACTATCCTTCAGTACAATGCAAATAATTTTGGAGATGCAAGTACTGGAAAGACCGCAGTAAATACTATGGTAACGAAGGGTGCAGACGTAGTATTCCATGCAGCAGGCGGTACCGGACTTGGTGTTATTGACGGATGCAAGGAGAATGGTATCTGGGCAATCGGTGTTGACTCTGACCAGAGTTCACTGGCACCTGAGACTATCCTGACATCTGCTTTAAAGAGAGTAGATAATGCTTGCTACGATGCTGCAAAGCAGACTATCCTTGGAACTATCGAGGGTGGTGTTGCAACATATGACCTGGCAGCAGGCGGTGTTGATATTGCTCCTACTACAGACAACCTGTCTGATGAGGTTCTGGAGAAGATTGAGAAGGCAAAGGAAGACATCATTGCCGGCGATCTGGAAGTTCCGAAGAATCAGGAAGAGTTTGAGGAGAAGTACGGCGACGTTTACGAGTTGGACTAATTGGCAAATAATGCCATAATGAGGTGGCAGTGACATGGTCACTGCTGCCTTTTTTAGAGGAGAAGAGATTATGAAAAAAGTATTTGCATCAATGACAGCAGTTTCTATGGCAGCAGCAGTAATGCTTGCAGGATGTGGTTCTAGCAACAGTGCTAAGAAGACAACAACAGCAGCTTCTACACAGGAGGCATCTACTGAGGCTGTAACAGAGAAGGCTACCGAAGCAGCAACAGAAAAAAATACAGAGGCAAAGAGTGGGGAATCTTCTGAAGAAGCATCTTCTGAAAGTGCATCTGAAGAGGCATCTAGCGAGGCTTCTACCAAGGAAGCAGCCGCAAAGACAGATGATGAGGACGCAAAGGTTCGCGTGATTGACATTGATCTGACAAGTGAGCAGTATGCATTTGGCGTAAATAAGGATGAGACTGATTTGTTAGAGAAGACAAATGAGTTTATTGCAAAGATAATGGAGGATGGTACTTTCGATGAGATCTGTGATCATTATTTTGGCGATGGCGAACCGGTTATGGTGAAGTCCGCAGAGTATGATGAGTCCAAGGATCAGTTGGTTGTAGCAACGAACGCAGGTTTTGAACCATTCGAGTTCATGAAGGGTGAGGATTACTGTGGTATTGATATGGAGATGGCATCATTGCTTGCAGATTATCTGGGCAAAGAGCTGGTTATTCAGAACATGGATTTTGATGCTGTATGCCTGTCAGTTGGCCAGGGCAAGTGCGATATCGCAATGGCAGGTCTGACAATTACAGAGAGCAGAAAGGATCAGGTTGCCTTCACAGATTCTTACTACAATGC